>QNCM01000004.1 GCA_003644505.1 Candidatus Makaraimicrobium thalassicum | reverse complement strand
AGCACTTCTTTTCGCGTATCGTTGTTCATCAAGACAGCGCCGGAACCAGACCAACGGACTCAAGGGCAGAAAGGACATCATGCATCACAAGCGTATATAAAAACGATAACAAGCAATTCACATTGTCCAACGGCGGACGAGGGTTCCGTTCCTGGAAAATAAAATCTTTTTTCTGTGAAATAATCAAATGATCAAAAACATGAAAATAGCTGTGTGCCACGTCCCCTTCAAACCCTCGCAGTGAATTCAGGGATAAATCTGATTGAAGACGCTTTAAAGAGCCGCTAATTCGTTTGGATGCCCGGCGAACCTCATCTGTATTCAATTTTGACATGAAAACTAAAAACATTCACTTTTACCCTTGCCCCTTATTTCGTGCTTCTGCCGCGTCGGCCAGCCTGGCGTAGTCCCTGAGAGAGAAATTCTCCGCGCGTTTTGAGGCGTCCAGCCCGCAGCTTTCAAATGCCGCCAGCCATTCATCCCTGTTCATTGACTTGAACGTCCCGTCGGACAGAGGGTTGATGATCTTCTTCCGCCTCTGGGAAAACGCCTTGCGTATGATCCGGAACATAAGTTCCTTATCCCCGACCCGAACGCTCGGCGCGCGCAGTATCTCCAGTTCCAGCAGGCATGATTCCACCTGCGGCCGGGGGTAAAACGAGTTTTTCTTTATCCTGAAAAGTTTCTTCGGCCCGGTATAGAACTGGGTGAAGCAGCTGATGGAGCCGTATTGCTTTGATCCGGGCGGAGAAACAAGCCGGTCAGCCAGTTCTTCCTGGATCACGAGATAAACAGCGTCTATGCACTGCCTCTGCTCGACCATCATCACAATGACCGGCGTGGAAATGCAATACGGGATATTTCCGAAAACGGTGAGATGCCTCTGCTCGCCTGTCAGGGCGCGCAGATCCAGCTCAAGTATGTCGGCACAGGTAAAAGTAATATTCTCCTTTTGCCTGAAAACCGGATCCATGATCCCGCAGATCCTGCTGTCCTTCTCTACGGCGAACAGTTTTCCGCACCTCTCGGCCAGGTCAAAGGACATTACGCCGAACCCCGCGCCTATCTCGACAACGGTGCGGTCGGCTGCCGGAGGAAGCGCGTCCAGGATATTATTTTTTACGTTTTTGTCGATCAGGAAATTCTGGCCGAGTCTTTTTTTCGGCCGGAACCCGTGTTCCCGCCATATCTGTCTGAGCTGCTTAAGGTCCATATACGACTCACGCCTGCGTAGCGGCCCGGACCGCCACTTCTATGGCCCGCTCCATGGACCCGGGGTCGGCGATCCCTTTTCCGGCTATATCAAAAGCTGTCCCATGGCCCGGGGATGTCCTCACGTACCCCAGCCCCAGCGTCATGTTGACACCGCGGTTAAAATCCACCATCTTGAAAGGGGCAAGGCACTGGTCATGATACATGGAAACGACAATGTCTATTTCCTTTTTCATCGCCTTGTAAAAAATAACATCCGCTGATATGGGGCCTTTAATACCGCCGCAGGAATCCCTTGCCTTCTCGATAGCAGGAACAATGATATCGATCTCTTCCCGCCCTATGCTGCCGCCCTCACCGCAATGGGGATTTAAGGCGCATACGCCTATAATGGCATCCTTTTTGCCGCATATAAGCAGACGGTTCTCACTGACCTGAACCAGGGTCTCCGCGAGCAGGTCCGCGGTCAAACGCGAGGCAACGTCCTTTAAAGGAATGTGCCGCGTGACCGGGACAACACACAGGGTTTCTCCGATCATAACCATGGTTACCGGTTTCGCGGGGCCAGCCTCATGAAGATATTCCGTATGACCGGTGAATCCCGGACAAATACGCGCGATCCCCTCCTTGCTTACCGGAGCGGTCACCATCGCTCCCGGCATATCCTCCGGGGGATGACGCATTAAACCGACAGCAGCGGCCAGGCATTCAAGCGCTTTGCCTGAACCTTCATCCGTGGGCCTGCCGGGTTTGACATCCTTCAAAGAAGGCCCCGGATCTACTATATGGATAATCCCTCCTTCCGGAGAGATTTCGGAATTTATCCTCTTCAAAGACCGGGAGTCCGCTTTCCTGAGCGGATGTACCTTGAATTTACCGGCATATGCCGGCCTGGATGCCCGCTCCATTACGCCCGTATCGGCCACGATGACAAAAACGGCAAGCCCATTCACTGCCGGGCTTGCCACTGATTTCATGATCACTTCCGGGCCTATCCCGGAAGGATCCCCCATGGTTATGAATACCCTGGGTTTATTTCTGGGATATATACGCATTCTTTCTTTTCTGTTCAAGCCACTTTTCCATATTCTCCTCGAACTTCCTCGCATACAACTGTTCTCTCAAAAAATCACTGACCTCTTTAAGCTCGAGAGCCCGCGGTTCTACTATATCCTCGACCATAAACACATGATAACCTATGTGCGTCCCGACTATATCCGAGATCTCCCCTTTTTTCAACGCAAAAATAACCTTGTCTATCTCTTCCAGTGTCTGTCCCGGGGAAACATACCCCATATCCCCGCCGTTCTTCGCGTACGGTCCTTCCGAACGCTCGATCGCCATAGCGGCAAAATCACCGCCCTGCCTCAGTTCCGAGATTATCTCTTCCATCTTTTTCAGGGCTTCATCTTCTCCGGAACCGGCAGACTTGCGTATCATAATACCTCTCACCCGGACTTTGGGGGGGGACACGAACTTTTCCTTGTTTTTGTCGTAAAGATCCATTATTTCCCCGGGCGTGACAACGATCCGGGACGTCACTTCCTTCTCGACGAACTTCTGAGCCAGCATCTGCTCCCGCATCTCCCGTTCGAATTCGGTTAAGTTGGTGCCTTTCGCGCTAAGGGCCTGCAAAAAATCCTCTTCGGAAGTATAATACGCCTTTATCTTCTCTATCCTGTTCTTGAGTTCCTCCTCGTCAATCTCTATTTCCTGCTCTTTAGCCAGGCTTATGATGAGTTTGGAATTTACAAGCTGTTCCAGAAGGCTTTCCTTCGCCTCTTTCAGCCGGTTCTCCATATCTTCGCCTTTGAACTTAGCCTCGTAATTTTTCCTTATCGGGAAAAACGCTTTGTCAAACTCACGCTGGGTCACAACCTCATTATTGACCACCACCAGCACCTTGTCTATGATCTCCGCATACGCGGCAATCCCCGCGAAAAACAGGCAAAAAGATAATATCACGTACAGAAAAACTCTAAGCCCCTTTTGAAAAACCATTTATTCCCCCTTGTTGTACCAGCGCCTCGTTAACCGTCGCTTCCGACCCCCATCGGGACTAGTTTCCGGACTCCTGCATGGATAGTGCATCTTCATCTATCTCAACGGTAGTGCTTTGCCGCAGTCTCTCAAGCAGTTCATTAAAAAGCTTCTGCCGTTTTATCGTGCGCAGATGAGACTTTATGCTGTCAGTGACCTGTTCGAGAGGCCTTATCTGCGGGTTTCTCCGGTCTGTCAGCTTTATTATGTGATAACCCAGCTTTGTTTTAACAACGCCGCTTATCTCGCCTATATCAAGCCGCGCGCACGCGTCCTCAAATTCCGGCATTAACTGCCCCCTCGGGAAATATCCTATGTCCCCGGCCTGCTGAGCAGTAGGGTCAACGGATTTCGCCCTTGCCATGTCCTCAAAACACGCTCCCCCGGCAAGTTCTTCCAGGATGTTCTCAGCCTCCTCCTTTGATGGGAGCAGTATGTGGGATACCCTCATGACCTCGGGGCTCATATATTTATTTCTGTTACTGTTATAAAAATCCCTGATATCCTCTTCCGTAACGTTTATAACGTCATCAACCTCATCCTTCAACATCCTCGCGATCAGGATCTTTTTTTTCGCTTCCTCGATTACCTTCTGGACATCTTTATCCTTGTGTATGTTCTTGCGGACAGCTTCCTGGTAAAGCAGTGTGTCGTTGACCAGTCCCTGAAGGTACTCCCCTTTCCGTTTTCTGACAATATCGCGGTACCGGGCCGGCAGATTGGCTATCCGTTCATTAAAATCCGAGACGGTTATTTTCGTATCGCCGATCGTGGCCAGGACAGCTCCTCTCTGCGGCGCTCTCCCGCAGCCGGAAACTGCCAGAAATATACATGCCGCCAGAATACCGGCGAAGAATCCGTCTCTGCCTTTTTTTTTCATAATAATATGCCGTTGATAAACCAGCTCAGGAATATGATACCAGAATAGCCCCCCGCCTTCAAGGGGTTTCATCATGCCGTAACCAGTCTGTTGATCTCCAGCTTGAGCAGACGGCAGTAAAGGTCAAAACCCACCTGGTCGATGAATCCGCTCTGCTCTACCCCTAATATATTACCGGCTCCTCTCATCTCGAGGTCCCGCATCGCGACCTTGTAACCGGATCCCAGTTCCTGATATTTCTTTATGGCGCTGAGCCTCTGCCGGACTTCATGTGTAAGGGCAGAAAAGTCCCGGACCATCAGATACGCGGAAGCTTTTCGGTCGAACCTGCCTATCCGCCCTCTCAGCTGGTAAAGATCGGCAAGCCCGAATCTGTCCGCGTCATTGACGATCATGGTATTGGCGTTCGGGATATCTATCCCGGATTCGATAATCGTGGTGCATACCAGGATATCCACCTCTCCTCTGATAAATTTGAGCATTGTCCCCTCAAGCATCTTCGAACTCATCTGCCCGTGCGCTACCATGAGCCTCGCCCCGGGCGCAAGCCTGCTGACATCAGCGGCCGCCCTGTCAATGCTTTCCACCCTGTTATGGACATAATAAACCTGCCCTCCCCTGGCCAGTTCCTTCTTTATAGCCCCGCGTATGCACCTTTTGTCATATTCGACAACCTCCGTATGAACGGGGGATCTTTCCAAAGGGGGAGTTTCTATCATCGATATGTCCTTACCTCCCATAAGGGACAGGTACAACGTTCTGGGGAGCGGGGTAGCTGTAAGCGTAAGGACGTCCACGTTCACGCGCATCCTTTTGATCTTATCCTTGTGCCTGACCCCAAACCGCTGTTCCTCGTCGATAATAAGAAGCCCCAGGTTCTTGAACCTGATATCATCGGAAAGCAGTCTGTGCGTGCCGACCACTATATCCACCTTCCCTTCAGCCAGCCCGGCCAGAATGCTCTGCTGCTGGGCCCGCGTCCGGAATCGGTTCAGCATCTGAATATTCACGGGAAAATCTTTCAATCTTTTCGTGAACGTGTTGGTGTGCTGCTCCGCCAGGATCGTAGTCGGCACGAGGAAAACCACCTGCCTGTTATCCATTACAGCTTTGAAGGCGGCTCTCAGCGCCACTTCTGTTTTGCCGTATCCGACGTCACCGCATAGAAGCCGGTCCATCGGACGCGCGCATTCCATGTCCTGTTTGACTTCCCGGGTTGCCTTTAACTGGTCAGGTGTCTCGCGGTACGGGAACGCCTCTTCGACATCCCTTTGCCAGTCGGTATCCCCGCTGAAAATAAAACCGGCAGTGCATTCCCTTCTGGCCTGGAGGTTCAAAAAATCCTTTGCTGTCCGGGCGGCTCCTTTCGAAGCGTCTCTCTTGGCAGCCTCCCACCTTTTACCTCTAAGCCTGTTCAGCTGCGGCGGTTTCCTGTGGAATGATATGTATCGCTGAAGTTTGTGAAGGTCCTTATTCTCCACATAGAGTTTATCTCCGTCCTTATATTCGAGCACGAAATAATCCTTGAAATTGCCGGACGGACGCATACGCTGCATACCCCGGTATTTCCCGATACCATAATCAAGATGGACCACATAATCTCCCGGTTCGATGTCCACAAAAGAATCGATAGGCTGTTCCCCCATCGCTATGGGGCGCTTCTTAAGGCCGGTCCGTCTTAATATGCTGACTGGAAGGATAATGACCCCCCTGTGGCCGGTAATGTTCTTGAAAGACATTAAGTCAACGCTCTCTATCGACCGCACTTTACCCCCGGAAAGGTCTATCCGCACGGGATACTCAAAAGTCACGGGATAGATGATGAAGATCTCGCCTACCAGGCTGTAATCCCCCTCGCTGGAAACCTTGCGGCACCGGAGGTAGCCGTACTTATCCAGCGCCTGCACCACCACGGCCGGGTCCGCCGTCTCATTGATATAAAGCTTAAGAGAATCAAACATGAGTCTGTGTAAAAATTCCGCTAAGACAAGACGCTTACTCCGGGTCAGGCTGTTTTGAAGCGTTCTGGACAGGGCATAGGCTGCCTGAGCGCGTATGATAAGAATGCTTCAAAACAGCCACTCGCCGATTGAGTCGGCATTTACATTTTTTCGGGCAAAGTGATGTTTAAAAGCCCTAAACCGTTCGCCAGGACGATGCGAACGCACTCGACAAGGAATAATCTGGCCTTTGAGAGCGCGGCATCATCTGAAATTACCCGGCATTCGGTATAAAAGGAATGAAAAGAACGGGCCAGCTCGTTGAGATAGGCTATCAGCCGGTTCGGTTCCAGCGTATCCGCACCCGACTTGACCGCAAAAGGAAATTCACTCAACTTTCGCATGAGCTGCTTCTCCTCCTTCGCTGTCAGTAACTCCAGCTGTATTCTGCGGAAAAACAGACGGATCCGGTGCCCGCGGCTGTACTTTTTGATGCTGCATATCCTTGCATGAGCGTACTGGATATAAAAAACGGGGTTATCCGCCGATTCTTTCTTCGCCAGTTCGATATCGAAATCAAGGTGGCTGTCCAGGCGCCTTGAGAGGAAAAAGAACCGCGTCACATCCTTGCCTATCTCATCGATAACCTCCCGCAGGCTTATAAACTCCCCCCTGCGCGTGGACATGGACACCGCCTGCCCGCCTCTCAGAAGGGTCACCAGCTGGACTATCAATATATCAAGGGACCCCGCCTCATGCCCCAGTGCCTGGACAGCGGACTTCATCCTTTTGATGTAACCGTGATGATCGGGGCCCAGGAGGTCTATCAGTCTCGAATACCCCCTCTGATACTTGTCATGGTGGTACGCTATATCAGGCGCCAGGTAAGTATAGGAACCGTCGCTCTTCATGACGACCCTGTCCTTATCGTCGCCGAACCGTGTTGAAGCGAACCATCTCGCTCCCTCATGCTCGTAAACGTAACCGTCTTTTTCCAGCAGTTCAAGGACTTTTTTCACTTCCTCCCGTTTTTCTATACCCCCCTGGGATGTCCATGTATCGAATACTACCCCAAAATCCGCCAGATCCCTCTTTATAAGCCGCATTATGTACCCAACGGCATGATCCTGGAAAAACCTGCAGGCCGCTGAACCCGTGCCTGCATGCGGGGAATCCGCGAGCAGGCTTCCGCCCTTTCTGGATCTTATCTCTTCAGCGATGTCCTTGATATAACTGCCCATATACCCCTGTTCCGGCATTGGGTCATTCCTCCCGAAAAGATTACGGTACCTTACCTCCACCGACTCCCCCAGAAGGCTGATCTGCCGGCCGACATCGTTAAGATAATATTCATTGGTCACATGGTAGCCGTTAAAGCGCAGGATACGCGAAAGTGTGTCGCCGATGGCCGCCTGTCTGCCGTGCGCGATCGTCAGTGGACCGGTTGGATTCGCACTGACAAACTCCAGATTCACGTGCCTGTGGCGGCCTTCATCGGATCTTCCGAAATGGCTCTTTTGATCATGGATATTTATAAGCAGCTGGCGGTAATATTCATCGGAAAACCGGAAATTTATAAATCCGCCTTTCAATTCAATATCGCCGAGGAATACGGAAAGGCCCGTTTTTTTCAGCAGATCACGGAAAATCGCTATGATGCCTTCTCCCAGCACGGCCGGAGAAGAACGGACAGCCGCCGCCAGACGCATCACTATGTTCGAACTCATGTCTCCGTGCCTGCTGTCACGCGTCACCTGCAGGGCCACCTCTGTGTGTTCCGGAAAAGATACATCGGACAGGTTTTCTTGAAAATATTTCTTGCAGGCTTTGGAGAGGATTCCTGTTATTTTTTCCGAGACGTTTTTGCCAAGCATTTGTTGTCGAACCGTTCTATCGGAGCCTCGGACCACAGCTGTTCCAGCCCGTAAAACTCCCTGATCTCCTTATAAAAGACATGAACCACAACATCTTCGTAATCCAGCAGGACCCAGTATGGATTCTGTTTTCCCTCTACGTGCAAAGCTGAAATGCGTTCCTTCGACAGGTTTTTCTGTATTGTCTGGGAAATGGCATTGATCCTTCGGTACGAGCTTGCAGTGATCAGGACAAACCAGTCGAACATCGTCGAGATGTTCCTCATATCCATCAGGACGATATCCTCTCCCTTTTTCTCCGCCGCAAGCTGTGCTATTGATTTTGCTTTATCCAGGGCTGTTACTTTTTTCACTGATTAACCGCGTTGTACCGAAAATATACTCCTGAAACAGAAAAGGACCGGGCCTGTTTCAGATCTTTCGTAACAGAATATTACAAGGCCCGGCAATAATCACTTGCCCAGTATCCTGTACATGCCTGTCCCGCAATCCGGGCAGACGCCTTTCATCGCTTTCCGGCCGTTCTTCATCGTGACTTCTTTGGCGTCCTTCATCTCTTTTTTCGCCTTACACTTTACGCAATAGCCTTCTGCCATAGCTAACACCTCCTTAGAATTCCCCAAAATATAATAATGGCTTAAGTTTATCATACCGGAACTAAAAGTCAAGAAAATATCCGGCTACGGGTTCAGCTTCCGTAGCTTCCGATCCCGCATCGGAACCAGTTTCCGATGCGGGATCGGAAATATAGATCATTCCCTGTATAATCCCTTATTTCGGATATAGCGAACCACGGCAGAGGGGACCAGATAATCTATGGGTTGGCGCCTGCGGATCCTGTCCCTTATAACGCTGGAAGATATGTCCATGCCGGGGATGACAATGCGCCGGACATCCTGTTCATAAGGGCTGTTCTGTCCCCAGCCTGGGCGGGTGGCAATAACGAAATGGGTAAGACGCAGAATTTCGTCCACATCTTTCCATGTGGAAAGGCTTTCCGCGGAATCGGCGCCGGCCAGAAAAAAAAGTCCGTCATCCCCGCTGAACTTCTGTCTGAAATGTCTTATCGTGTCAATCGAATATGACTTCCCGCCCCGGTCTATCTCGTACGTGGATATCTCAAACCTCTCATCCCCTTCCAGGGCACAGCGGAGCATGTTCAGCCGGTCCGCGGCTGAAGCGCCTCCTTCCATATCTTTGTGAGGCGGCACATATGCGGGGATAAAAATAACCTTATCCAGGGCCAGCGAGTGCCAGCACTCCTGTGCCAGGACAAGGTGCCCGGTATGTACCGGGTCAAATGTGCCTCCGAATAATCCGATCTTCATTAAAGCTAAGTACGGACCTGTCCGCTGCCATGAATCACGTATTTGTAGGTGGTCAACTCCTCCAGGCCCATTGGCCCGCGGGCATGGAGTTTGTCCGTTGATATCCCTATCTCCGCGCCTTTACCGAACTCTCCGCCGTCAGTAAACCGGGGAGAAGCGTTTATGTAAACAGCCGCGGAATCGACCCTTTGGGTGAATTCTATACCGTTTGCACGGTTCTCCGTCACGATCGCGTCTGAATGGTTTGACCCGAACTTCGCGATATGCGCTACAGCTTCTTCCAGCGACCGGACCACGCGGATATTCAGGACAAGATCCAGCCATTCCGTGGCAAAATCCTTTTCTCCGGCTACATCCACCTCATCGCCGAGGATATGCCTGGTCTCCGGGCATCCTTTCAGCGTTACGCCTTTTCCCCGCAATCTTGCGGCGATACGTGGAAGGAACTCCTCCGCTATGGCTTCGTGGACAAGCATGGTCTCCATCGCATTGCAGACACCCGGCCTCTGCACCTTCGCGTTAAAACATATATCCTCCGCCATGCCCATATCAGCTTCGGCATCGACATACACATGGCAGATACCTTTGTAATGTTTTATGACCGGCACCCTGCTCCTGGCAGCAACCTCCCTGATCAATGATTCCCCTCCCCGGGGCATAATAAGATCGATCCCTTCTGACGCTTCAAGCATCGCATCTACAAGTTCTCTCGATGTGTCCTTGATCAGGATAAACGCGTCTTTATCCATCCCCTGCGCCCCGGCGGCATTTTTTGCCGCTTCATAAATAGCTTTGTTCGAATTTATCGCGTCCGACCCCCCGCGGAGAATAAGAGCATTTCCTGATTTAAAGCACAAAGAGATGCAATCCGCCGTCACGTTAGGCCGCGATTCATAGATTATCCCTATAACGCCTATGGGCACCCGGACCTTCTCAATTATGAGGCCGTTCGGCCGCGTTCTCTTTTCAAGGACGTCGCCCACCGGATCCTTGAGCCCGGCTACCGTGCGCATCATAGCACACATCCCGTCTATTCTCCGGCCGTCCAGTTTCAAACGATCGACGAACGCTCTGCCTTTACCTTTTTTCTCCGCGTTCGCCACGTCAAGCTCATTCGCCGCTTCGATGCTGCCTCTGGCTCTATCCAGGCCTTCCGCCATTGCCAGCAGGATCCCGTTCTTTTTATCCGAGGGCATAACACTTAAAACAGCCGCTGCTTCCCTTGCCCTGCCGGTGATCTCTCTTATGACAGCGCTACTATCCATATCCGTTTGCCTCTCTTACCTCACTTGATAATAACAAGATTGTCCCTGTGTATCACTTCGTCGTAATCCTTATATCCGAGTTCGCCCTCGATCCTGTCAGACCTTTTCCCTTTGATCTTTTCTATCTCCTCTGATGAGTAATTCGACAATCCACGGGCTATGACCCTCTCATCCTTATTTACGACATCCACGACATCGCCGTCGGAAAAGGCGCCGGTCGTTCCCAGAATTCCGCCCGGCAGAAGGCTTTTATTCCGGTCCACAAGGGCTTTTTCAGCGCCTTCGTCGATCTTAACGGCGCCTCTCGGTTTCAGGCTAAAGGCGATCCACCGTTTACGTGCCGCGAGTGTCCTTTCAGAAGCTTCAAACCTCGTCCCTGTCTGCCTGCCGTCGATTATATCCGTTATCACGTTCCCGCGCCTGCCGGGTGCTATGACACATGTTATTCCCGCTTTTGCGGCGTTCCTCACGGCTTCAAGCTTTGTCGCCATGCCGCCTGTGCTCTCATCGCTCCCCTTCCCCCTGCAGAGCGCTTTCAGGGCTCCCACAGCCGCCGTGGTCTCTCCAACATGTTCGATCAATCTTGAATTTTCGTCGTAAAGCCCTTCGACATCGGTAAGGATGATCAGCATATCTGAATCGGTGAGGTCCGCCACAAGGCTGGAAAGCCGGTCGTTATCTCCGCATTTTATCTCTTCCGTGGAAACGGAATCATTCTCATTCACGACCGGGACAGCTTTATACTTTAAAAGCGTGTTGATAGTGTACCTGATGTTCAAAAAACGCCTGCGGTCGTTAAAATCCTCCTGTGTGAGCAGTATCTGCCCGGCAGTGTATCCTTTTCTGTTGAAACACTCGTTGTAAATGTCCATGAGATGGTTCTGCCCGACGCTGGCGACGGCCTGCTGTTCTGAAAGGGACCTGCGCTTTTTGTCAAGTTTCAGGAGCCCGAGGCCGGCTCCTATGGCCCCGGAAGAAACGACAATGACCTCAAGCCCCCTGCCCATAAGGCCCGCTATCTGATCCGCGAGGCTTTTAATGACGTTCCGGTCTATCCTGTTCCGCTGGTCCGTAAGGACCCTCGTCCCGACCTTGACCGTTATTCTCTTCAGCTTGCTTCCTGACATCCTCTATCTCTCCGTAAATGGCCCCGACCAGTTCCGCCAGCCCTTTGCCGTTTAAAGCGGAAATAGGCCAGACTGTTTTTTCAATAATGCGGGTAAACTTTTTCAGCCCTTCGGCCGCGCCGGGCATGTCCATCTTATTCGCGGCTATAACGCGGGGTTTGCCGGATACATCCCCGCCGTACAGCTCAAGTTCCTTCTCCAGTTTAAAATAATTCTCCGCCGGATCCGAACCGTCCACAGGAACAATATCAACGACGTGCACAAGAACAGTAGTCCTTTCGATGTGGCGGAGAAATCTGTCTCCCAGACCGCGTCCGGCATGCGCCCCCTCTATAAGCCCGGGCATATCTGCCACGACAAAAGTTTCATCATAAAATTTGACCACCCCCAGCATGGGGGCCCTGGTAGTAAAAGGATACGGCGCGATCTTGGAATGGGCCTTGGATATGCGCGAGACCAGCGTGGATTTTCCGGCATTCGGGAAACCGACTATTCCCGCATCCGCCATAAGCTTCAATTCGAGGAGCAATACTTTGGATTCACCCATTTCCCCGGGCGTGGCTATCCGCAACTTGGCATTACCCTTGCCACCGGCGCCGCCTTTTGCCACTAAAACCCGCTCGCCCGGGCGCGCAAGATCCCTGACAACAAGATTATTCTCCGCATCCCTGATAATGGTCCCTACCGGAACTTTCGCGAGATGATCCTTTCCTCTTTTGCCGAATTTCTTATTGGATCCCCCATGCCTGCCGTTGCCGGCACGGTGATGCGGGTTGTATCTAAAATCCAGAAGGGTATGCAGGTTAGAGTTGCTTTCGATGATCACGCCGCCGCCGTCACCGCCGTCACCGCCGTCAGGAACCCCTTTCCGGTGGAAAAGATCCTTATGCAGACTCTGGCACCCATTTCCGCCGCTACCGCCGGAGACGTAAATCTTCGCATGGTCGATTAACATCTCATTCGGAAATAATGCTCACAACACGCCTGCCGGAAAACGAAACAACACCGTTGCATTTGGCAAAAAGCGTATCGTCTTTTCCGAGGCCGACGTTTAGACCCGGTCTATAGCGAGTCCCTCTCTGTCTGACAAGTATAGATCCAGCGGTCACAGTCTGGCCGCCGGATCTCTTGACACCGAGTCTTTGTGAGTTGGATTCTCGTCCGTTACGCGAAGAACCCTGTCCTTTTTTATGTGCCATTGCCGTCTCCCTGGTTTTGTATATGGCGGTCTACCGGGAATCAGACCCCTATGGGGTCTGGCCCCACTTTTCGTTAAGCAAAATGTATATCTTTGACTTTGAGCTCCGTCAGATCCTGCCTGTGCCCTTTTTTTGACTGGGAACTCTTTCTGTCCCGGTATTTAAACACGATAAGTTTCTTTGCACGTTTATTTCCGATTATGTCGCATTCAACATAAGCGCCTTTCACATAAGGATCACCGATAAAATATGATTGCCCTTTCTTCCCGAACAGCACCTTCTCGATCTTCAGTGTCTCGGATTTAAGGTCTTTCATACGATTGACCTCGATCCTATCATCCTTTTCCACGCGAACCTGCGCTCCCATAAGTTCGATCACCGCATACATCGTTATTCTCCTTTGTCCTGTCTCTGTCTTGCTATTATGCCTGTAATACTCCCGCAGACTGGGGTAAATCTGTAATTCCGATCCCGTATCGGAACTGGATCCCGATGCGGGATCGGAATTGGGCGTTCCAAAGTGTAACAGGTTATGTGACAAAAGTTTACATCAAAAACCGGGCCCGTATCCCGGTAAATGTCTCATAATATTATCAAATAGGGGTATTATTGTCAAGATGATTTGGAGAAAACGGATCAGCGGTTCCAGCTGACCAGCTCGAACAGGTCTTCACCGTTTTCGCCCATCATATCACTCGGGGTGATATGTATGTAATTGTATAAGATGCTCGTGATAACATTCCACATAAGTATATCTTCCCTTGCCAGCATAATTCCGTTGATGTCTATTTTGGCAAAAACCTGAAGCGATTTTATATCCTCTGCCGCGTATACAAGGGCTTCCTGCGTGTAGAGCCGTCCGAAAACACGGATATCCCCATCCTTTGCCATGATGACGTTTCTGTTCCCGGCCTTGTTCTGCGTCAATGTCCCTCTTACAAAGATCTCGTCGGCGATAATCCCGCCGTTCAAAGTGCATGGGCCAAAAAAAGTCGCGTCCCCGTCAACATAGACTATGCCGTTCGCCGGGGAAAGGGTCTCGGAATTAAACACCTGGTCCGAGCTGTAATAGTCGCCTGAGGCAGTGGCTGCCGCCTGATAGCTCGCGTAATCAAATGTCGGGAAGGTTATCCTGTCCCGGCCTTCATAAACTGTAGCGGTATCATTCGCGTCCCCATTGATCACAACGTGATTGTCCCACCAGTCCCATGAGCCCTGGTTATATCTTGTCCCCTCCTTGACAATGCCTGTCGCGGAAACATCTCCTGTAATGGTAAGCCATGAAAACACAGGACCTGACTTAAGGTAAACGTTATTATTGGCATGTATGTCCCCGGTAATGGCCGCGTCAGCTACCAGCGCGTTTATCTTTATGTCACCTCCGGCTCCGGAAAAATAATTCAACGCTGTAGGCGTATTATCGGCTAATTCGGCCGACGCGGTTTCGGAACCCCCTGAAACCGTTCCTACCGCAGTGACAAGATGCCTGCTGCCAACCGTAGAATAGGTGACGTTGTAGGAGCCCGTATCCAGATTGCCCGTAAAATTCGCTCTGGAAGCGAAATCTCCGCTCTGGATGATACTGGCAAGCGCGTGGTTTATCCCGGCTTCAGCCAGAAAACGCGCCTGCTCTTTTTCCTGGATCCTCTCGATAAGCCTTACATCCCGCTGTATCATTGTCGATAAGGAGACCGTGCCAAGAACCATAAGCGCGGTAAATGACATCACAAGAACCAGGATCATTCCCTTCTGGCTTTTCGCGGCGGACTTCGGTCCGTTATGTCTTCCGGTTATGTTATCCATCGCTCTATTTCCCCGTATTTCTCGGCTGCACCTCCACAAAATTCTCCACTTCAACGGTCCTGCCCTGTATTTCCTTTGACAATTTTATATGCACGCTGAGGATCTTCATAAGTTCCACCCCGTCTACTATAATCTTTGCCTGGCCGTAGTCGTTCTTCTTCGCGATATTACCGGTAAGAGTGCAGATACGCTCAGCGCCGGGCCAGTCTATCTCAACGTCATCTATCCAGGGAGAGGAAACCCCGGTGACATGAGGATCCCCGGCGCTGTCGACCGGAAAATCATAGGGTTTGCCAGGATCGGCTGTCTGGGCGGTAATATAGTCCGCATAGCCAAGCGTTGAAATAGAAGTCTCCCAGAAAGGTTCGGCTGACAGCTCAGCCAGGAACTGGACATACCTGCCGCTGCCGATACCCAGCGCGTGAGGGTTAGCGCCGGAACCGGCTATCAGGTCCCAGGTTGTCGCACCGGTCATGTATTCGTTTGCGCAGGAGCGCGCTTTGAGTAATATACTGGTCCCTGCCGGACGGTTTTCCGACCATTCGGCCTGATTGTAGACAGGCACACCCAGAGTGGTATCGTATATCTGCGACTCAACTGTGCCTGTCGTGCCCCATATGTCTATATTCCCCGTTATATAAATGTCGGCAGACGGGGTCAGTTTGCCGAACGTGACATCGGTGCCGTTATCGGAAAAATCAACGGCAGACCCGCCGCTTGAAGCGGATACCTGAAAGGTATTAGCGGTCGCGCCCACGACATAGTAAAACTGCCAATCCGGGGTTCCGGCCAGATCGGCTAAATTCAGCCAGTCGCTGATACCTGCCGGCACCGGGCTGCCTCCGATCGCCACCCTGTCATCATCGGACAGACCATGCGCCGCGGCCGTAAAAGTATCAGTGGTATGATCCGCCGCGCAGGCGGAAGAATGCACGTAATAAGTCCGGTCCGTGCCGCTTGACCCTATCCAGTACCTGCAGTCCGTCTTGAGAGGGTCAAAACCGCTCCATCCTGCCGGCCAGGTAACACTTTCCAGGTCAGGGATGTATAATGTCACAACGTAATCAACATCATTGTCGGCTGAGTCCTTCAAAACAAGCGGGAAAGCAGTCCATTCGCTCCAGACTTCTGAATCCGGAGCAATGTAAACAAATTCGACCTTATCAGTGCTGTCACCGTCACCATCCATGTCATGCACATCTTTGAAAAAAAGCTGCTGATGCAGATGATATTCACTGATAGCCAGACCTCCGGGCGCCTGGTTCGGAAGGCCGTCCTCATCAGCGTTCCTTCTTGTTATGTAAACGGCTTCTACCTTCAACGGGTTCTCCGAGGATGATTTAAGCCGCACTCTTACAATATCTCCCTCCATATCTATCTGGGCGTTCGTAACGACTGTCCGGAGGGTGACCGGGTAGGCAGGCAGGTCCCCGTCATTCCCTGCCTGGGCTGAATCACCGGTTTCCGCGTAAGCAAACCAGGTGATCTCCCCTTCTTCCGCCTCCTCGGGGATATCCAGTCCGACACGGACTTCATCTTCCACCTTCTCCGCGTTATTCAGAACCGCATTCTCGAACGCGGATTCCCTTAACAGGTCATAATAATCGGCGATCTCGATATAGTCTCCCTCGCCGCTGGCACGAAACTCCAGATAGTTGTCATTGCTCCATATGGGATCATGTACCCGGGCGACGGTGCCTCCGCTTACCGTAAGCGCCCCGGCATACGCAAAAGAAGAATTATAATATTCGGCGTCCCGGATGCTTCCGGAAGGCTCTATCATGATATTGTCAAGCCCTATGTTATAGCCTGACGATGAATCATTCTTACCCGTGATCTCAAACCGGATAGTATGGCTGGCAGCGTCCAGTTTGACCGAGCCGAACACCACCTTGCCGATCTTCACAGGCGTACTTGAGCTGTCGTAAAAATCGATCACCGGCGACATGGACGAGATCTCAAAAGTATCCACGTCTTCCAGGAATTCCGTATCCGTGGTGGACCCCGCGCCGCCTGTGCCCGAAGTAACGACGCTTTCCAGCTGTTCATATCTCTCGGTCTCATCCATGTCGTTGTCACGCGGGTCAAAAACCGTCCGCCGCAGGGTCGTGGTGCCACCCCCGTCGGTATAAAGGTGGTAGATAACAGTCTTGTCCCAGTCTATTTCTCCGACGGCGTCCATCGTGAACAACCCGTTCGCGTCAACTTCCGCGACCGGAAGGCTCACCGCCGTATAAGGCTCGCCCCCGGCCGGATAAAAAGATACATAGGTCAGGCTCGACAGCCGCAGATCGGTCTTAATGGTCTCCAGGGCTTTCATGATATCCACCCTTAAAAGTGTATGTTCGCTTTCACTGGTCCACATCGCGTACATGAATACCCACGCGGATACAATGGCCCCTATCGCTACCACGGATATCACAGCGACAAACAGGATCTCAATAAGCGTGTAGCCCTTCCTGTCTCTTAAAATTCTCCGCATCACTGGCCTCTCTCCTGCGCGGGCAATCAGTCAATGTCCGCGAATAACGTTTCCATAACAATCGGCTGCCCCATATAGGTGATCTCCCCTGTTCCAGGATCCCTGATAGTCCCGTCGATGTTTATTCTCACCTTGTTCACAGTTACTTTTATTTTCGTAAGATAGGGATTGCCGTCAAAATTGGTAGTAATTTCGGTGGTCCTGGTATAATCGCCGTTTGAGTCGATATTCCCGTCAGCGCCTATGCGGATATCCGTCTCCGCGGCCCCTGAAAGCTCGTCAAAACGCAGCCTTTTCAGCATGTCTATACGCCTCTGCGCCAGATAGGAAGCCGTATAAACCCTCTCTATACGCATTGAAAACACGGAACTCTGTGTCATGCTGGCGCCAAGCGACACCACAACGATCGCTGTCAGCGCAACAGCCATAACGACTTCCACAAGTGTTATCCCCCTGGAGGTTTTGAATGAATCAGCCATGGTCTTCTCCTGCCTGACCTCGATGACAAAATGCTTACTTTTCTTTATCCTTACTTCAAGTATATCCTATTTTTCACCAAAAACAATACTCCGGAATAAATCCGGCCATATTCTCCGCAGCCATGACTCCCATAGCCCGCTTTATGTGTTTTTCCGTTTATTTAGTAAGGGAACAATTCCAGGAAAGGGAATATCTTATGATGCAGCCTATGTCTTCCACAAGGCGACCCGCCTTGTTTCCACGGCAAACGGGGTAAAAGCGGGAAGGTTCGCACTGTTGTTGAAATCCGTGTCATAATGCCAGTCCCTGCCCGGGGCTTTATAATAATTCCCGCCGTAAGCCCATGCGCCTGTCGCCGTTTCACTGTCCCACAGCACCACAAATGACCCCCGCACATGAAGCGTCTTACCGCTCCAGCTCTCGTGAAATCTGGGAAGGTTTTCCAGGCCCCCGCTATAAACGCCTCCAACAGTGGGAACTATTCCGGATATAATCGCCGTATTGACCGTAGTCTCCGCGGCTATCCTTGAGGCAAGGCCCCCGGGACTGTTGGTATCATCCCAGTTATTGGACAGGATGTTAAAAGCGTCGCATATTACGGCAGCGGGTTTCTTGGCCGTAGCGTTATAATCTCCCTGGACATATACAGGATTATTCGAGACCACGGTCAGACCCGTGCCGGAAGAGCTCTGTATCTCAGAACCGTTGATCAACCGGATCCCCGGCTGTTCAGCCGCCGGAAAAGTATCCCTTGTCGCGTAAAGGAGCCCGTTACCGGGAAGATAGTTGGTGAACTGTTTTTTTATTACCGTGCCTTCCGCATCCACATACTCGCCCCATCCCGCTAATTTTTCCACGTCAATAGTGGTCATCCTGACGAATTTTCCTTCCCTCCAGTTATAAAATGATGAAGTCGTGGTCACTGTCCCCGCGGGGATATCCGTCCCTGGGGGAAGATTGCCGTCAGCGTCCGGGACCCCTTCTACCAGAAGTGTCCCGTTCGCGTATATCTGGCCGTTGATAACCTTGACGTCCGCTTTACCCGCATAATATCCATCGGGCTGAATGGAAGCCACTGCAGGAGTCGCCAGGGAAGTAACCCCATGGATACTGCTCTTTACGGTCCCGCCCCATCGGTTCTGCGACTCGTCTGTCCAGTCGCCTCTGTCGCAATCCAGGGGGTCTATGTCTCCCGCTTCCCGCATACTGCGATAGGAAGAAGTCGCTTTGTTCCATATGCGCACGTCGCCGCTGCTTTCGGAGCCGTCGTTTTTACGCTTTTTATAGATGTTCCCGGCGCCGCGGAGGTAGTCCGTGTCAACAGTCAGTGTGGCGCCGGTATCGAGATAAATATCCCTGTTGCTATGGACCTTACCCGACAGCGTCATACTCGGCCCGGGGAGGATCTCAAGGTCATCCGTGTAAAACACGGCATGCTGAAAAGCATACGTCTTATTACGCGCGATCACCTGATTCACGGTCACTGAACTGCCGCTGTCCGGATCCGTTACCTGTGCCGTGATCTGATAATGCCTCTTGAACGAGACTATTCCTGAAGGCTGGACCTCCGCGGCCTCAGCGTCAAGGGACCGGCAGGTATGGTCCATGGTGAACCCGGATGAACAAAAATCCGTCTCCTGGCCGCAAAGAGCCGGCCATGCATCGGTTGCTCCGGCAGGTTCAGATTGGTAATTGGCCACTTTGATCGCCAGTTCATACACGATCTTTTCCGTTCCCGCTTCGGCAAGGTAATACATTTCCGCCGTCAGCATGGCCCTGTTGGCGGAATGGTATTCATTCACTGTCAACTGTATCGTCGCGGCAGCCAGGACCGATAATATGGCTGTCAGTAAAAAGGTGATGATCAGAACCGCTCCGCTTTTGTCCGCTTTTGGAGAACCGGTCATTGGCTGTTCCTCATATCGACAATAGAAGTGGAAACAGTATTATATTTGCGCCCCATGGCATTGGTCTTTTCAAGCTCCAGAATTATCTTCAGCTCATCAAAATATAAAGCAGCGTCCTCGCTGTGGCTTAAAAACCTTATACTCTTCACATTCTCCGCTAACAGGGTGGTCTGGGCGCCTTCTGTCCTTATAAGCCTGCTGGTGTCAGCGGGGTCCAGGCCGATACTCACGGGAGTGGCGTTCCATTGAATGCTTCCTCCGGTCAGATCAGGCGTATCAGGCACTCCATCGGAGTCCGTATCAAGCATAACGGGTAATTTATAGGTGATCACATCCGTACCGCTGAAAGGGGAATCCTGGGTAACAACGGTGATGGGCCACGGCGAAGTCCTTCTCAGGTCCCTGCCTATCAGGTAACCCGCCACCCGCGCCTCGTTCTCGATCGCCGCCGTGTCCGTAATAGCATGAAAAACGGAATTCATGCCTACAAGGGCCCCTACCAGGGCCACTATCATCACAATGAGAATAATACAAACAAAGAGTAATTCCGTTAAAGTAAAACCTTTATTGTTCATATGCTACCTGTCCTGATGGTCCTGAAAACCTTGGAACGGGGATCACCTCTGTTGTCGGTCCAGGATATCTCAACCTCTATCTCCAGAGGATCCGCACCCGTATACCGCACTACAATGGATTCATTGTTCAGGACAAACCCCCCTATCACAGCCGGATTTACCGCTGCGCCGTCAGGGAATAAGGTCTTAATATCGGAAAAAGCCACGCATTGCATTTTTTCCATGACATCCTGCAGATCATCGGTAGCGATCCTTACTTCTTTCGCGCGGCTGACGTAGTTTAAGGAATTTCCGTAAATCCCCCATAAGGCCAGCACTACCACCAGGAGGACAAAAGCACCCAGCAGCAATTCTGTAAGGGTAAAAGCTTTTCTGTTAAACGCGGATCTTTTCATTGTTTCACGGATGATGTTTTCGTTGTCACGGCATAACTTCTTCGTTTACTATACTAAACCTAATAAAAAGAACCCTGTCCACCGTCTGTGTAAAATTTAACCCACTGATCACCCCCCGGAGGTGTGATCTCCTGCTCTCTATCACTAATGTTCGTCGATAATTACATCTTCAATATGCTGCGACCTGTCTTCCTTAAGCTCTATCTTGCATCGGTATTTGCGCTGGATACTGCTCAGCATCCTGGCCTGGTCCGACACAAGAGCCGTGTTGATATCCGGATGCGAAATGATGCTTAAATGCTTGCGCCTTTTAACGCTTTTGACGAGCAGCTTGTCTATTCTCCGGACAGTTTCGATCGCTATGGTCTCGGCGCTTTTTACCATTCCTCTGCCGCCGCAGTAAGGGCATTCTACATGCGAAGAACCCTCCAGGCTCTTGCGCATCCTCTGCCGCGTCATTTCCACCACGCCGAACTGCGAAATGGCGCGCACACTGATACGCGCCTTATCCTCCTGCAATTTCTGCCTCAAAAGGTGAAAGATCCTGTCGCGATGCTCTTTGATATCCATATCTATGAAATCTATGATCACTATACCCCCGATGTCCCTCAGCATCAGCTGTCGCGGTATCTCTTCCGCGGCTTCCATATTCGTCTTAAAAGCGGTTTCTTCCAGGCTCCTCCTGCCGACAAAACTGCCGGTGTTCACGTCTATCACTACCACTCCTTCTGTCTGCTCGATCACAAGATACCCGCCGCTTTTAAGCGCCACTTTTCTCTCAAAGATCTCTTCGATCTTCCGTTCCAGGTTGTACTTTTCGAACAAAGGCGTCCGGCCTGTGTATAGTTTGACCTTTTCCCGAAGCGACGGCATGAACGCCTTCAGGAATTTAAGGATCCGGGCGTATTCATCTCTTGAATCAACGACAAGCCGGCTTACATCCTCGGTAAAAACGTCCCTGATCATACGCAGAACAACTCCGTATTCCTCATATACCGTTACGGGAGCGCTCTGCCTTTCGGCCCTCGTCTTTATCCGTTTCCACAGGTTCATCAGATACTTGAGCTCATTCCGCAGTTCTTCTTCCGGCCGGTTTTCCGCCGCGGTCCGGACGATGCATCCGGCTTCAGCGGGGAATCCTGTCCCGCCGAATATGTCGCGGATCTTTTTTCTTTTCGCTCTATCCGTGATGCGGCGGGATATCCCTATGTGCTTGTCATGTGGCGTCAGGACGAGATACCTCCCCGGAAGGCTTATATAGGTGGTCACCCGGGGGCCCTTGGTGCCTATTGACTCCTTCACGACCTGGACCATAACCTCTTCACCTGTTTTCAAGATGTCTTTTATCTTGGGCGTGCCCTTTCTTTTTTCGCTTCTAAAGGCAGGTTCATCCTCGCCGGGCAGCATCTCCCTGAGTACGGAACTCTTGTCCACGACATCACTTACATGAAGAAAGCCGTTTTTGTCCAAGCCGATATCAACGAAAGAAGCCTCGATGCCGGGGAGGATCGACTTGACGCGTCCTTTATAGATACTTCCGGCATAATGTCCCAGCCGTTCTCTCTCCATAAAAAAATCCACCATCGCGCCGTTATCCAGGACAGCAACTCGTTTCTCAACCGGGCTCACATTGATCAATATCTCCCTGCCTGTATTTACCTGTTCTCTACTTTTTGCTCGTTTTTCCGCCATTAAACTTTATCCTCTCTTTGTACCGCAGCCTTCATGTATCTCCACAACCCTTATCCCCTCCGGCAGTTCTCTGTTCATCAATTCCGCGATTCTCTCCGCGGGCATCTCTTCGGTCAGCCAGAATGACATTTCTTCCCTGTTACTTTCCCTGCCGAGTTTCAGCGCCCTGGGAATGCTGATCTTTACGCGGGGAGTAAACCCTCCGGTCAGCACAAAGGGAAGAGCGGCCCTGCGAATAGCCCTTCGAAACAGGGTCATCAGGTCAAGATGCGATATATATACCATCTCTCCCTTTTTATGGAACGTCGCGTCATAGCAAATGCTCATGTTACACAGGTGATTGCAGTGGGGAATTGTTTATTCCTGCCTTTTTCCAGTCTTTTCTCTGAAATCCAGGAACGGCTTGTAAGTCTTTTTTTTCTCTCCGGTGCCAGCGGGTGTTGTCTGGACCTCCACCTTTTTCTGGGTAACCTTTAACTGCCCTCTCTGGATAACAACAGGCTCTGCCGGACCTGTTTTATCCTCGTTGCCTTCAGTGGCACTGCCGCTTGCAGGGGGATAATGTTTAATATACTGCACCGATGTCCGCGATGCCCTGATAGAATCCATGCCGTCTTTGAGAAGGTGCACCGTTACAAAAAATACCACTTCAGTCTTATCGACATTGTCCTGCTCGTACTTGAATATACCGCCTATAACCGGTATGCCGCCGAACAGGTCGCCGAGGATTGGAAACTTGTGATCCTGTTTTGTCGTCGTTTCCGTAATAAGCCCGCCTATAAAGATCGTTTCCCCGTCTTTCACCATAACCTGGGTGTCCGCCTCTCTGGAATTATACGTCATGGCCACGGTATTCTGCGCGCCGCTGACTTCCAGTTCCGAAAAAGTGAGGTTGCTGGATACCTGCGGCTTGAGGTTGACCGTGATCTCTCCCTTTTCATTAACGTGAGGCGTGACTTCAAGTATAACTCCCACCTCTCTCGGTTCAGCCTCGAACTCCACGGTGACTACCGCTGCCGTATCCGTCGTCTTCTGCTGTTTCTGAAGATAAACGTTCGTAATGACCTTGATAACTGCCGGCTGGTTGTTCAGCGTGGTCACGCGGGGGCTCGAAAGTATATCCGTGTCATCCCTCTCGTCGATCATTCTGAGAACCGCCTGAAAAGCGCTGAAATCGAGTGTCCCGTACAGAAAAAGAGAATCCGAAGGAGGTTCCGTTACGGTAACGTCGATCCCATTCGCCCCGGGATACGCTGCCGGGAAACTCGCGTTCGTCTGGCCCGCGATATTAGAAGGATAAAATTTGCTCTGTGTGCCGGGCAGCCATTGAAGCAATCCGGAATTTGTAAAAGGGAACGTGGTCGGTCTTCTCGCCCCGGCCGCCGTGACCACCGCATTCCAGTCTATCCCGAACTGATCGTTCTTGTCCAGGGTCACCTCGACCACTTTCGCCTCAAGCATGATCTGAGGGGTCTTTTTGTCAACCTCGTCTATCAGATTTTTTATGACGCCGACCCTTGAGGGAATGGCCGTCACGACGATCGCGTTGGCGTTGGGCAGGAACGTGGCTCTCTCTCCGCTTTTCGCGACAATTATGGAATTGAGCGCATCGAGAAGCTTGCTTATATTCCGGCCCTCGGTTTCCCCGCCCGTACCGCTGGTGTCCTGGATGATGTAATTCAGAGGTATAACCTCAGTTACGGCCTCTTCCGTCTGTAACGTGCTTTTCGGCATCACCCTTATAATGCCCTTTTCGTCATCGCGTGAATACGCGAACCCGTAATTCCTGGTGACGATGTCGAGCGCGACCTCCCAGGGTTTATCCCTGAGCCGCATGGTAACCATGCTTTCCACGCCGGGGGAGGGGACGATATCCACACCGCTGACCTCGGATAAATAATGCAGAACGGTCTTGATATCCACGTCTTTGAAATTTACCGTTATATTTCCGCTTTTCGGCAACGGCTGCCCGATTTTTTCGCCCGCCACAGCCGCCCCGGAAGTCCCGGCAGGTGAAACCGCCATCTGCCCGCTGGAATCCATGCAGAGCAACGAACTTATGAAGATAACCGCAGTGAACACCGCAAGAATTTTTCCCGATCGATCCAATTTTCTCATTTTTATCCATCCTCCTCATAAAGCTTTAATTCGAATCTATCGTCATCTATCTTAACTGTTACAGTGTTGTCGCCGATGGATTCCACGAACAGCCGCTCTACCCTGTCCTTTTCCTTGAGGACCTCACCGTTGATGATAGCGTTGCGCGCGCCGTCCGGGCCGACCACGATACCCTGGAGCACAACATCATCGATAGTAAGTATGCCCAATATGCCTCCTTTAGTGCCTTCCCGGGGAACACCGACAAGCGGCACAAACGGGTCCCTGCGGCCGAAAGCATTATACTCGGAAGCGACCCCTGAGCTGCAATGGCAGGCCATGAACGTCAAAACCGGGATCATGCCCCGTAAAAATACCGAAACTGCCTTATTTTCTTTCATCTTCAACCGATACATAGGTCTTCAAGACGATTCTCACGCTATGCCGTCTGGGGAATCTGCTGTCATGCTGGATCCGCAGGTTCTCGATCGTGATAAACCGCTCTCCCGTTTCAAGGTTGCTGATAAAATGCCCGAGCTCGTGGTATCCGCTCTTCGCGGTTATGACGATGGGCATCTCCCTGTAATATCCTCCGGACTTCTTCCCTTCCGCGACGGTCTTAAGCGCGGAAGGGGTTATGCTCAGTATCTTGACACTGGATGTTCTGGCGATAGAGGAAAGGCCCTCAAGAAATTCGGGTATTTCCTTCTGCTCCGGTAGCCCTCTGGAGTAGTCCTCCAGTTCCATTTTCAAAGCCTTTAACCGTTCGGTCATCTCGTCAAGCCTCTTGACGTGAGTGACAACAAAATCGATCTTCTTGTTAAGCCGGGCCACCTCTCTCGAAGCCCTGGACAGATCGAAGAATCCGGGAATAATCGCGAAAACCGAATACAGTACCACCAGGGCCAGCGTAACCCCGAGAACAAGATACATCCTGACCTGTTCATCGCCCAGAAGTTCCTTTACCTTATCCGGTATTACCGCCTTGAAATCCGTCATTTTGTTTTTCCGCCCCCGCTCTTTCTGCGGCCCGCGGTTCCCACGGATTCTATCTCTTTGAACCTGCACTCCAGTTTGAACATCATGGCCTCTTCTCCGGCGACCTCGCGGTTCCTCATGTTCTGCAGTTCGATCTCCTCGAAATAACCGGAAAAATCCTTATTTCTTTTCAGGCTGTTAATGAATTTCGCCACAAGTAATGTAGCTTCCTCGCTCCTGCCAAGGGCATATCCGGTAATATCCAGTGAAAACGGCAGGTCTGTGGGGGCCTTTCTTTTAGCGCCGGTGCCGCTGAATTTCAGCTCGAAGTCGGAAAGCCAGATATTCGGGATCACAGCCTGACTCAACCCGCTGAGCAGTTTTGCCCAGGCCAGGTCCGGCTTAGCGATCTTTCTTACGGCAATTACTTTTTTCTCAAGGCTGGCAATCCCCTTCACGATCTTTTCCGTCTTTTCTCTTTGCGGCCGCATCTGGTCCCACTTCTCTTCCGCTGACTTTAAAAGACTTTTCTTGCTCCCTGCCATGAACAATACCAGAAGGTGCACACTGACGAAAAAGACCATCGCACCCGCTGCCACCGGCAGGACCGGTATCTCCGGCATCTGGACCGGGCGCTTTTTCTTCTTTCGCAGTTCCTTTGGTAATAAGTTAAGCTCTATCATGTCTTTGTGCCACGTCGCACGATTCAATCCCTGAGAGCCAGCCCTATACTCACGGCGAGCTGAGCTGCGACTGAATCTATATCCTCTTTCGCAAGATTTTCGGAAATTTTTATATTTTCCGCCGGATTCCATTTTTTTACCTGGATCCCCAGCTTCTCGCTCAAATAGTCAACTACCCCCTCCTGGTAGCTCATCCCGCCGGAACAATAAATGCCGCTGACCCCGCTGTTGTACCTGTTCTCAAAATAGCCAAAGGAAAGCTGGATCTCCTTGATCAGGTCGTTAAGAACCGACCCTGTAGCCTGTGCAACAGCTTCCTTTTCTTCATCCCCCGCACGCATTTTATACTCCTCAGCCTTTTCCGGTGAAACTGACAGACTGTGGCAGATCGCACTGCTGACATCCTTCCCGCCTATCTGTATCTCCCTCATAAAACAGGGTAGTTTACCGATCGAGATCAACACATCGGTCTGTGAATGTCCAAGATCTAAAAACGCGCTCCCTTTACCGTCCGGTAACGGGTTAGACGCGGTAAAAACATTGAACACGGCAAATGGGTCAGTATCCAGTATGTTCACCGTCATGCCCAGATCCTCGATCATTTTTACCCGGGCCTCGACAGGCCCGCGTTTGACAGCTGCCAGAAGCACTCTCATCTGCCCTGCTTCAGTGGCGTCTCCGAGTATAAGAAAATCAAGGACAACTTCGCTGACATCGAAAGGGATGTATCTCTCAGCCTCAAAGGTCAGGGCATTCCCGAGCTGTTCTTTGGTCATCTTGGGAAGATTTATGAACCGGACGATCACATCAGGCCCGGATATTGACAAGTTCACCGTTTCCGGATGAAGATCAATCTCATCAAGCGCCTCTTTTATAAGAGGTCCTGTTTCCGCGGCCTTCTGATCCGGAGGGATATTCCTGATATTATACGCAGTAAGCATATTTCCTTCAGGAGCCTTTTTTAAAGAAACGGCTTTTATTGAATAACTCCCGATATCAAGGCCGACTGATTCTTCGTTTTTTCTGCTGAATCTCTTCATCATACAGGATAAGCTGCCAGTTTAAGGCTCCACTACAACATATCTCTTCTCTTATTATTAAATTATAATGAGATATAGATATAAAACAAGTCTAAGAGAGGGGAAACAAGGGGTCAACGCTTAACAATTAACACTTTCTTTTTGCTTTCGATCCCGCCTGCATCTTCCGGAGGAGGTCAATCGCCGGGGTAAACCCCGGATCCAGCATAACAGCTTTGCGAAGCCATTTTTCCGCCTCCTGCCTTTGCCCGCCTATTAAAAAAACATAGCCGAAATTATAATATGCTTTTACTCTTTCCGGATAAAGCCGGATAGCCTCCTGATAACATCTCGCGCTTTCCTGAAGATATCCGAGGCGCGAATACGCGGTCCCGAGGTTGACAAGTGCGTTATAGTCATATGGATTGATCTTCCTGGCTTTTTTCTCCGTTTCAAGAGCTTTCTCGTCTTCCCCGGCTTCTGAATAGGCCGCTCCAAGGATAAGAAGCGCCTCAGAATGTTTTGGATTGATCCCGACTGCCCGCTCCAGATACTCTATCCCCCCCCGGTCTTCCCCCTTCACGAAGGCCACCAGAGCCAACCCCATATAGCCGTTATCATAGTCCGCCTGAAGATCTATAGCCCTTCTGAAATCCTGCTGTGCCTCATCCGTCCTGCCGGCAGCCAGGGTCAACCGGCCTTTGATATACCAGGCCCGCGGGTCCCGGGAATTCTTCTTTACATATTCTTTCATGATATCCAGCGACTGCATATCCATGCCGCTTTTAAAGTATGAAACCGCCTTGTAATGCATGGCAGGGGTATCCTGCGCGGAAAAAGCAAGAACACGGTCGCTTAAGGATATATCCTCCAGCCAGTAAATGCCCTGCGCGATCGTGTTCGCGGAAAAACAGATTACACATGCCAGGATCAGCCCCGGGATCATTATCCTTCCGGGCAAACCTGCATGCCGGTAAATCCATACGAAAGTGACCGCCATAAAGACAAAAATGCCGTAGCTGGCCAGATACATCCAGTGTTCCGCGAACACTTCAAAGTATCCTGCCACGAAAAGAAAGGGGATAAGCGCTATATGAAAAAAGCCAAGTGAAAACAATAACATCCTTCGTCTGTTTTTCAGGCGAACGACCAGAAAAACGAAAAATATCCCCGCGAGGATAAAAAACGGTATTAGTCCTTCGGCTCCCCCCGCACTTCTTCTCATATGCATGTTAAAAGGAAAAAGTGTCAGTATTATGAACTCTCTGACCATGGCAAAATATTTCACAAGGCCCGCCCCGGATTCACCCGGACTGAAGACAAGAGAATACCTCTGGCTGAAAAGAAAGCGATGCAGGGCCGCATAACATCCTGCTGTAAAAAAAATCGGAAGATGGTGCATGATCCGGAACCTGTGCCTGTCTGTCAAAACCAGGGCGTCCAAAAGCAGCAGCAGGAAAGGAAAGACAAGCGCCGCTTCCTTGCTGAGAAGTGAAAGGACAAGAAAAAAAACGCTTGCCGCCAGCAGGGTGTATCTCCGCCGTTCCACAAAAAACACATAGGATAACATACACAAAAAACCGAAAAAAAAGAATAAGAGGTCCGTTCTACTCGAAATATACGAAACCGCCCCCGCATGCGCGGGATGGATCACGAAGAGCAGCGCCGCCAGTAAAGAGACCGTACTTTTCCCTGAAATCTTCCGGGTAAGGCAGAAAACCAGCACGCTGTTCAGAAAATGCAGAAAAATGCCGGACAGATGGAACGCGAATGGATTCATCCCCCACAGGCGGTAATCGACAGCGTAGCTCAGTATCTGGATGGGCCTGTAGTATATTGTGTATGTGAAGCCGGAATCGACTATATCCTGCCTGAATATCTGAAAAGACCAGAGCGGAGCGCGCAGGAGTGGATTACGCAGGACCAGGTACTCGTCATCCCATACAAATCCCGCGTTGAGAACGGTGCTGTAACACGCCACGGCCGCGGTAAAAAGAAAGAGTATTATCAGAACGTTTTTACGTGCTTGCATATGCGTATTACGGCAGCACATGCCCCGCTATGCTGCAGACAGGCTTCGTATCAACGGAACCTATGGTATATGTCCCGCCCTGCGGACAATTCGGTGTTGTTTGCAGATAAGCGGGGACAAGATCGCCCCACCCTGGTGTATCTGATGAGGTCTTGCCCTCCCATACAGCCCACATGGACTTGGCATCCTCGATATGCCTGAGATTCGCGATGCAGAGGTTCGTCTGCGCCCTCTGCCGGGCTCCAAAGAAATTCGGAACAGCTATCGCTGCCAGTAAGCCGACTATTGCAACGACTATCATAATCTCGACAAGCGTAAACCCGGTTTTTCGCAATGCCCCTCCTGAAAAAATGTATCATTTGAACTGTTTATATTTAGTATTTAGTATACTGTAATGACACTGATAAGACAAATCCACAGGCAAAAAGTTCGTAATGATGAGTTGCCAGGGGGGAGCCTCCGGGCATTGCACGGACAAAGCGCGGGATCGCGCAGAAGGAAACCCACTGTGCACACAAAAAGGGGCAATCATATGACGATTACCCCTTTTTCTTCACGCCTTGTCGAAACGATCGGTTACAGTGTATGGCCCGCGACACTGCACGTAACGGTCGTACCTATAGTTCCCACCGTATATGTGCCGCCAGCAGGGCAGCTCGGCGTCCTTTTGATATATGCAGTCACAAGATTCGCCATGCCGCAGGCAGCGCCTGTCGACAGATTGTTGTCCAGCGCATACAGCGTCTTGGCTCCGTCGATCTGCTTTAAATTAGCTATACAAGCATTCGTCTGCGCTCTTGTCCTGGCCTGCATAAAGTTCGGGATAGCTATAGCCGCCAATAAACCTATAATTGCAACTACGATCATGATCTCAACAAGAGTGAAACCTTTTTTGCCCATAAATTTACGTATCTTCATCTTTCTCACCTCCTTTCCATATGATACATATCCAAAGCCGGGGTATCAACCCAGACCTCTATTCCAATTTTACCCGGACATCCCCCAAAATGCAAATTTGAATCGTATATTGTATATTGATATATTGGGGATATGCCTCCGGGGGACACACCTCAAATATAAAAAAGACCTAAAAATCACAAAAAATCAATGATTTGAAAAAATCTCCTTCTTTTTTGTCTTTATCATTTGACATGGAGCCCCACGGGCAGGTCCATGATCTTTTGTGAAGACGGGTAAAAGAAAAAATGCAAAAAACCATACTTGGTTAGCTTTGAGGTGTGTCCCCTCGGGGCATGTCCCCGCTAAAAATTGATGATTGTGGAGATCTTGAATATCGGGAGGAACATGCAGATCACTATGCCGCCTATTACCACGCCGAGGAAAACTATGATCAGAGGCTCTATCAGGCTGGTCAGGGCATCGACAACGGTGTCAACCTGTTCGTCAAAAAAATCCGCGATCTTTGTCAGCATCTTTTCCAGCTCACCGCTCTTTTCACCCACGGAGATCATACGCGTGACAATGGGAGGGAATATCCCGCTTTTTTCCAGGGGTTTGGCTATGCCTTCCCCTTCGCGCACGCTGTCCCTGACCTTGATGACCGCTTTCTCAACGACCACATTGCCGGAGGTCTTTGCGACGATCTCAAAGGCGGAAAGTATGGGAACCCCGCTTTTTACCAGAGTGCTCAAAGTGCGGGTGAACTTGCTTATGGCGACCTTTTTGAATAACGGGCCGAATACCGGCAGTTTCAGTTTAAGACCGTCCATCTTCTCCCTGCCCTTATCTGTATTGATATACCACTTCATGGCTAACACCGCACCGATACCGGCCATACCGAACAGCCAGAAATACTTCCGCACCGCATCGCTCAGATCGATCATGAACTGAGTGGGCGCCGGCAAAGCCGCGCCGAACCCGGAAAAGATATCCTTGAACACGGGTATTACCTTCAGGATCATCAAAAGAGTTATCGCGAAAGCCATAAAAGTGACAACAGCCGGGTATGTCATCGCCGATTTTATTTTTTTCTGCAGCGCATTGCTCTTTTCCAGGTACGACGCTACCCTATCCAGGGCATCGTCCAGCGTGCCGCTGGACTCCCCGGCCCTGATCATGTTCACGAAAAAAGAGGAAAAAACAGACGTATATTTGATCATCGCGTCGGAAAAACTTGTTCCGGTGTTGACAGCATCACGGACATCCTGCAATATCTTTTTAAAGGCGGGATTATCCACCTGTTCGGCCAGTGTGTCAAGCGAAGTGACAATGGTGATACCGGCGTCCGTCATGGTAGCCATCTGCCGGCTGAATATTACAAGTTCATCCAGCGACACTTTTGTTCTGCCGGACAATTTGAATAAAGAGAACATCGGGGCCCGCTCCCGGGTCTCTTCAAGTTTAAGTATGAGCAGTTCCTTGCCGCGCAGGACATCAAGGGCATGTTTCCTGTCGGAGGCTTCCACATCCCCTTTTATAGTACGGCCGGTCTTATCTTTCGCTGTATATACGAACTTGGGCATCTTTTCTCCTCTACAAAAAACAGCTCAACAGACCACCGTTTAAGTAACTCTCAATACTTCCTCGAGACTGGTCCATCCCTTGATAAATTTCCGCATCGCGTTATCCCGCAGAGTGCTTACGCCTCTGGACTTCAGATATTCCCTGATCTCCCCCTCGGGCTTGCCATTGTTTATCATCTCTCTTATCGCGTCATCCAGGAGCAGGGTCTCCAGTGTCCCCAGCCGGCCGAAATATCCGCTATTGTTGCACCTCGGGCAGCCTTTACCTCTGTAGAACTTGTCAACTTCGCGGGCTTCAGGGTATTTCGCCCTGATCTCTTTCAATACATCTTTCGGTATCTCATCCTCGGTCTTGCAATTGGAACAAATCCTTCTGAGAAGTCTCTGCGCGCAGGACATGATAAGGCTCGAGGCAACAAGAAACGGTTCGACCCCCATGTTCACAAGACGCGTGATCGACCCGACCGCGTCGTTCGTATGCAGGGTGCTGAGAACCATCTGCCCTGTAAGAGACGCCTTAATGGCGGTATCGGCCGTTTCAAAATCCCGTATCTCCCCCACCATTATCACATCCGGGCTTTGACGGAGTATTGCCCTCAAACCGCCGGCGAAACTCAGGCCTATCTCCGGACGGACCGCTATCTGAGTTATGCCGGCAACCTGGTATTCCACCGGGTCTTCAACCGTAACGATATTCCTCTCCGGAACGTTCATTTCATTGAGCACCGAATAAAGCGTGGTAGACTTCCCGCTGCCGGTAGGCCCTGTCACCAGGATTATTCCGAAAGGCCTTGATAGAGCTTCCTTGAAATCGGCCAGAGGTTCGGGGAGAAATCCGAGGCTCTCCATCCCCACGGACAGGTTACTTTTATCAAGGGCCCTCAGAACGATTTTATTTCCAAAACTGGTGGGGAGTGAAGACACACGGAAGTCTATCTCTTTTCTCTCCAGCTTTATCCGGAACCTGCCGTCCTGCGGTACCCTGGTCTCTGTGATATCCAGGTTCGACATTATCTTGAGACGGGCCAGTATGGCATTCTGATTCCTTTTAGGCAGGTCAAAGGTGCTGTACAGTTCGCCATCCACGCGATATCTGACCTGCAGGGATCTTTCCTGCGGTTCGATGTGAATGTCACTCGCTCTTTTCTTTATCGCCTCGCTGATAATAAGATCGACCATCTTGACTATAGGCGCTGCCGTGCTTTCTTTGGTTATATCCATTACGTTAAGGTCGTCGGCCTTACCGATAACCTCTACGTCGGATTCTTCCTCCGTCTCCTCCACGATAGTGGAAATATCCTCCATCTTGCTGTAAAAAGCCCGGAGCGCATCCTGGACCTCCCGGCGGGTGGCCAGAACAAGTGTCACGTCGCAACCGGTAATTGTCTTGACATCATCTATCGCCAAAATATCGGTAGGATCGGAAACGATAAGTGTCAGGTCGTTCCCTACTTTCGAAAGCGGCAATATTGAATACCGCTGCGTAAGTTTTTCAGGCAGCAGGGCCATGACCTGCGCGTCCGGGACGATCCTTGACATGTCGATAGGGGGGATCCGCAGTTCCTGGCTTAATACCGTCAAAAGGTCGCGGTTCGATACAATACCGTTCGCGGCGAGCATGTTCAGAACATCGCCTTCGTTCCTTTTCCGCGCTTCGTTCAACACCTTCTTCAGGGCTTTCTCGTCTACGAGGCCTCTTTTCTGAAGAGCCTGTAATATCCTGTCCCTTAAGGACCTCCCCATACCGGTTCTACTCCCTTTCTCTGCTTTCAACAGTCGTGCGCAGCACATCCTCAAGAGAAGTAATGCCTTCAATAACGTTCTTTATGCCATTTTCCCTCAGCGAGCTCATGCCCGCTTTTGTGGCCGCTTTCTCGATCTCGGATGCTTGTGCCCGCTTGAATAGAAGTTCTTTTATTTCGGGGGTCAGTTTCAAACATTCAATGATACCGACCCTTCCCTGATAGCCGGAATTCATGCATCTCTTACACCCCCTGGGTTTGTAAATCATGGGTATTTTGCCTTTCTCATCAAAAAGCCCGTATTTCTCAGCGACCTCCTTTGAAGGCGTGTAAGATTCCCTGCATTCCAGGCACAATTTTCTCAGCAATCGCTGCGCCGCGATAAGCTCGACAGCAGACGTTATAAGGAACGGCTCGAGTCCCATATTTATCATCCTTATAATAGAGCCGCTCGCTGTATTCGTGTGCAGGGTGCTCAGGACAAGGTGCCCTGTCAACGCGGATTTGATCGCAACATCCAGCGTTTCAAAGTCCCTGATCTCCCCCACCATGATGATATCGGGATCCTGTCTCAAAATTGAACGAAGACAGGCGGCAAACGTCAGGCCGATCTCCTCGTTTATGGAAACCTGGTTGATGCCTTTGAGCTCATATTCAACCGGGTCTTCGACAGTAATAAGATTTTTGCCGGGGTCGTCCACATGCTTCAATATGGAATACAGGGTGGTGGTCTTGCCGCATCCTGTCGGGCCGCATACCAGTATCATGCCGTGCGGCCTTTCGCTGGCAGTCCGGATCATCTGTTTGTCATGTTCCATGAATCCAAGCCTGTCGAGGTCTATCATCGCCTGTTCTTTGTCAAGTATCCTCAGGGCCGCCTTTTCTCCGAAGCTGGAGGGTATTATAGAGACTCTGAAATCCACCGTCCTTTCCTCGATCTTTATTTTGAACCGTCCGTCCTGCGGCAGACGCCTTTCGGCAATATCAAGATCTGACATGACTTTTATACGGGATATCAGTGCCTGGTGAAACTTCCTGGGAGGATCATAGCACTCACGCAATACGCCGTCTATTCGATACCTGACCCGGGAATTTGCCTCCATCGGTTCTATCAGGATATCGCTCGCCCGCTCTTTTACCCCCCTGCTCAATATCATGTTGGTAAGCTTTACCACGGGGGCCTCTTCCGTTATCCGGAGAAGTTCCCCGAAGGAGATCTCCTCCCCCTTCTCGGTAACCATCTCCATCTGTGCGGTTTCGATATCATCGACGATCGCACTGATCTCCTCGCCGGCCGACTTCTCATAGTATTTGGTTATCGCTTCTTTCATATCATCTTCAGCCGCGATGACCGGGCTGATGTCCATATTGGTCACTGTTTTCAGGTCATCGAGCGCGAATATGTTCAGGGGATCGACCATTGCAACGGTAAGCTGTTTCCCTACACGGGAAACCGGCAGTATCTGATATGATATTGAGATCTTTTTCGGTATAAGCTTGAGGGCATCCTTATCTATCCGGAAATGGGAGAGTTTGATCGGAGGGAATCCAAGCCCTTCACTGAGCGTGGTCAAAAGATCGTCCCTGGAAACCGCGTTCATCTCGACCAGGATATCGCTGAGATGCCCTCCTTTTTCCGCGCTTATCTCCCTGGCCTTATTCAGATCGTCTTCTGTGACAAGTTTTTTTTTGATAAGAAGATCACAGATCTTTTTTGTCAGTGACAGGGCCATATAAAAATGCCTCTTATCCGCGTTCCCGCTTGTAAAGTTTGTTTAAGGCCTCGGACACGGATGTAACAGTGCTGATGAACACCTGGACTTTCTTTTTGGTTATCATCTCCACGTCCTCTATCGCCTTTTCATTGAGAGGGTTCGACATCGCAACGGTCAGAATGTCTCCCATGACATCCAGAGGAACAACACTGTACTGCCTGGCCACGTTTTCCGGGACTATCTCTACGATCTCTTTTTTAAGCTCATAGTTTTCCAGCGGAAGATAGGGAAAACCGCATTGGACGGTCAACGCCTGAACTATGTCCCGTTCATTCGCATATCCCAGTCTGACCAGGATCTCCCCTAAAAGGCCTCCTTCCTGCTTCTGGAAATCAAGGGCCTGCTGCAACTGCTCCGTGGAAATGACGTTGCTCTCGATCAGGATCTCCCCGAGTTTCTTGCCTGTCCGATTTTCGGCCATCACTGTGTTCTCCTGTTGCCAAACGAGGCCAGCGTTTTGTACAGTAAACCTCAATTTTACGGAGTGCTATCCGATCATCTTGATCAATTCCTCAATATTAGACGATCTGGCCACCGCGTCTTCGTAACTTATTATGCCCTTGGTATAAAATTCAACCAGGACCTGGTTCATTGTCCTCATCCCGAACTTCTGGGACGTCTGTATGATAGAGTATATCTGGTGCTCCTTGGACTCCCGTATCATGCTTTTGACAGCCGGGGTCGCCACGAGTATCTCGGTAGCCAGGATCCTGCCGGGTTGATCCTGACGCGGTATCAGCTCCTGCGAGAGGACGCCGACCAGTATGAGCGAAAGCTGGCCCCTGACCTGCCTCTGCTGATGAGACGGGAATACATCCACTATACGGGTTATTGTCTGGGTGCTGTCCGAGGTGTGCAGGGTAGCCAGGACAAGGTGCCCCGTATCGGCAATGGTCATCGCAGCCTGTATGGTCTCGAGGTCGCGTAACTCGCCGATAAGAATAACATCCGGGTCCTGCCTCAGCACATACCTCAAGGCCTTGCCGAAAGAATGCGTATCTTCATACAGCTGTCTCTGATCGACAATGGCCTTTTTGTTCTCATGGACAAACTCAATGGGGTCCTCGACCGTCACGATATGGCAGTCCCGGGTGCTGTTGATCTCATCTACCATGGCCGCAAGAGTCGTTGACTTACCGCTCCCTGTAGCGCCGGTCACGAGAACCAGCCCTCTCTGGCAGTTACAAAATCCCCGCACCACTTCTTCGGGCAGTCCGCATTCCGACATGCTCCATATACGAAAAGGTATCAGCCTTACGGCACAGCCGACATTGCCGCGCTGGAGGAACGCATTGGCCCTGTACCGACCCACATTCTCGATCATCAGGGAGAAATCAAGCTCCTTTTCTTCCTCGAACTTCTTTATCTGCCCCTCGTTCAACATACTGTAAACAATGTCCTTCGTCTCTTGGGAAGATAAAGGCCCGCTCTCCACCTCCACCAGTTCGTTATCGATACGGTAATGCATAGGCGCATTCGCGCTTATGTGAAGATCAGACGCCCGTTTCCCGGGCATGGCCATCAATATTTTCCTGATATCTTTCCTCATATCCTTCACGCTTATTCCCCCATTACCTTGTTTTTCCCCTGCGCCCTGGCTTTCTCCATATACTGACGGGCCTTGTCTATGATTTCCTTCGCGTTCGTTCCGTCGATAGGATTTTCGCCAACCCCTATACTCGCGGTGAGCCTGTCATTCGCTTCGGTTGAAAGCTCCATCTTTTCTATCTTCCCGCGAATATGCTCGGCCATCTCAAGGCTTTCTCTTTTGTTCGTCTCGGGTAAAAGCACCCCAAACTCGTTATGATCGGACCTCGCGATCTTGCTGACCGGGGACACGGACGCGCTCAAAAGATCAGCCAGCTGTCTGAGGACATGTTTCGCCTTTGACGCGCCGTAATGGTCCGAATATTTTTCAAAATCATCCACGCTCAGCACTATCATGGAACAGGGGCGCTGATAATATACAGCCCTGTTGATCTCATCCTGCAGCTGTTCTTCAATATAGGAAAAGGTATAGAGACCCGTAAGACTGTCAACCACCTCCAGGCTTTTCACCCTTTCACCTGTCCGGGAACTCTGATACCCGAGGACCAGCTCTTTCTCATAAGCCCTTATGACATCCACATCCTCATCGCCGAACTCAACACCTTCCGCGGAATTGCCGAACATTATGATCCCTACGATATTGGCGTTTACCTTCATCGGGAACAAGACGACGTTCACCTTAGCCAGTTTCTTCCTCAACTCCTCCTGCCAGGAACCCTTCCGCGGGCGTGAATCGACCATAAGGCACTCATCCCTGACGAAAAACTTCTCCATGGAAGGAAGTTCCGGTCCGATGTCGGTGACAACTATATTCTTGCCGGAATCGTTGAAAAAAGACTCCAGGGAATATGTTCCTGTCTTTTCTCTCGTAAAGATGGCGCAAAAACCTCCGTACAGCTCCTGCGCCAGCCTTTCAGTGGCAAAATTGGCCACTTCCTTGAATTTCGCTCCTGAACTGATAAGATCGCCCAGTCTCATCAGATTTGTAAGCGTAAGGACTTTTCTGTGTATCCTGACATTCAGGGATGCCGTCTTTTTGCTGTATTCCTGCAGTTCCTTCACATAACCGCGTATCTTCCCGGTCATGCTATTGACGGCGCTGGCTATGTCCCCCAGTTCATCGTCCCTTTTGAGCAAAATGTTTGAATCGAAGTGCCCACCCGCTATGATCTTCGTCTCAATAGCGAGGTTAACGATCGGAATTATGAGCTCCTTTGCCAGAAGATACCCTGACCAGGCAACCCACAAAGAGAACAGAACAATAGCGCTTGCCTGGAACATATCCGCCTGCGTCTCCGGGAAAACGTAATTCGTGACAAAATACGCGATAACCAGCAAAGGAAGGATCGACATAAGGGAAAAAGCGATCATCAGCTTATATTTCAGACTTTTTCTCCCCAGGGACAGATACTGCCACACCCCCATAACGCACCTCCGTCTTTAATATAATAATATAGTTCTACACAAAATCGCCGAATGTATTAATAATACACGACGCGCAATCAAAAGTCAAAAAGCCCATATTCAAGATTCAGGCAAAAAATGTAACTCAACCAGCGAGTGGCTGTTTTGAAACATTCTTACCCGGGCCGCTCGATGCGACTATTCAAATGAATATTTCTTATCCTGGTTGAACAAAGTATTGTTATAGAAAAATGGACACCGGTGACTGGTCAGGCTGTCAGGCTTATTCCGTACAGGACATTAAAGGGGCCCGAAAGCTTGGTATCCGCCGAAGGCGGATTTTCGGGCCCCTTTTTGAGTCCGATTCCCCGCTGGAGGGAATCGGACGTTCCTGGTAGGAATAAGCCTGACAGCCTGACCAGACGTAAGCATCTTCTCTCAACTGAACTAATACAGATTCAGGCACAGGCATCTTCGGATCAGCGGTCTGGAGGCCTGTAAAGGCCGCTTTTCTCAATCTCCGTCTTAAAATAATTTTCGTCAATGCCTGTCCTTATATGTGCCCATGGCAGGGCGTCGTCAAGAGCGTAAGTCCTGTAAGCGTAATCATGTATATCAAGTCCGTTCTCGCGGAAGGATTCTTCCCATATCCTGAAATTAAAAAATTCCGTCCAGCTGTCCATCTTAGCGCCCCTGTTCCATGCCGTATATATGACATTGGAGAGTCTGCGCTCGCCTCTTGACAGGCTCCCTTCCACTAACGACTGCTCCAGGTTGTGGAACGCTACCTGTATCTTCCTGGAAGAATTCGACAGCAGTGCCTTCTTTATGCGATTCATCCCGCTCTTCTCTTTCATGCCAAGCCACTGGAAGGGAGTATGCGCTTTGGGTATAAAAGGATTGACGCTGACTTTTATCTCGGCAGCGCCGCTGGATACTGTCTTTTTCAGGCCGGAGAGCTCCCGCGACAGCTTTATTATATTTTCCGCCTCGTCTTCGGGTTCCCCGGGAAATCCTACCATAAAATACAACTTCAGCCTTGCCCAGCCGTGGCGGAACGCGAGCAAAGCCGATCTGCAAAGGACCCTGATGTCAATATCCTTTCCGAGTGATTCTCTCATTCTGTCGCTGGCAGATTCCGGGGCAAAAGTCAGGCCGGTCCGGCGCACAGCGGATATCATCTCCGGGAGGCTGTAAAACGTTTCATCCACGCGCAGTGACGGTATCGATATCCCGATGCCCCTGTCGCGAAAATCCTCTTTCAGTGCCCTGACCAGATCCACCAGGTATGGATAATTCACACTGGAGAGGGACAAAAGAGAGATCCTCTCGTAACCGGTGTATCTGTAAGTCTCCCGGCAGATACTCCTGAGACGGTCCACGGTTCTGACCCTCACTGGACGGTTAACAGCGCCCGCCTGACAGAAACGGCACCTGTTCGGGCACCCTCTCATGACCTCTACAGCCATCCTGTCATGAATGATCTTTACCAGTGGAACTATCTGTTTTACCGGATAATACGTATTTTCAAGATCCCGGACCCGGGCCTTCTCTACCACCGCCGGCACCTCTTTTTCAACGGGTCTGAGCCGCAGGAATCTCTTACCCGAGTATTCAGCCTTGTAGAGGGACGGCACGTATACTCCTTCAAGCCCGGCAAGAGACCTCAGTATCCGCTTCCTGTCGCGTGTCTTCGCCCTGGCCCTGCGGTATTCGTCGATGAACCTCGGAAGGGATCCTTCGCCGTCGCCGATTATAAACGCGTCAATAAACCCGCTCATCGGCTCGGGGTTATAGCAGCAGGCCCCGCCGGCTATGACCAGAGGCTCATCCCCGCGCCGTTGTCTCGAGACAAGCGTTATGCCGCCCAGATGAAGCATGTTCAAAACATTCGTGTATGTCAACTCGTACGAAAGAGAGAACCCCACAATATCAAATCTGTTTATGTCGGTCTTCGATTCCAGACTGAACAATCGCCGGCCGTGGTTCTTCAATTCCCGTTCCATATCATCCCACGGCATAAATACCCGTTCGCAGACAATATCGTCCCGCTCGTTAAGAAGATGATACAGGATACGCAGTCCCAGATAACTCATACCGACCTCATAGGTGTCGGGATATGCCAGAACAACCGATGTCCTGCTTTTCGTAAAAGCTTTACGGACACTGTTAGTCTCTTCGCCGATGTAGCGTCCCGGTTTCTGTACCTTGTCAAGTATCCCTTTTAATCCGTTCATGATCATACCTATCTGATATTGCGCTATCCCGAGAGAGGTTTGGATTATTTGTATCAGTTTTACTGAGAGAGATGCTCACTACTGGTCAGGCTGGATCCCTTTTACCGGTCGGCCTTACGGCCTATGGCGAGTAAAAAGCCCGCGCCTATAAGAGTGGCAACGGTATTGGATCCGCCGTAACTTATAGCCGGAAGAGGCAGCCCGACAACCGGCATGAGCCCGATCGTCATCGATATGTTCACGAAAACCTGGAAAGATATCAGTGTTACTACCCCGGCGGCCACGGCTTTCCCGTAGATATCATCGGCAACAGCTATGATCCTTATCCCGCGCGCTATAAGCAGCGCGTATAACCCTATCAATGCCGCGGCACCGATAAAACCCCACTCTTCCCCGATTACGGAGAAGATGAAATCGGTATGCCGCTCGGGAAGGAATTTCAGATAACTCTGCGTTCCATTGAGCCAGCCCTTCCCGAATATACCACCGGACCCGATCGCGATCTTCGACTGGATTATGGTATACCCGGCTCCGAGCGGATCCAGATTCGGATTTATGAAAACCATAAGCCTGTTTTTCTGGTAATCCTTCAGGAGACTCCAAAAAAAAGGCAGGCCTGCCAGTCCCGCCGCCACGCTCAAAAATATGTATTTAACCCTTCCCCCGCACAGGAATAACATGGCAAAAAGTACGGGAATAAATACAAGTGCTGTCCCAAGATCCGGCTGGAGAAAGATCAGGGCAACAGCAGGCATTATCAGGATAATGGCGCCCGCATAAGTTCCGAGCGTGGCTATTTTCTCGCGCCTCCCTCCCAAAAAAGCGGCCAGGGCCAGAATTACGGTAATTTTTACGAATTCGGAAGGCTGCAGCGAGACAGGCCCCATATCTATCCAGCGTCTGGCGCCGTAACGTTCGCCGCCGAACAATAAAAGAAAAACAAGAGCCGCCAGGTTCAGGGCGTATATTACATAAGCAAAATCCATAATCTTCAGATAATCCGCGTTCGCGGCTATGAAAAGAAAAACAAACCCGGCCGTGACCCACAGTATCTGCTTCAATACAAGCGCATCCAGGCCTCCGCCTGCCTCCCTGTCCCATGTCGCGCTGTATATGAAAACGATCCCGAGAAGAGAGATCAGCACAACGGCGAGTAATAAAACCTTATCGATACGTCCTCTCCTGGCTGTTATCATATTGTCCCTTTTCCCGTGTCCCGCGTTTTATCCGCGGTTCCTTAGTCCCGATCCTCCGCAGGTTGATCACGATCACCGCTAAGCAGCCCGAGCTCTTCTGCCTTCTGAAAAACCCTGCCCCCTGTTCCAGCCGCGTAATAACCGCCTTTACCGCCGTATTCGTCAAATACCACAACCGCCAGTCTTGCTTTCTCGAACGGCGCAAACCCGGCGAACCAGCCGTGATTCTTCTCTTTTGAGGTCTGGGCCGTGCCTGTTTTCCCAGCGACCACAACATTGTCCAGTCTCGCTTTCATGCCCGTACCCCTTGGATCGTTTACGACTTTCCTTAACGCGTCCCGTATGATTTCAAGCGATCCCGGAGATATGTTCAGATCGATCCGGGCCCCGCTGCTTACGGGTATTCCTCCGATCTTCTCCACCACATAAGGTTTCACCAGATAACCTCCATTCGCGAAAACAGACATCATCCGGACTATCTGAAGCGGAGAGCACAGAAGATATCCCTGCCCTATCGAATAGTTCACGGTATCGCCCTTATACCAGTTCTCACCGAAACGCTTCTTCTTCCAGTTGCGTGTCGGGACCGTCCCCGGCGTCTCTCCGGGAAGGTCTATTCCCGTACACGCCCCAAACCCGAATTCCTTTGCGAACGCGGATATTCTGTCTACCCCGAGAAGAAGGCCAAGATTGAAAAAATAGACGTTACACGAGTTTTTTATCCCCTCTTTCAATACCAGCATACCGTGGCCGCTTTCCCGCCAGCAGTGGAACGTCGCCCTGCCCAGGGTAAAATAACCCGGACAGTTAAACGCCGTTTCCTGTGTCGCAACCCCCGTCTCCAGCGCGCCTGTAGCCACTATGATCTTGAATATCGAACCCGGCGGGTAAGCGCCGCCGATCGCCCTGTTAAGCAAAGGATAATCCCTGTTCTTCAGGAGATCATTTATCTCCTGTCTTCTGGTTCGGCTGACGAAAATGTTGGGGTCATAAGCCGGGGCGCTGGCCATGGCCAGTATGGCTCCATCCTCAGGATCCATGGCCAGTATGGCTCCTTTCTTGTTCTCCAAAAGCTCCTCACAGAACTTCTGAAGCTCCAGATCAATGGTCAGATAGAGATCTTTACCGGGACTCGGTTCCCTGAACCCCAGCGTTAATACCTTACGCCCCCGATGATCGACTTCGATCTGCTTACCGCCATGCCTGCCCCTCAGATATTCATCATAATATTTTTCGATCCCGTCCCTGCCTACCAGATCGTTTATCTGGTAACCGTAATGTTTCAGCGTCTCAAATTCAGAACGGTTTATACATCCCACATATCCCAGGGTATTCGACGCAGTGTTCCCGTGTATATACTCACGCTTGGCGGATACCTCAAGCAAAAGGCCCGGGTAATCCGCCCCGCTTTCTTCCAGATGTATGGCTTTCTCTATCCCCACATCAGCGGCAACGCAGACAGGCGAATAAGGCTGCTCCCGGCTTTTCTTGATGTCTGCGGCGATCTCACCCCTTGGAACCTCAAGAACGGAACTCAAAACATCCGCCAGAGAATCCATGTCCTTGATCCGGCTGTAAATGACCGAGACGTTAAAACACAGGACATCCTTTACCAGGCCATCCCCGTTTCTGTCAAAAATACAGCCCCGGGGAGCCATCAAAGAAACCACTCTCAGCCTGTTCCCCTCTGACATGACCCTGTATCTCTCATGCCAGCCGACCTGGATACAGGCCAGGCTTATCAGAAGGATCGCCATGCAGGAAATCAGGATCAGTGCGAATATCTTCGTTCTCATGGTTTCAGTCTTAATAACCATTTAAGAAAAGCGAATGCAAACGGAGAAACCAGGACGGTCATTATCAGGGACCGCCGGCTCATGAGGATAACAAAAGGTATGCCGATGTCATTGCCGCTGGTCATATTTAAATAAAACGTATGAGCCGCTATCACCATAAATGCCGCGGTTGCCGTAGTAATCACCTGAGCGGCGGGATTCTGCCGGTAAAACATCCTGGGCAGCAGTGAAGATAACGCCCCCACCGCCGGAAAGATAAGGATATCCAGAGCAAGCGTGTCAACCGAAAGACACCCTCTGAAAAAGCCGGCTATAAAACCAAAACTCGCACCGTCGGCTCCGCCCAGGAAAATACCCGTAAAAACGACCATAAGCAGGATAACATCGGGGAACCGTTCGATACGGCTCACCAGGATGGCCTGGGCCAGGACAGAAATGATAAGCAAGCCGTAAAGGTAAAACCGTGTCTTCATGTTATCAGGCTTCAAGGCTCAAGTTTTATTTTATACACAGGACTTCTTCCTGGCTGAAACAGTCCGCGGAGGGTTTGATCGTCGCGTACTTATACAGTCCTGTCTTACTTTTGCCCACGGAAACGATCTCGCCTATGGTTATGCCTTTAGGGAATAACCGGCTGAATCCCGCGGTGACGACAACAGCGCCCTCCTTTACTTCCGCGTCTATGGGAAGATAAAGTATCCTGGCCCTACCCTTCCCTGCCCCTGTTACAATGCCGTTGATACGCGATTCTTTCAGCATGGCGCCTGCTTTAAACCCCGGGTGCGTTATCAGCATAACGGAACTGGTGTTTTTCCCGGCCTCGACCACCTTCCCCAGTAACCCCCTGGCGGAGCATACTGCCGAGTCCTTTTGTACCCCGTCCGCGGTCCCTTTGTTAATAACAAACGACCCTATCCAGTCGTTGGGGTTTCTCACGATAACTTCGGCGGAGACAGTGTCAAACTGGATCTTCTCTTCGAATTTTAAAAGGGCGCGGAGGCGCTTGTTTTCATCCCGCAGATCCCTGAACCGGTCGACCTCCAGGGAAAGGCTCCCTATCGTCTCACGCAGGGATTCGTTCTCTTCGGCCAGATACTGTTTACTGCCGCAATACCGGCTGACACTGTAATAAAATTTTATGGGGGACAGGAATGCTTTGAGGAAAAGTTTTCTAACGCCGGAGAAAAAAAGCAGGAATACTAACGCAAGAAGGCATGTGGCAAATATCCGGATTTTCTTTTCGATAGAGAGTTTATACACATTGAGCAGCTGTTATTTTTTCTTATTTCTGCAGACCGGCCGTAATCGTTAACTTCTTAAGGTACTTCAATTCGCTCAGCACCTTTCCCGTTCCCAGGGCCACAGCCGTCAAAGGATCATCGGCGAGATGGACAGGCAGGCCGGTCTCCTCTGCAATAAGTTTGTCCAGTCCCCTGAGAAGTCCCCCGCCCCCGGCAAGTATCAATCCCTTTTCTATGAGGTCCGCGGATAATTCCGGAGGTGTCCTCTCCAGCGTGATCCTTACAGCCTCCACTATCTGGGCGATCGGCTCGGAAAGCGCCTCACGGACCTCCTCGCTGGTTATGGTGATCATCTTGGGGAGTCCCGCGACAAGATCCCGGCCCTTGACATCCATTGTTTTCTCTTCTTTCATGGGATAAGCGGCCCCTATCTTTATCTTGATCCCTTCAGAGGTCATTTCCCCTACCATGAGATTGTAAGTCCGCTTCAGGTAATTCATGATCGCCTCATCCATCTCATCCCCGCCAATGCGGATAGACTTTGAGAATACGACTCCGGCCAGGGATATCACTGCCATCTCGGTAGTCCCGCCGCCGATATCTATTATCATGTTCCCCGAGGGTTCCTGTATCGGAAGACCGACGCCGATCGAAGCCGCGATCGGTTCCTCCAGCATATAGACCTCTCTGGCACCCGCATGAAGAGCGGAATCCTTGACCGCGCGTTTCTCAACCTCTGTAATACCCGAAGGGATCGCTATAACGACCCGCGGACGGACCAGCCTGCGGGAATTGTGAACCTTCTTGATGAAATATCTCAACATGCTTTCGGTGATCTCAAAATCAGCGATAACTCCGTCTTTCATGGGCCTTATCGCGACAATATTCCCGGGAGTCCTTCCCAGCATGCGTTTGGCTTCCTCCCCGACAGCCAGAACATTTGAGGTCCCTGCCTCTATGGCCACGACCGAAGGTTCACAGAGAACAATGCCTTCATTTTTTAGATACACAAGGGTGGAAGCGGTCCCCAGGTCTATGCCCATGTCGCTGGAAAAGACCCCCAGGAGACTATCAAAATATTTCATTAAGCGATGTTGAATCATATCTAGAATAATCTTGGTTCAGCTAATATACGAGCTAATATATATATATAATGTCGCGGCAGGTCACGGTTTTGCGTTCATAAAACTTTAAAAATAGTAACAAACAATAAAACCTTTGTCAAACCTTTTTTGTTCTTAAGTTCCAGCCCGGGCTGGAACTTTTAATTTCTTACCTTCTCGATATCAAAAAGAAAGCCGGGATACGACGTGTTAACGCAGGCGGTATCCCGGATAAGACAGTCCCCGTCAGAAACCAGGGCCGCAACGGCCATACTCATGGCAATGCGATGGTCACCGAAACTGTCCAGCCCGGACGCGGCTATTTTACCGTTCCTCCCCGGGATCAGCAGAGAACCGTTTTCCTCCTCGATACGGACTCCCATGCGGGAAAAATTTTCCACAATACTTTTTACTCTGTCACTCTCTTTGACCTTCAATTCCTTCACCCCTTTGATCACTGTCATTCCTTCAGCCATAACAGCCGCAACCGCGAGGATCGGGATCTCATCTATCAGCAGTGGGACTTCTTCTGCCTCCACGACCGTGCCCTTTAACCGCGAGTGCCGTATTTCCAGATCACCCTCAGGCTCAAAACCTTCCCGGCGGTCGAGAACCTTGATGTCCCCGCCCATCCTCCTCAAGACGCTAATCACTCCGGTCCTCGTGGGATTCAGCCCGACGTTACGTATGATCAGACGTGAACCCTTGACAAGAAGCGCTCCGACCATAAAAAAGGCCGCACTTGATGTATCCCCCGGAACTGCGAGAGGCGCGGGCACGAGCTCTTTCAAGCCGGTGATCTCGGTCGTAAGGCCTTTATTTTTAATGTCCGCCGAAAAATATCTCATCATACGTTCGGTATGATCCCTTGACTGAAAAGGTTCGCTGACAGAAGTCCTTCCGCTGGCGTACAAACCGGCGGCAAGCACGCACGATTTTACCTGCGCGCTGGCTACAGGCATCTCATACCTTACGGAACTCAGCGGGATTTTTCTCCCTTTTATCCTCAGAGGCGCGTGAGCCCCTCCTTCCACCGGCTCGATCTCCGCCCCCATCAGCGAGAGAGGTTCTATGATACGATGCATGGGGCGCTGCGAAAGGGATTTATCTCCGGTAAGGACAGTGGTGAACTCCTGTCCCGCAAGTACCCCCGCCAGTATGCGCATGGCTGTTCCGGAATTCCCGAGATAAAGCTCCTCCGGCGGCGGGGCAAGCCCTTTCAGGCCTTTTCCCTGAACCGTGACCGTGCCATCCTTCCTGGCTATTTCCGTACCCATGCTGCGGAACGCCTCAAGTGTCCGCATGCAGTCCTCGCTGAAAAGAAAATTGCGTATACGGCATTTCCCGCGGGATATCGACCCGAACATTACTGCCCTGTGTGAAATGCTCTTATCAGACGGAACCGATAATTCGCCTTTTAATCCTCCACTGGCCTTTTTGATCTTCCAATCCATAGCTCATCTCCCGGTCATTCATGTCTTCCCTTCTCAACTGCCTCCTGCATATCCTCCGGCATGGGGGAACTGAACTCCATATACTCGCCGGTATCCGGATGGGTAAAACCAAGCGTTTCGGAATGAAGCGCCAGCCGGGCCATGTCACGGCCACGGCCGTATTTAGTATCACCGAGAACAGGATGCCCGAGGTGCTTCATGTGAATACGTATCTGATGCGTTCGGCCGGTTTTCAGTTCCAGACGCAGGAAAGTGAAATCACTGAACCTTTGGATAACATGATAAAGCGTGCAGGCTTCTTTACCTCCCGCGTAGTCGACGTTCATCTTTTTTCGGTCCACCGCATGCCTTGCCACGGGCGCTTCAACGATGCCGTTATCCATCTCGACACGTCCCTTTACCAGCGCTACATACCATTTTCGGACAGCCCTCCCCTGGAACTGTTTTGCCAGTGACCTCAAAGCCCGGAAGTTCTTAGCCGCTACTATAACGCCTGATGTATCTTTATCCAGTCTGTGCACGATCCCGGGTCTGAGGCTGTCTCCCGCTTCGGGCAATTCACCGCAGTGATAGAGAAGCGCGCTTACCAGTGTCCCTGTCCTGTTCCCCGCTCCGGGATGAACAACCATACCGGCCGGTTTGTCCACCACGATGATCCAGTCGTCCTCGTACAGTATATTCAACGGGATGTCCTCCGGTTCCACATCATCTATCTCCGGCAGGGGCGCCAATCCGACAAAAACCGCGTCCCCCTCACGCGCAATATAATGAGGCTTGACCGTCTCTCCGTTAACGCGGACAAACCCGCTGTCCATGAGAAACTTTACATGAGTTCTGGAATACCCCTCACCTACTTTAAGCGTTATGCATTTATCCATGCGGGTCCCGGCATCCTCATGACTTACCGTGAATCTGAGTTCTTCATTTTGCGGCATGTGATACACTCAATTTTCATTTCCGCGCTTCTTTGCTCTCGACAGGACGATATAAACGATGATACCGCACAGAAACATACCTATGCTTATGATCTGGGAGATCCTTATGCCGAGAAAAACGGCGAGGTTGTCGCCCCGCATAAAATCCATAAAAAATCTGAAAGACGCATATAAGATCATATACATGGTAAAAAGGTATCCGTCAAAAAGCCGCCTTTTCCTCAGCGCGATGAGGACCATAAAAATCATAAGAAGAAACAGGCTCGAGTAAGTCTGTGTGGGTATCCTCATCACCGTCTCTCCGGGAAACGTAACCCCTATTCCTCTTTCAATGACCCTGCCGTAACAGCAGCCGTTAAGATAACAGCCTATTCGCCCTACTGCCTGGCCCAGGGCTATATACGGAGCTATCAGGTCACTGGCCTTCCAGAAAGAAAGCTTTTTTATCCGTGACATCACCGCTCCCGACAGCACGGCCACTGCAAGGGCCCCCTGAAAAGCCAGGCCGCCTTCATAGAACATCAGCGCCCTCAGGGGATAACGGCAGTAGTATTCCCAGTTGATAAGCACAAACAGAAGCCTGCCCCCGATCAGGCCTCCGATGAGGATCACTATCAAACAGTCAAAAATACTGTCAGAGCGCATCCCGAACTTTTCGGAGTCCCGGAGTATGAGGATCGTGGAAAGCAGAAAACCGGCTGCTACAAGCAGCCCGTAAGAATACAGGGTAAAAGACCCGAACTGAAATATTATGCGATGCATTCATTCTCCATCTTTACCCCGGTCACACACCAACAGACTGGGTCAGATGTGTAATTCCGATCCCGCATCGGAATCGGGCGACTGTTTTTGCGCTCTAATGCCGGCAAGCAGCGAGCATCCAAGCGTAACGGCCCCGATACTGATAAAACTGTCGGCGAGATTAAACACCGGCCATATCCGAAAATCGATAAAATCTATCACATACCCGAAGCGTATCCTGTCTGTAAGATTCCCCAGCGTGCCGCCCATCATGAAACAAAGGGCGATCCTTTCCCCAACGTTCAATATGTGTGATCTGCGTATTAAAAAATAACTGATAAGGATTAACGCCAGCACAGCGATAATAACGAACAGGTAAGGATGTTTTCCGAACAGCCCGAAAGCCGCGCCGGTATTATGTACAAGCCTTATATGGAAAAAATTCTTGATCACCGGTACGTCAAGGCGCGAGAGGAGAACCTTCCCTACACAGAATTTGGACAGCTGATCCAAGGAGTAAATAAGAAAAATTATAAAACAATACAATCTTATTTGCCCGCGGACTTTTCTTCTTTTTCCTGGCATTTGATACAATGTCCTGCCTGTGGCATGGCTTTAAGGCGTTGTTTCGAAATGTGCGCTCCGCAAAAATCGCAGCTGCCGTAGGTGCCTTCGTCAACGCGTTTCAGCGCCTCATCCAGGGAGAACAATCTCTCCCGCTCTGCTTCGGCCAGCCCCAGGGAAAACTCCCTGTCATAAAGATCGGTAGCCATGTCCGCCATATGGAAAGAATATCCGGAAAGATCGCCCGAAGCGTCCTTGAACGATTTATTCAAACCTTCGTCTTTGAGACTTATAAGTTCCTGGATGATCTGCGCCTTCTTCTCTATCAGCTCTTTCCTTATAGTCTTTAATTCCTGTTTTGTGAAAGGCATATCCTTTTTGCCCGGGCTTCTCTTTTTAACCATTACGGCTCCTTTCCAGAAGTGTATTATAACACCGCTTGCATAAATCCGGGAAGTCTTTGTTTTCCCCGACGGTTTCGCTGAAATTCCAGCATCTCTGGCATTTCTCTCCAGGGGCCCGTCTTACCCCGATCTTGAGCGGCAGGTTCGGGACATCTTCCATATCGCGCTCAAGCCCCTCTGCCACCGTCGCCTGCGAAACCTTGAAAAGCCCGGGGAAAAGACCGATATTCTCCCGGACGAAATCAAACATCCCCGCGTCGTCGGAATAGAGCGTGATAGCTGCTTCCAAGGGGCTTCCTATGAGATCCTCTTCGCGTTTTAACTCAAGAAGCTTCATGACACCGTCTCTTATCTCCAGTATCTTCCGCCATTTCGCGTCAAGTTCCCCGTCTTTCCAGTTGCTCATATCCCCGTCGGTGTCCGGCCAATCCGACATATGGACGCTTTCTTCTTTCTCTCCGGACTCAATGGCCCGCCAGACCTCTTCCGCGGTGAAAGAAAGAATAGGAGCCACTATACGGACCAAAGTATGCAGTACCCGGAAGACGGCTGTCTGCGCCGACCTCCTTTCAGCGGAACCCTGTGCCATTACATACAACACATCCTTTGAAACGTCAAGATAAAAAGCACTCACTTCATAAACACAAAAATTATACACGGCACGGTACACTTTATAAAACTCCCAGCTGTCATAATAGCCATTCATCTCTTCGACCAATCCATGAAGCCGGGACAGCATCCATCTGTCGGTTTCCGATAAATCCCGGACCGCGAGGGCGTCCTTTGATACGTCAAAATCGTACAGATTACTTAACAAAAAACGGAACGTGTTCCGTATCTTCCTGTAACCATCCGCAAGCCGTTCCAGGATCTCCGGAGAAACTTTTATGTCCACTCTATAATCACTCGAAGCCACCCACAATCTCAGGATATCGGCGCCGTATTTCCTCATTATATCCTGCGGACTTATTACATTCCCTGTCGACTTGGACATTTTTTTGCCCTTGCCGTCCACTACGAACCCGTGCGTCAGCACCCTGCTGTAAGGAGCGCGTCCTTTTGCGGCCATGGATGTAATAAGCGCCGCCTGGAACCATCCTCTGTGCTGATCAGAGCCCTCGAGATACAGATCAGCCGGAAAAGTCAGTTCTTCTCTGGCGTCCAGGACAGCTTTATGGCTGACCCCGGAATCGAACCATACGTCCAGTATATCGTCCTCTTTGCGGAAATCCGTGCCGCCGCATCTTCGGCAGGCTGCATCTTTCGGGATCATTTCGCCGGCAGGCGTATCAAACCACACGTCCGCACCTTTCTTCCGGGTAAGACCGGCTATTTTCCTGATGATCTCCGCGCTGGTAAACGTCTCACCGCACGAAACGCACTGAAAAGCCGGTATCGGCACTCCCCAGTACCGCTGCCGGGAAAGACACCAGTCCGGCCGCATCCTGACCATGGAATCTATGCGTTCTTGCCCTACCGCCGGTATCCATTCAACCTCTTCCTCTATGGTCCGCACCATCCTCTTGCGCAGGTCAAGGTGATCTATGTTCATGAACCATTGTTCGGTAGCGCGGAATATAATGGGTTCCTTGCACCGCCAGCAGTGGGGATAAGAATGCGTGATCTCTTCGGACATGATGAGTACCCCTTCCGCGCGTATCTTTTCGATTATCGCGCTGTTGGCCTCGAAAACATCCTGCCCGGCGAACTCACCCGCTTCAGCGCTGAACTTTCCGGTGCCCTCAACCGGCATAATAACGGGAAGGCCGTATTTTTTCCCGGTAAGATAATCTTCCTGCCCGTGGCCCGGCGCGGTATGCACGCAACCGGTGCCTTCTTCCTTTGTGACATAATCCGCCAGCACTATCAGGGCTTTCCGGTCAATGAACGGATGTCTCGCTTTTTTGATCCGTTCCGCCGTTTCCTGGCCCGTAAGTTCCTCTATAACCCGGTAATCCTTCACTCCGAACTTTCCCGCAAGGGCCGGGACCAGATCCGATGCCATGATCCATACCTCATCACCGGCCGCGACAAAAGAATACATAAACCGGGGGTGCAGCGCGATCGCGACATTTGCCATAAGCGTCCAGGGAGTGGTGGTCCATATAACGAAAAACGTCTTCGCTCCCCGGGCATCCTCCGGATCCGCTTCGAACTTCACGTATATGGAAAACGAAACTTTGTCTTCATACTCAACTTCAGCTTCTGCCAGGGCTGTTTCGCAGGTCCTGCACCAGTTGACGGGTTTAAGATCCTTGTAAATATATCCTTTTTCGTAGAGGTCCGCTAACGCGGAAAGTATATCCGCCTCGTAGTCCCTGGCAAGCGTCAGATACGGATTTTTCCAGTCTCCGAATATGCCCAGCCTCTCGAACTCTCCGGACTGTATCCTTACGTATTTCATGGCGTAATCGTGTGCCTTTTTTCGAAAAGCAACCCGATCGATATCGTCCTTGGTGATGTCCAGCTCCTTGAAAAGCTGATGTTCCACAGGCAGCCCGTGACAGTCCCAGCCGGGGACAAACGGGGACAGAAAACCCTTCATGGTAAAGTATTTGACGCATATATCCTTGAGCATCTTGTTAAGGACATGCCCCATATGAATGTGCCCGTTGGCATACGGCGGGCCGTCGTGCAGGATGAATACCCTTTCCGAATCTTTCCGTTTGTCGATGATCCCGGCATAGATGTCTTCCTGTTGCCATCTCTTGAGGAGCTCAGGTTCTCTCTGCGGCAACCCGGCTTTCATGGGAAACGTCGTTCGCGGCAGGTTAAGCGTATCCTTATATCCTGTTTTCTCTTTCTTCTGTACCATTTTTTGTATCTCGCTCCACCATCATATGAACCCGTCAATGATCGGCTTCAGTTTTTCAAGTGTCTCCTGCGGAACAGCCTCTTTTCTGGTAACGATCGCACCGCGTAATGTCCCCCCGCAGGCGCATGACCGCCTCTCCGGCATATTCGCAACAGTATTACGCAACATCAACTTGGCGGTTTCCATGTTCTTGTTGAGGTTCTCGGTGATCATTTCGACGGAAACGGTATCCACTTCCGGCCCCAGATACCAGCAGTCATAATCGGTTATCATCGCCATGGTCGCGTAGCAGATACCAGCCTCACGGGCCAGACGCGCCTCCGGCATACTCGTCATGCCTATAACATCAATTCCCCAGCTCTTATAAAGATAGGATTCGGCTTTTGTCGAAAAAGCCGGACCTTCCATATTAACGTATGTTCCGCCGTCATGGATCTTAAGGTCAAGCCCGCGGTTGCTCGTGTAGATTGCCTCCCTCAATTCCGGACAAACCGGTTCCGCGAACGGTATGTGGGCAACGATACCGTCCCCGAAAAACGTAGTGGGTCTGGCCTGGTTCGTCCGGTCGATAAACTGGTCGACAAGGAGAACATCCATCGGACATATCTCCTCTTTGAGACTGCCTACCGCGGCCACAGAAATAAGGCGTTCAACGCCAAGGACCTTAAAGGCGTAGATATTTGCCTTGAAATTTATTTCCGTCGGAAGAAGATTATGGCCGCGGCCGTGCCTCGGCAAAAAAACCACCTCTTTTCCCGCAAGGGTCCCTATGACAAACTCATCCGAAGGGTCGCCAAACGGCGTCGATACGCGCTTCCGGTCAATAACCTCAAGCTCCTCGATATTGTAAAGCGCGCTTCCTCCTATTATACCTGTCCTGCTCATTGTTTCAGCACCTCCACGACTTTGTTCCTGCAGGCAAAACCCGCGATTATCGTTACGCCTTTTTTTTTCACGCCGTACTCTTTCGCGATGAGGTCTATCAGAGCCTTATTGGCCTTACCCTTTTCAGGCGCTGCATTGACATAAGCCTTTATCCGGCCGTCTTTTTTGACAAGCCGTTCGCGCGACGATCTCGGAAAAACCTTTACCTCCAGTCGCAACACCATTATCCCAGCCGGTACGCGATATGATAAAGAATATTGACCATGAAATTTTTCAGCACGCTTAATACCAGAAACGCGACGATGGGCGAAAAATCCATAGCTCCTATCTGCAGCGGAAGTCTGCGGAACGGCGCCAGGATAGGATCAGTAATCCTGTAAATAACCTGAACTATCTCATTATACGGATCAGCGTTAACCCACGAAAGAATGATCCTGATCACCAGGACAAAATATAAAATATTAAAAACAAGAGAAACCAGCAACGCAAGACTCCGGAACAGTTCCCCGAGAATGAACATCCTTTTACCCCCGTGATAATTCCTCAGACCGCTTCTTTGCCTCTGCAATAGCGGTCTTTATGACGGACTTCATGCCTTTTTCATCAAAAACCGCTAATGCGGCTTCTGTGGTCCCGCCTTTGGAAGCTACTTTCCTGATCAGTTCCGCGGGAAGGCTTTCCGCATCCCGCATCAACGCGGCAGAACCGTACAGGGTCTGGACGACCAGCTCCTTTACCGTATCTCCCTCAAATCCCATCTCTACCCCGGCATCTATCATCGCCTCCGCCAGATAAAAAAGATACGCGGGCCCGCTGCCGGAGAGAGCGGTCACGCCGTCCAGAAAACTCTCGTCGACTTCCAGGACCTTGCCGATCCCGGCGAATATATCCTTTATCTCTCCGGTCACTTTAACCATATTGTTGCATGAAATACAGGTTATGCTCTCGGCGACAAGTGCCGCCATGTTGGGCATGGCCCTGACCACGGGGACATCCCTGCCGAGTCTCGCCGTAATGGCACTTATCCTGACCCCCGCCATCACGGATATTATTGTCTGTCCCTTGATATCCCCGGAAATATCCCCGAAAAGACCCTCAAAATCCTGAGGTTTGACCGCTATCACCAGGAGATCAGAAGCGCGCACCAGGGAGAGCAATTCCTCCCGGGTACATCCTGTTTCTTCCGCCAAGCGAGCCGCCTTTGTCTCATCTTTATCATTCAACAGAATAGAACGTGGAGGTGCGATACCTTTTTTGACCATACCCCGCGCAATAGCGCCGCCCATATTACCGCAGCCTATAATACCTGCTGTCAATCCTTTCATGACCTATTTCTCCCTGTTATTGACGGTTAAAAGTATCATAATTCACACCCGATGTCAATACTCGCAAAGTTTACCCCCTGTTCACACTCCGGGAGTGCGAATGGATATACAAAGTATTGTTATAAAAAGAAAGGATACTGGTAGCTGGTCAGGCTGTTTAGCACACTCCGTACAGAGGCCTTGATTGCCGGGCAAGCTTGGTCCCTTGACATTTTGAAAAAATGTCAAGGGTTGCGCGGCAATCGCGGAGTCCGATTTGCCGCTGGAGCAAATCGGACTCCCCCTGGTAGGAGTGGGCTAAACAGCCTGACCAGACGCAGGTGTCTCTAAAAATACTTGTCAATAAATCCCAGCGCCCTGTTAAAACCCCTTTTTATGATATTGCCCCCGGGGCACTGTTTCCGCTTTTCTTCCTGAAGGTAATCCAGGATCCCCAGGCTGCCGATATACCCTGCCCTCTCCGGGGGCAGATTCTCGAACACCCTTACGATACATGTCCCGGATGTGACCGGAAAGGCGAATGATTTCCCCAATGACTCGGCCAGATTATCAATAAAGGCCCCTTCACCGATCACCACGGCCTTACGGACTTTCTCCCATCCCGGCAATGAAACGATCCGGGGGATCAGCTTGGCCAGACCGGCCGTATCAATACTGCCGTCTTCCGACAGGATATCATCCATTCCTGCTGAAAAGACCTTGCAGTTACTCAGTGTTCCGCGCTGAAAAACCATGACTTCCGTCAGATCCCCGCATATGTCCAGCAGGGCGGCACCGGTCTCTTTGTCTTTCTCGGACAAGACCCTGTATGCGGACGCAAGACCCGCACATACAAACCCCGCGGGAATGAATCCCGCATGGGAAATACACTTCGACATATTGTGCAATGCCGATGAATTAACTGTGAGAATATTCACGTTAACCCCCAGCTTCACCCCTTCCAGGTTCAGCGGGTTCTTTATCTCCTTTTCCCCGTCCAGGGAAAATCCGCGTACGATTCTGTGCAATGGCTCTCTGTCAAGCGTCATTTTTACGGCCGAACCGATCTGCACACACTTTTTTATGTCTCCCGCGGAAACCTCCCTCCCGTATTTAGAAAGCAGTAACACCCCGAAAGAAGAGGTGACGCTTATTGAAGTGGAGCTTATTCCCGCATATACATCCTGGATTCTCTTGCCTGTCCTATCCTGCAATTTGTTCAAGACTTCGGCGATGGAGCTGGTAGCCATGGCAGCATCCGTAACCATCCCTTTATGCAGCCCCCCTGCCCCGGCACGGCAAAAACCCTCCAATGTATAATTTCCTTTGTTGTTCCACCGCGCAGCAATGGCTGTAATACCGTGACATCCCGCATCCAGAGCGGCAAAATACCGGCTCATCCGACTCCTTCCTTTGTCACTTTAAAGAAATAACCGCGTCCTCGAACCTGAGGTCTATATAATTTATGTCTTCCGTCTTTATATCAGGATCCTCCAATATTTCTTTGAGGATATTGATCTTCCCGGGGAAATCACCCCCGCCCATCTTGACCGTTACACCGCAAATACCCAGCAGGATGTTGTTCCGGTCCGAAATATCGATGTATTCTATATCCTTTTTGTTTTCATGCATCCTTTTGGATATTCCTGCAACCAGCGCCAGTGCCCTGGCCACACTCCTGTCCCTTATTCTCCCCCCCTTTGAGGGCATGTTAAGAAAAAAACTGATCCCCTTTATCTTCACCAGGCTCCCCGTGCTCTTTCCGATACTAAGGACCACTCCTTCCCTGTCTATCGCAATACCTCCGCCGGCATCGATCACGGCCACAGGCTTCCTGCGGATAATATCGATCTCCATCCTGTCGGGCAGGTTCCTTCTCACTTCGGCTTTTTCTATCTCCGGAAACTCGTTTTTAATGAACCGTTGTGCCTGCCTCAGATCAACGGTAAATATGTTCCGCCCCACATAGATCTTCTTCAGTTTTTTCTCTCCCTCCCGGAAGGCATAACCCCTGTCCCTGTTGATAACGAGGCCTTTTATCGTAAAAAGCGGGCTGTTAAGAAAAAAACAGCGGAAACTGAAAACAAGAGCCGCGGATACGACCGCACAAACAAGAAAAATCAGGGCCAGCTTGACTGAAAATGCCTTTCCGGACAGAAATGCGGCCACACGCTTTCTCTTTCTCGAAGTTCTCCTTCTTGCCACTATATCTCCTTTTTTCTTGTCGTTCGTGACTCGTGGCTCGTATACGAACCACGAGCCACGGACCGCGGGTCACGATTCAGTGAACGCGCCGTAAAGCATTTTAACACATAATTGCGAAAAATCCATACCGGAAGCCTTTGCGGCCATGGGGAGCAGGCTTCTTTCGGTAAGACCTGGGATTGTGTTGACCTCAAGAACAAAGATCTCCCCTTTATCCGATAACCTCATATCCACCCTTGAAACCCCCCGGCATCCAAGGGCCGCATGCGCCTTCAGGCCCGCTTCCTGCGCACGCCGGTACTCCACTTCATTCAGCCCTGCGGGCACGACATATTCGGTATCATCCGACTGGTATTTGGCGCCATAATCATATATGCCGTCTGCGGTAACGATCTCTACGACAGGCAATGGCGCGCCGTCAAGCACTCCAACCGTTATCTCCCTGCCAGGGACAAATTCTTCCATGATGATCTCTTCGCCGAATTCAGCCGCTTTATCCACCGCGGTCCGGATACGGTCCTTTGAAAGGACGATGGAAAGCCCGAGACTTGACCCTTCATATCTGGGTTTGGCCACGCAGGGGACCCGGATATCCGAACACGAAATATCTTCTCCCGCACGCACGAGCCTGTACCCGGGGATACGTATCCCCTCATCCCTGAATCTCTTCTTGGAGGCCAGTTTATCAAGAGCCTGAGCCGATGACTCCGGATCAGAACCCGTATAATAAATGTTCTTTTCTTCCAGTATTTTCTGAACGGTCCCGTCCTCTCCAAACCTGCCGTGCAGGGCAATGAAAGCCGCGTCGATACCGCTCCGGTCTATCTGGAAAGAAAAGTCATGCTCTTTCACATCGATGAACACCACGTTCAGGCCTGTCTCCTGAAACGCCCTGAAGACGGCCTCTCCGCTTTTAAGGCTTATCTCTCTTTCACTGGAACTGCCGCCCGCAAGCACGCCTATCTTATAATTTTTCAGCAAACCAGGTTTTTCATTCATAAGATCTCGATCTCCGGCTGCAGTTCAACGGAAAATGCCTCCGATACCTTCCTCCGCGCATCATCCATAAGACCGGCCACATCCGCCGAAGCGGCTCCGCCGGTATTCACGATGAAATTGGCATGTTTCTCCGAGATCTTCGCGCCCCCGCGACAATGCCCCTTCATGCCGGCCCTGTCTATTAACTCCCCGCTGGTATATTCACCCTGACCGGGATTTTTAAAAACACATCCCAGGGTCCTTTTGTCAAGAGGCTGCCTTTCCATTTTTTCGGCGAAATAACCCCTGAGTTTCTTCTTCAGATCCGCCGCCGGTACCTCATTAAGACGAAAAACCGCCTGCAGTATAGTCTCCCTCTTATCAAAGGAAGAAAAGCGGTATCCGAACCCAATATCCTTTTTCCCGACCCATTGCGCTCTTCCCGCGGCATCAAGAACGAGAACCCTGGACAGACATTCGCTGATCGCGGTCCGGTATGCGGCATTTGTGACCAGGGCACCGCCGACAGTCGCGGGAATACCCGCCAGTCCTTCCAGCCCCGCCAGACCGCATGCGCAACAATCAGATATAAAACCGCCCATATCCGCGCCGGCACCGGCTGTCACAGTATTTCCTTCGATCCTGACCTCCCTGAAAGCGCCGGCTGACAGGCTGATGACAACAGCGTCCAGTCCTTTATCCGGGAACAGCACATTGCTGCCCGCGCCAATGACAACCGTTCTTATACCAGAATCGTCAAGGATCTTTTTTGCCTCTCTCAATTCCTCCATCGATGCCGGCATATACCAGGCGGACGCGTTCCCTCCGATCGATATAGTGCTGTGCCCGCAAAGTGGATGATCAAAGACAATCCTGCCGCCGTGCTTTTCGCATAACCCGCGCAGATCATCCCGGACTTTCCTATTCAACATGGAACTTTCCGCCCTTCCCCTTCAGCGCACCAGTTTAACTGAAAAAAGACGCTGACGCCTAGCCCGGCTGTTTGGCCTATTCCTACCAGGAACGTCCGATTCCCTCCAGCGGGGGATCGGACTCAAAAAGGGCCCCGAAAATCCGCCTTCGGCGGATACCAAGCTTTCGGGCCCCTTTAATGTCCTGTACGGAATAAGCCAAACAGCCTGACCAGATAGCAGTTTCCCTTCTTCTGCAATATATAGTAACACTTTGTTCAGCAAAAATTAAGAAATATTCATTTGAATCATCGTATCGAGTGGCTGTTTTGAAGCGTTCTGTACAGGGCATAGGCTGCCCGAGCGGGCTCAGGTTCTGCGAAGGCCAAAGGCCTGAGGGAGAGCGAGGGCAGCCTTTGAGCTCGATTTTCTCGCTGGGAAAATCGAGCGGCCCTGGTAAGAATGCTTCAAAACAGCCACTCGCCGGTTGCGTCACATTTCTTGGTAAAACTGTTACTAACTTTTCCCTTTTACCTCGGCCCCTATCATCTCAATGAGAGGACCGGATATCTCCCTGATATCCCCGGCGCCAAGCACCAGGATTATATCGTCCTTTCCGAGAATACCGGAAACAAATCCCGGGATGTCTTTCTTCCCAATGAGACTGAGTTTCTCAAAGCGGCTCTTGTCCATTGCCTCATAAATATCCCTTACCCCGACCCCCCCGTCCGCGGTTTCGTCAGCGGAATATATATCCGTCAATATAAGAACGTCTGAACCGTAAAAACAATCGGAAAATTCACGCATCAGATCGCGCGTCCTGCTGTAGCGATGCGGCTGGAAAATAGTAACGACCCTGCCTCCCGAGTAATTTCTGGCCGCTGTGATCACGGAACGCAGCTCTGTCGGGTGATGGGCATAATCCTCTATCACCTCGATATTGCCTATCCTGCCGATCGATTCAAATCTCCTCTTAACCCCGCGGAATAAACCGACAGCCGCGGCAATCCCCTTAAATTCGAACCCTGTTTCCATGCATACGGCTATCGCTCCTAGAATGTTCATCAGATTATACCGCCCTATGAGAGGACTTGAGACCCTTCCATAATTCCTGCCGCGCAAAACCAGATCGAATTCTATCGACCGGGCGCAGGTGTGATCCCGGCATGTCATGTCAAAATCGCCGTTGATGCCAAAACTGACCTTTCTGGCTGCGGTCGCGCCGGCAAGACGTCTGAGCGTGGGGTCTTCTCCGTTGAAAACAAAAAGTCCTTCAGGGGAAATTCTGCCGGTGAACTCCCTGTAAGCCGCTATCAGATTTTCCAGAGAGCCGTAGTTTTCCATATGCTCTCTTTCTATGTTCGTCACCACGGCGCATGTCGCGCCGATATTCCGGAAGTACCCGTCGCTCTCGTCAACCTCCGCAACGATCATATCCCCACGGCCGAACTTCGCGTTGCCGCTGAAATACCCCATTTCCCCGCCTACAACAACCGTGGGGTCTTTCCCGCAATACTCCGCCATATGCGCCACAAGCGCGCTTGTGGTCGTCTTGCCGTGAGTCCCGGTAACCGCTATGGAAAAAGGAACCTCCTCCATGACCTTCCTGAGCATCTCTCCTCTCGGGATAAGAGGCGCGCCCAATTCCCTTGCCTTTCTTATTTCGGGATTGTCGTCCCTGATGCATGCGGACCATACCACAAGATCCACGTCATCCGGAACATTGTCCGCGCTGTGACCCTTATGTATCGTGGCCCCTCTCGAGCATAACCGGTCCGTCAGATTGTTCGGCCTTAGATCCGATCCTGTCACGATATTGCCCTTTGCCAGACGTATATCAGCCAGGGCGCTCATGCCTATTCCGCCGATCCCTATAAAGTGTATCTTCATAATCGTCGCCCGGGGCCCTATTTTGTTTTCTTCCTCCCCAATTTCATGACTTCTTCCGCCAGGATCCTCCCTGCCGCCGGCATACCCAGCTTTCCGGCAGAATGTGAAATGCGCCCGCGGCGCTGTTCGTCCATCAATATCCCCAGGATCTCCCCGGCCAGATCATCCTGAGAAAGGCCATCCTCTTCTTTGTAAACAGCGGCGCCGGCCCTGGAAAAATACATCGCGTTGAACCTCTGATTGTTCTCAGGGTTCGGATAGGGGATCAGGATCATCGCCTTCGCGTATAAGGCGAGCTCGAATATGGCAGCGGCTCCGGCCCTGCTGATAGCCAGGTCACTGGCGGCATATGCGTCACCTATCCTTTCCAGAAAAGAGAACACCCTGCCGGGGATCCTGTTCTTTTCGTAGAATCGTTTTACATCCTCATAGTCTTTCTTTCCGGTAAGATGTATGAACTGTATGGCATCACCCTTTGCCTCTTTTATATGACACGCGGCTCCGGAAGCGGTCCTGTTCAGGAATGAGGCCCCCTGGCTGCCTCCCATTATAAGGACCGTCAATTTCTCCGGGGACAATCCGAGATTTCCGGCTGACTTTATCCTGTCGTTGGACAACATGCCGAGCCGTAAGGGGTTCCCTGAATAGACCACCTTTGCCGCGGCCCGCGTGAAATATCTGGTAGAATCCTTAAAACTTACAGCCACGCGATCGGCAACACGACTTAATATACGGTTTGCCCGGCCAGGCACAAGGTTCTGTTCATGTATGAGAACGGGAATTCCGAACATTCTGGCCACTCCGACGATGGTCCCGGAAGAGTACCCGCCGAAACCCACTACGACATGGGGCCGTAACCTCGCTATAAGGTACAGCGACGCTGCCGTATCCAGAAAAAGTTTTGACACAAAGACCGCGCTCCGGATCGGGCTGAAACCCAGCGGCATGGGGTTCACTGAAAGAAAAAAACAGGTGTGCCTCCTGTTTTTCAGGATATTCCTGTCCAGCCGTCTTTTACTTGAAACGAAAAAAATATCCTTAACCCCGGCTTTCTCGAGCTCCGAAGCCAGGGCCACCGAAGGGAATATATGCCCTCCGCTGCCTCCCGCCGCCAGAATGACCCTCATTACTGTTCCACCCCCCTCGCCATATTAAAAAGAAGGCCCATCGCCGCAAGATGGCATACAAGAGAACTGCCGCCGTAACTGATAAATGATAACGGGAGCCCCTTGGTGGGCAGCATCCCTACTGATACCCCGATGTTCACAATGACATCAAAAGCGATCATCGCGCTTATCCCCAGGACTACGCGCGAGGCGAACCGGTCCCTGAGTTTAAGAGAGATCTTCAGAGAGAACCATATCATGACCGCGAACAGTATAAGCACGGACGCAGCGCCCAGAAACCCCAGCTCTTCGCCTATTATGGAAAATATGAAATCCGTGTGCGACTCCGGAAGATAGAACAGTTTCTGCTTTGACTCCCCCAGCCCGACCCCGAAAAAACCGCCGGACCCCAGCGCTATAAACGACTGGATAAGCTGGAACCCGGCGCCTCTGGCATCCTGCCAGGGATTGAAAAACGTCAATACGCGTCTGATCCGGTAAGGTTCACAGATTACCGCCAGGGCCAGCACGGGCAGCATCCCTGTCGTGACAAACGCCAGATGTCTTAAACGGGTCCCGGCTACGAACAGCATGACAAATCCTATGAACAATATGGAGACAAAGGCCCCCATGTCCGGCTCCATAAGAACCAGTCCCCCGGCAAGACCGATAATGAACAGAGGCGGGAGAAAACCGTATCTGAGGTTCTGTATTACATGCCTCTTTCTTGAAGTCCAATCGGCAAGATAGACTATTAACGCGAGTTTTGCCATCTCCGACGGTTGGATTCCGAACCCGGAAAAACGCATCCATCTGCGCGCCCCTCCGGCCGCTTTCCCTATCCCGGGGACAAGCACGGCAGCCAGGAGTATAATGAAAAAAAACATGAGCGACCTGGCGCTGCCGGCTATCCTTCCAGCGGGGGCTGCCATACATAATACCGCAGCGATCAGCCCCAGCGCTAAATACAACAGGTGCCGTTTCACAAAGTACATGCTGTCATTGTATTTTGCGTATGCATGGACAGCGCTTGCGGAATAGATCATGACTATACCGATCATTATAATCATAAATACCGCAAGTAAAACTATTTTCGCGTCCTTGTTCATATAAGATCGTGTCTTTCTGCACCCCGGTTCCACCCCGGGGGTGTCCACCCCCGGGGTGGAACCGGGATCCTTGACCCAGTCCCGGGGTCTAGCCTTTCAATTTTCTGACTTCGCTCTGAAATACCTCTCCACGTTCCTTATAACCGGAAAACATATCGAAACTGGAACACATCGGAGACAGCATGACAGCTTCGCCTTCCTCAGCCGAGGCAGAGGCCATGTTTACGGCTTCCGCCATACTTTCAGCCGCGAGTACCGGGACTGCGTGTGAAAAAACGCCCTTGATCCCCTCACGGGACTCTCCGATAAGCACCAGGATTTTCACCTTTTCCTTCACCAGCGGCAGGACAGAAAGATAATCTCCTCCCTTGTCCCTGCCGCCCGCGATAAGGACCACTCTTTTGTTGATTGACTCAAGAGCCCGCCGGGTCGCGTCTATATTCGTAGCTTTTGAATCGTCAATAAATTCCACGCCGTCAAAATCGCCTATTCTCTCGAACCGGTGATCCAGCCCCCTGAAATTCCTTATCCCTTCACGGATAAGGCGGTTATTCACCCCCATTATCCTGGAAACAAGAGCGGCACACGCAATGTTATCCAGATTGTGCGCCCCTTTAAGAGGTATCTCCCCGCTCCTCACGATAATATCCTTCTTTCCGAAAAGGTCCACGCTTACGCCGTCCCTTCCAGCGGCTGCTTCCGCTGTTTCCGCGCCAAAAAAAAGAAGCCGGCTCTTTATCCGTTCTATCAGCGCCCTGCCGGAGTCGCCTGAACCTGAAAAGGCGGCTCCGGCAAGATCCGAATGGAGAACCGCCCAGTCATCACCGGACTGATTCCTGAAAATCTTGAACTTCTCAGCCCTGTAATTATCGTAATTGGCGTGCCTTTCGTAATGATCTTCCGAAATGTTGAGCAGAGCGGCGATGTGCGGCCTGAAATCTTTTATGGTCTCGAGCTGAAAAGAGCTTACTTCCACTACCGCGACACTTTCCCCCGTAAGAAAATCGACTTCCCCGCTTAAAGGATTGCCGATGTTGCCGCATAGCGCCGTATGTCTGCCTGAGAGGGAAAGTATCCTGCCGATAAGCTCTGTCGTGGTGCTTTTGCCGTTGGTCCCGGTTATAGCGATAATCGGCGCCCGGCAGAACAGAAAACCCAGTTCTAACTCCCCGATCACAGGTATGCCCCTGTTCCCGGCAACTGCTAACGGCAGTGACCCATTATCGATGCCCGGGCTGGTAACGACAAGCGCGGCGTCCCCGCAGAATCCTTCAGTATGCCCGCCCAGTTCAAACTCCACGGAATATTGACAGAGCTCTTCCAGGCGCTCGCGGATCTCGATTGTATCGGAACTTTCAGTGATCTTGACCGCGGCGCCCCTCCGGCCGAGCAGCTCCGCTGCCGCATACCCGCTTACCCCCAATCCGACCACCAGTACTTTTTTCCCTCTTACATCAAACATTCAGTTGACCCTTCTGTACCAGTTTAGCTGAGAGAAGACGCTGAAGCTGCATCTCTAAAGCCCTCCTCCGCAGGCTAAACTATTACACCTTTCTTATCTGAACAGTCGTATTAAAGCTGTTTGGACTGTTTTGAGCAGGGCGTTGGATGTCCGAGCGGGCACGGTTCCCGAAGGCCAAAGGCCTGAGGGAGAGCGAGGACATCCTCCGAGGCCAATTTCCACGCCGGGGAAATTGGCCGTCCCGGCGAAAAATAGTCCAAACAGCTTCTCATCGAACCTTGAGCGTCGCCATGCTCAAAAGCGCAAGAATGGCCGCGATGATCCAGAAACGCACGATTATCTTGGACTCGGCCCATCCTTTCATCTGAAAATGATGATGGATCGGCGCCATGGAAAAAAGACGCTTTTTTGTCAGCCTGAAACACAATACCTGCAGGATAACCGACATGGACTCCGCAACCAGCACGCCTCCTACGACAAGCAGAAGAATCTCCTTTTTGATCAGGATGCTTACGATCGCGATCGAGCCCCCTAGAGAAAGCGATCCGGTATCCCCCATAAAGATGGTCGCCGGATAGCTGTTGAACCACAGGAACCCGAGTCCGGCCCCTGCCAGTGCCGCGCAGAAAACCGCCAATTCGCCGGAACCCGGCAGATAAAAGACCTGTAGATACCTGCTGATATCCGCGTGCCCCGTGATGTAACTGATGACCCCGTATGTAAGGGCGATAAAGACCACACAGCCGATCGCCAGGCCGTCAAGACCATCCGTAAGGTTCACGGCGTTAGAAGTGCCGACGATCACCAGCAGTATAAAAAGTATATAAAACGCCCCGAGGTTGGCTACAGCGTTCTTGGCAAACGGCAGATACAGATCTGACCCAATGGCTTTATTATTTATGACAAAAAGCCCTACGATCAGGGCAAGCACGACCTGGCCGGTCAACTTGGCTGCCGCCCCTGCTCCCCGGGGGCTTTTATTCCGAAGTTTGATAGAATCGTCTATGAACCCCATAACGCCGAGCCATACCATGCCGGCAAGCGCCAGCAGGATAAAGTCGTTATCCATACGGCACCATAGCAGCGAGGCAGTGAGAACAGCGGTAATGATCAGAAGACCGCCCATCGTTGGCGTGCCTTCCTTATGTCTGTGAAGGTCGTACAGCCCCTTTACGTGCTCTTTCCGGACATACTGCCCGACATTGAACTTTCTGAGCCACTTTATGATAACCGGACCGAACATGACGCATATTACGAAGGCGGTAACCGCGGCCATACTGGCGCGAAACGTTATGTATCTAAAAACATTGAACCCGAACCAGAATTCTTTCAAAGGGTACAGGATATGGTAAAACACTTGAGTACTTCCTCCATCTTTGCTTTGCGTGAACCTTTCAACAACACTACCGCTTCAGGGCCCGCCATCCGCCGGATCATCTCCGCGGCATCTTCATGACTTTCCGCGCATAAAGCGCTGTCTTTTTTCATACCTGACGCAAGCGCGCCGCGCACGATATCCCTGGCCCTGCCGCCTAATGCTACAAGAAAATCAATGCCTTTTCCGGCTATACTTTTTCCGACCATCCGGTGAAATTCATCGCTCCGGGCGCCCAGCTCCAGCATATCGCCGGCTACCACGCCCTTCTTACGCCCAGCGGCGCTGTCCTGCAGAACCTCAAGCGCGCACTCGAAGGAATCAGGATTGGCGTTGTATGAATCATTGAGAAATAAAAGACCGTTTATTCTGGTCCTTTGAAGACGCATCTCCGGCAAAGAGACACCATCCAGGGCTTCCTGTATCCGGCCGCTGCGCATCCCGAGATGCCCGGCCGCGACCACCGCAGCCACCGCATTGTAAACATTGTGCCTGCCTTCCAGCGGAAGATGGAACCTGTCCCCGTTGAGAAAAAAGTCATATCCTTCCTCCCCTTTACAAAGGCCGGTGATCAGGAAATCAGATCCGGGAGACATCCCGTAAAGCTTCTTCATAACGCCGCGCTCCGCGGCCTTTGCCAGCAAACGATCGTCCCCGTTCAAAAGCGCTACCCCCGTATCCGGCAGGAAATCCAGGAGAGTCATTTTTTCGGCAAAAACGGCTTCTCTGTCAACAAAGGCTTCAAGGTGCGCGTCCCCGATATTGGTAATGATCGCCATGTGCGGCCCGGCTATCTCCGCAAGTTCCGATATCTCTCCGGGATGATTCGTTCCCAGCTCCAGGACCGCGACGTCGTAAGACGGATCCAGGTCGAATAACGTCAGGCTCAGGCCGATAAGATTGTTGTATGACTTCCTGCTCTTCAGGACCCTGTATTTAGAGGAAAGCATATAGGACAGAATGTCCTTCACCGTAGTTTTGCCGTTGGTCCCTGTTATGCAAACGACCGGAATATCGGTTCCCCTCCTTATCTCCGCCGCTATCAAGCCCATGGCCTTACGGATATCCTCCACAACAATGACGTGATCAGCTTTCTTCCCCAAGGCCGTCTTCCATGGGTGTTCGATGATCAGGCCCGACGCGCCTTTTTTCACGGCTTCGTCAACGAAATCATGCCCGTTAAAGTTCTCGCCCTTTACGGCGATAAAAAACTGACCCGGCCGTATTGTGCGAGAATCCATGGAAAAACCGCCGGCAGACGTGTCCGGTTCTTTTGATAAGAGCCTGCCGCCGGTCACCTGTGCTATTCTGCCTACACTAATCATTTTATATGGGGGTCAACACTTAATAGCCGAGTCCCTTAAGGATATCCCCGGCAATTTCTTTATCGTCAAAATGCACTGTTGTCTCGCCTATGATCTGGCAATCCTCGTGTCCCTTTCCGGCTATGATCACTATATCGCCTTCGACTGCTGCTTCCAGGGATTCCCGGATAGCCTCCTGTCTCTGCTCTATTATACTATAATTATTTTTGTTAGACACTCCCTTTTCGATCTGCCGCAGGATCTCTCCCGGATCTTCCGTTCTGGGATTATCGCTTGTAAGTATAACGCGGTCACAGATCGCCGTTGCGATCCCACCCATAACAGGTCTTTTTGTCCTGTCACGATCCCCTCCGCATCCAAACACACAGATGAGCTTTCCCGCCGCCAGAGAGCGCAGGCATCGCAAGACAGCCTCCAGGGCGTTCGGCGTATGCGCGTAATCCACGAAAACCCTGAAAGGCGCGCTGGTACGCACGGAATCTAAACGGCCGGGGACAGGCGGCGCCTTCTCCACCCCTTCCTTTATCTCCTCTAACCCTAATCCACTGTTCAAAAGAGCTGCTGTGGCGGCTAATATGTTGCGGATGTTATGTTCCCCGATAAGCCCGGTGCGTATACGCCTGGACCCGAGCCTTCCGGCGATCAGATCGAATTCGGTCGCCTCAGCCGATAACCGGACTCCTCCGGCGCTGACATCGGCCCCCTTTCTCATGCCGAATGTTACAAGCCGGGGGAAATCCATAGTCTCCCTGAGACCGATCACCATGGGGTCATCCAGGTTCAACACAGCCGTGCCGTCCGGTTTTAAGTTCCTGAATATCCTGGATTTATCCCTTAAATAGGTCGCCATGTCCCCGTGGTAATCCAGATGTTCCGGTGTTATATTGGTAAACACCGCGCTGTCCAGTCCTATTCCCCAGACCCTTTGCTGGTCAAGCGCATGACTCGATATCTCGATAACCGCCGCGTGTCTACCTGCGGCGATCATCTCTGACAAAAGCCGGTTCAGCGTTATCAGATCCGGCGTGGTCATGGATGAGCGGATAAGGATATCCCCTGAGGTCTTTGTAAAGACCGTACTTACCAGTCCGCTGGCCCTTCCGGCATTGTTCAAAACGCTGTCTATCAAAAATACCGTAGTCGTCTTCCCGTTCGTCCCCGTAACGCCGTAAACCGAAAGAGAACTTGACGGATCCTTAAAGATATCTCTGGCGATATGCCCAAGGGCCACGCGGGGATCCTCGACGATCATGATCCTTCCGCGGCCCTCCCCGGATAATCCGGGTGGTTCATGTCCGCATAATACGCGCGACGCGCCTTTTTCAAGGACTTCGCGGATATAGTCATGCCCGTCATGAACAGTCCCTTTTATCGCTACAAAGACATCGCCGGCTTCCACTTCCCGGGAATCCGTCTTGATGTTCTTTTCGCTGAACGACTGCGTTTTAAGCAGCGTATCCACTGAATTATCCATATTTTCGTACCTATGCCAGCGTCAATCCGTTCCAGAGCCCGTGTTGATCCCTGCGCCACCGGAGTCCATATACTGCAATGTGCGCTCCGCTATTCTTTTAAAGACCGGCCCGGCAACGCTTCCGCCGAAATAGACAGGGTGAGGATCACGGGCGGCCACAACGATACTGACAGCAGGAGACTCCAGCGGAGCGAACCCTATGAACGTGGAATTATACTTATCGGGATAATATCCGCCCTCCGGGTCGACCATCTGGGCTGTCCCCGTCTTCCCGCACATGGCATAGAGTTTTGATGCGGCATACCTGCCGGTACCGTCAGTCACCGCATACCGCAAGGCATCCTTCATCTTCTCACAGGTCCTTTCACTTAAAACTTTCCGTTTTGGCACCGGTTTATTCTTTTTATATACCCCGCCTTTCCAGGTCATTATCCGATCCACAATATACGGCTTCATCAGATATCCGCCGTTCGCGATAACGCTCACGGCGCATGCCAGCTGAACCGAGGTAACCGCTATGCCCTGGCCTATCGGTATGGTGGTTATATCGCTGCGGGACCATGCCGCGGGAGGTCTGCTTATGCCGCTTACCTCCCCGGGCAGATCAATGCCTGTCTTTTCTCCAAAACCGAACCTTCTAATGTACTCATAGAGCTTCCTCCCCCCGAGCGCCCTCGCCACTTTAACCGTCCCGATATTACTGGACTTTGCTATTATCTCGCGGAAAGAGAGTTCCCCGTAGCCGTGGTAATCATTCAATATCCGCCCTTCCACCCTATATTTCCCGTTTTCACAGTACAACCGATCATCGAGATCGGCCACTCCCTCTTCCAGGGCCGCGCTTCCGGTAATTATCTTGAAAACGCTGCCCGGCTCATAAACGCTGGATATGGCGGTGTTCTTCATATGTTTCCGCGGCGCCTCGGAAAAGGCGTTCAGATCGTAATCCGGATAATTCGCCAGTGCCAGGATCTTCCCGGAAACCGGGTCCATAACCACGACAGAAGCACTGGAGGCGTGGAATTTCCGCGCCATGTTTTCCAGTTCCTCTTCCGCTATGTACTGTATGACACTGTCGATCGTCAGAACGAGGTTATAGCCGTTCTGCGGGGGTATTGATTCCTTCTCGTTGACCAGGACGGGCCTTCTCTTCGCGTCCCTTACCAGGTGCCTCCATCCCGGCCTGCCGCCGAGCTTCTCATTATACAGCATTTCAAGTCCTTCGAGACCTCTGTTATCAATCCCGGCAAAACCGATAATATGCGCTGCCATATTATCGTTCGGATAGCGCCGTTTAGTCTCGTCCACAAAATATATACCGGGCGGCCTCAATTCTTTTATTTTATCTGCCGTTCCGCTGTCAACTTTGCGCTCCAGCCATACAAAACCCTTGTCCCTGCCAAGCTTTTCCAAAAGGGCCGGCCGGCCGGTATGAAGGATGCTCGAAAGCATATCTGCCGTACGCTCTTTATCCTTGACCTCTCCGGGATTACAATAAATGCTCGGAGCGTCCAGATTCAGGGCCAGCGGTTCCATATACCTGTCAAATATAGCCCCTCTGTGCGGCTCTACCTTAAGCACGCTGTTATGTTGTTCGGAGGCCATGGCCGAAAACCTGTCGAAACTGAGGATCTGAAGATAGAACAGCCTTATGAGCAGAGCCAGGAGAAATGATATCAAAAAGAAAAATAGGAAATATTGGCGTGCCCTGAACATTGTTCCCCGCAACAGTTTGATATCACGATCTTATTCCCGCGGTTTCGCTTCGGCGCTCAAAGTGAAAAGATCAAGGAACTTATCGATAAAACTCTCACTGGCACTGCCATTACCGGAATCACCGAGAGCAAGCTGGCAACTGTCCACTCGTCTGGTTCCATAATTTGCGAATTCAATCTCCTCGCCGTTCAGCGAGGCAAGGAGATAGCCGGGAGACTCCAGTCTGGATAGATTATACATTAACTTTGAATTCTGGTCAACGAGGCAGGACAGGTGCCTGCCCGTTTCCTGTAAACCATACGCGGCCTTGACGATCTCGACGCGCTGATGCACGTAACCGGTCGCTGCTACCGTTACGATGATCCCCGTGACAATAAATTTATCTAACCTCATATCACTCTTTCCGCCACGCGCAGTTTCGCGCTTCTTGCTCGGGGATTACCCCGGACCTCTTCCCTCCCGGGCGTGACCGGCTTCCTGGTAACGAGTGTGACCTCGCCTCTTTTTGCCATTCCGCGGAAGATATTTTTGACGATCCTGTCTTCAAGAGAATGGAACGATATAACACACATCCTGGCTCCCGGGCGCAGATAAAAAACCGTCTTGTCTGCCGCCTCTTCCAGGGCGGCAAGCTCATCGTTCACGTAAATCCTTAATGCCTGAAACGCCCGGCAGGCTGGATGAAGCCGTTGCTTCCGGTATTTTCCGCCCGCCGCCTTGAGAATGATATCCGCCAGTTCACCGGTAGTCTTGATCCGCTTTTTCCGCCGCGCCGCCAGGATCGCCCCCGCAACAAGCCTGGCATGCTTCTCTTCTCCGTATCTTTTTATAATATCCGCGAGCTCTTCTTTCCCTGACCTGTTCACAACATCCGCGGCTGACAGCTTCTGGCTGACATTGAACCGCATATCCAGCGGCCCATCTTTCAAAAAACTGAATCCCCTTCGCCCGTCATCCACCTGAAAAGAGGACATCCCCAAGTCGAATATCGCGCCGTTGATACCCTCTATCCCGGCCCTTTTCAGGACCCTGTCGACATTCCGGAAATCATCGTTTATGAATATCACCTCATCCTTAAAATTCTCAAGCCGCTGTCTGCCTCTCTCGACGGCTTCCGGGTCCCTGTCAAGGGCTATAAGCCTGCCCCCGGGAACTATTTTCTTGAGGATCTCGACCGCGTGCCCTCCGCCGCCTAAGGTCGCGTCAAGGATAACATCGCCGGGGACAGGATCAAGGTAATCTATGACTTCCCGCAAAAGAACCGGAAAATGCAAAAAAAATCCTTTCATTTTAAATGAACATATGACTTGCGCGACTAAAAGCAGCTTAAGTCCTCGTGCGGATTCAGATCCCACTCCGCTGGAAAATCTTGCGCATGGCAACGGCCTGTCTTTTATAGAACCTGTCATAGTCCTTCACAAGGTTTTGCCTGCCCGCGCGCCTGTTGTTATCGCCGCTGCTTCTATCAGCCGCCGGCCGTTTCCTTCCGTAAATCGAGCCGCCTATTTCACATGCCTGCAGATATCTCTTCATCGTCCCTCCGCCAAAATGCCTCAAGGGCGCACCCAGGAAAGGTCCGGCAGCGCGCCTAGACGTGCTTACACATCGCTATTCATCCTTATATGCTTCTTTTCTCCCAATTCGGAGGAAGAAACAGCATACTCCTTGACACCCAGATGCGAGATCCCTGAAGGCAGCGCCCTCGCCCTCTTGATCCTTTCCAGCATGTTATTGCAATCGACGAATTCCAGCTGTTTCTTATGAAACTTGATCGCATATCGTCTGTACATTTCAGCCCTCCTTTAAAATTCTATCAGCCGTTCGGCGATCTCCTCATAATTCTGTTTTGAAGATTTGTAAAAATCCCCCCATTTATCCCTGTCCCATATTTCGATACGGTTAGAAACGCCGATTATCATTATGTTTTTCGACAGCTTCGCGTATTCCCGTAAATAGTCGGGTATCAATACCCTCCACTGTTTGTCGGGAACAACCGGCACAGCGCCGGAGAAGAACAAACGCTTGAATTTCCTTACCTCCCTTTTTGTAAAGGGCATGCTTTTAAAGCTGTTTTCCTGCGCTTTCCACTCGCTCTCAGCGAACATGAAGAGACATTCATCCAGGCCGCGGGTAAGGTAAAATTTCTCGATACACATTTCCGTTATCGAATCGCGGAACCGTGACGGGATGATCAGGCGATTTTTTTTGTCCAGCGCATGTAAATATTCTCCGTAAAACAAACCACTTCCCTCCACTTTAATCCACACATATCAAAGGAGTATACACAACAATCAATTGTTTGTCAATAGGATTTTAGAACATTTTAAATTTTTTTAAAAAGTTCCTATCAACTCTGCCACACGTGTTTTGTATTAACTTAAATCAGAAAAGATATTGGGGGGGGGAGGGTCACATTCTGGAAAGCTTTCCTTGTATTTCCCTTTCAAGGCTCTTTTTCTCTTTCAGCTGTTTCCTGATCTTCTCTCGGCCTTTTTTCACGGACCTCAGTACTTCTTTCTCAGCCTCTAATCTCCTCTTTTCCTCTTTTTGCTTCTTATCTTCAGCGGCTTTCTTGTCCCTGAGCCTGCGTTCCTTTTCTTTCTGCTCGGCCTCACGTAGCTTCTCTATCCGGCAGGGGATCCTGTTCTCTAAATAGTCCCTCGCTTTTTGATGGGTTGGATCCAGCTCCAGTATCTGGGTTAAAAGCGATTTCGCATCATCGAACCGGTCCCGGTTATATAAAGAAGTTGCCTCTTTATAAATGGAATTGACCTTGTCTTTACGGGCCTGTTCCGCTTCCTGCTGTTCCTTTAGCCTTCTCCATCGCTCCAGTTCCCGTTTCTCTTTCTCTTTCCGGATATCTTCAGGAATGCGTCGGAGATAATCGCCGGCCCTGAAATAATGCGGGACAACCTGAGTCGCCTGTTCAAACTTTACCTGAGCCTGCTCGTAATCCCCGGAGTTATAGAGAGAAACTGCCTGGTCGTAAAATACCTTTGCCTGCTCATTAAGCCGGCGTTCTTTCTCCTTTTGTTCAGCCTCAAGTCTCCTTTGTCTTTCCTGTTCTTCTTTCTTACGGGCGACATCTTCTTCTTTCGCTCTTTTTTCAGCTGTTTTGATATACCCTTTCATTTCAGGGTCCCTGCTGATCTCTAACGCTCTTTGCCACTGTTTATCCGCCTCTTTCAGCTTCCCCTTTTTATAAAGGGCGTTCCCTTTCTCAAAATGTCCCAATACCCTGGATTCTTTTTCTTCATTGCGCGTTCTGATCTCTCCCTCTTTTATCTCGCTATCTACTCTCCTGACATTCTCTTCCATCTGTTCTAACAATCGTTTGAGGTTATAGGTATAACCTCTTATCCCGGGCGTTTGCCGGGCTTGAAGCATGCCGGGAGGTTCTTTCTCCTGTGACTCTCCTTGAGCAAAAACAATATTACCCAGCAAAAAAAGCATACCCGCGATTATGATCAAGCGGTTACTCACCTCGCCACCCCCATGATAATAGGCTTTGGCTCTGCCTCTAGAGATCATATTCATACAGTGATGATTATTCCTCCGAAGTATGCAGTGAGTGCGGTGGTAGGGAGATTAAAAGGGCAGACATCAAGTTTGCTTAGGAAAAAGTTTCAGTGGTTGGAAAAAGTT
>QNCM01000003.1 GCA_003644505.1 Candidatus Makaraimicrobium thalassicum | reverse complement strand
TGCTAAGAAATTTTCTATTGATATTTTGCCGCCAGACGTGCGAGTTGGGAATATGGACTTTGCTATTAAAAATGGTAAAATTTATTACGGACTTGGACATATCAAATTTCTATCTTCTAAGGTATCTGCTGAAATTGAAAAATTAAAAAATATTAAAACCATGTTTGACTTTTGGTCTACCTTACATAAAGAACGCATTCATAAACGTATCGTTCTCCCTCTAATCTCAAGTGGAGCGATATCATTTCTGCCGCTGTTACGCGAAGGAAAATTATCCCGTCTTTTGGCGGAAGTCGAGTTGTTTTATGAATTAACGCGCAAATTCCAAGAGCGGATCTTAAATAGTTACAAAGGCGGAATTTACGAAACCATACTTAGTTTAGACGAAAAAACTACGCGCCGGTTTAAGAAACTGCCGCGATTATTAAATGAATTTCGTGAAAATTGTCAAAAAACTGTACACGACATATTCTTGTTGGAAAAGGAATATACCGGCGTTTTTATGCGCACATCGCCACACATGGTGATTAATCAAGAGGTTACACCAATCGGCGAATTAAATAATGGTGGAACTATTGGGGCTTATATTGACGATTGGACAATTACCCACAAAGGACACATAGTTATGAAATTGGTAGATCACACCGGCATGATTACTGGTTTGGTCGAAAAAGATGACGAAAATTATAAAAAGTGGCAACAAATGGTCGAAACCACTAATGTAGCGGTAATTGAGGGAGAAAAAATCGGCGAAGATATTTTGTTGGTAAAAAGTATAAACCCAATTTCAGCGAAAGGAGGTCTGTGATGTTTTTTAATCGTGTAATTATTGCTGGACGCGTAATTGCAAAGGAAACCCGCCAGACGAGCAACAACAATCTGGTTGTCAATTTGCGCCTGGGAGTTAAAGAGGAAAAGAATGTTCCCCTAACGCACGTCGATGTAGTTTTGTGGGGCAAGCTTGCCGAACAAGGTGACAAGAAGATTGAAAAAGATAGCGTTTTAGTCGTTGAGGGTGTTCTACGACAAGATCGGTGGGTCAACAAGGAAGGTGAAAAACGCACGAAACTTTATATTAAGGCAAACAAGTTTTGCGTACTCGATATGAATCGCGGCGGACAGGGAGAGGAAACCGTCGAATCTGAAGAGGAGAAAAAGGAGGAATAATGCAGATTCCGCCACGCTGGAAAGATATTTACGGCGCAACATTCACCGAACTATTTGATTTTGAAAAATTAAACGAAAAGATCGCCCAACTCGCGCAAGAAATTAAAGACGGCAAGAGAAGAAAACCCAAGGTTCTTTTCGTTGGAGAAGCATCTTTTCTAAAGACAGGGTTTAGCACCTATTGGGACGCTGTTTTGCGTCGCCTACATAAATGGGGTAACATTAATATTGTAGAGCTGGGATCTTACGCAGCGCCCACCGATCCACGTATTAAGAATGTGCCGTGGAAATTCTATGCAGTAATGCCCGATCCCAATGACCCCGAAGACGTGCGCGAGTATGGCAATCCCCATGGCTCACCTGATGAACAGCGCCGATATCATTTGAATCAATTCGGTAAACATAAATTCGATCCAGTTGTGGCGGCAGAAAAACCAGACATTGTTTGCACCCTCCGCGATCATTGGATGGACTCCTACATCAGCGAGTCAGTCTTCCGAGACAGGTTTCACTGGATATGGCTCCTATGTATCGATTCACAGCCCCAACAGTGGGAATGGCTAAAGACATTTAATGGTGTTGATACTTGTTTAGCCTATTCTCACTTTGGGAAAAGGGTTGCCGAAGTTCAATCGCGCCATCCAATTGCACAAAGTTTAGGAATTAAACCTATCAACGTAGAACTTGTTATTCAACCAGCTATCGATACTAATATTTATCATCCAATGGATAAAGCATTAGTCAAACAGCGTTTCAATATTCCTCCTCAGGTGCAATTTGTTGGAATGGTGGCGCGCAACCAGAAACGCAAATTATTCCCTCGGTTAATTGAGGCATTCCGCATTTTTAAGGAGCGTAATGGTTGGGGAAGCACAAATAAAAAAATTAAAAATATTGACAACATCAAATTATTACTACATACTTCAATACGCGATGTGGGCTTTAATATTCCGGAAGCAATACGGCGCGAAGGTTTACAAAACGAAGTATATTTTACTTATATTTGTCGTCGTTGTGGTGTTTTCGGGGTTACTCCATTTATTGGTTCGCCAGCACGTTGTCCCAATTGTGGACATATGTCATTTGATAGTCCAAATACTCAGGTTGGACTTCCGGATGATCAATTTAACTTAATTTTTAATCTAATGGACGTTTATGTTCAGATGAGCATCGCTGGAGCGGCAGAAATGCCGATTGTTAATGCCAAAGCTTGTGGTGTGCCAGTCATTGTTTCTGGCTATGCCGCCATGTATGAGCAAGGACTTAATGGCGGCGGCATGATAGTTAAAGGTGATCTCGAAACCGAAGCAGAAACTATGCAGCGACGCTTCTGGTTCAACAGGGAGGATTTAGTAGAAAAACTAACTAAATTATTCCGTAAACCAAATCTACTCAAAAAACTCGGAAAAGAAGCTCGCGAATGCGCCGTAAAATACTACAATTGGGATTTAGCCGCTAAGAAATGGGAATATATTCTATTAAGCCGCAATCTCAAGCCATTATCGGAAACGTGGCAAAAACCAATTAAAACTTATATTATTCCATCTAATCCAATTTACAAAGAAAATCTTTCTAACGAAGAGTTCATCACGCAATGCTATCAAAAAATATTAAATCGCGAGCCAGATCCTGAAGGTTATAGCCATTGGCTAAACCAATTGAGCCGTGGACGCCCACGTGAAGATATTGAAAAATTTTTCCGTCGAATTGCTGAACGCAATAATCGTGCTGCCGAATTGTTGGAAAAGGGAAAATTAAACGTTCTAAGTCCAATTGAAAAAATTAAACGGGAGTTTGATCCGGCGGATAAGTTCCGCATCCTTTACTGCATGCCACAAACAGCGGGTGACGTATTGATTAGCACTGCTATTGTGCGCAAATTAAAAGAAAAATATCCTAATGCATCAATTTACTTTGCTACTGAAAAGCGCTATTTTGACATTCTAAAAGGTAATCCGGATATTAAGAAAGTAATTGAGTATAAAGACTTTATGCTTAATTATCGCATTCCAGAGCCTTTTGGTCCACAAAAGGGATTCGTTGATTTGTGTTTTTGTCCATTCATTGTTACGCAACGAATTCCCCATTGGATACATGGGGGCAAGGGGGAATCATTGGGTGTTACTTATGCACATTTGTGCAATCTCACTATGACAGACGAAGAAATTAGTCAAAAAATGTATATCGCGCTTGAAAAACCCAATGTTGAACTACCAGAAACTTACATTACGTTTCATGCTAAAACAACGCAAGATCCAAAAGATTATGAACGTTGGGATGAGGTTTTTGAACAATTACAAGGAATCACCGTTGTTCAGGTTGGTAATGCCGATGAACCACTAATTAAATATGAAAACGTAATTGACCTGCGCGGAAAAACTACGCCACAGCAATTGGCATATATTATTAAACATGCAAAATTACACCTTGGGCTCGACTCATTCCCGGCGCATGTAGCTTCAGCCGTAGAAACGCCCTCTGTAATTCTTTACGGCGGAACATACGCCAAACAAGGCGGCATTCAGCACAATATTGCCATTGAACCAAAGGATAGGAATGGATGCGTAACGAGCTGCCATTTAATTGAATGTATTCAGAAAAAACAAGGGCGCGACAAATGTATTAATAATATTGAGCCCGATGAAGTAATCGAAGCACTAAAAAAGATTTTAAATGTTCAATATTTTAAACCCCCGAAAGAATTGAAGGTTTCAGCATATTGTATTATTAAAGATGGCATTAAATATGGTTTTCCGTTCGAGGAATGCATTCGGGCAGCTTTGAAAATCGTTGACGAATTCGTAATGGTCGATGGTGGCTCAACAGATGGCACTTGGGAACGCCTCCAAGAACTACAAAAAGAAGAGCCTCGTTTAAAAATTTATCAGCATGAATGGGATATGGACGATCCCATGTTAATGGGCAACGAAAAAACCTACGCTAAAGAAAAATGCACCGGCGATTATGTTATTCAATTAGATGCCGATGAAATTTTGGTTGAGCCACATCCAGGGGCAATTAAAAAACTCATCCGGCGGAATAAAAAGGTGGTCTGTTTTGATTTGCCTGTGATAAATCTTTACGACAATGAAAAAATTCGCCTGGACGATACACTGATTAAGTGGCGTATCTATAAAAATACCGATGACTGGGTTCACACCGCACCCGGACAATTTAGAGAATTCGATCCAGATACCATGAAAATTACCTTCGACAAAAAGAAGTGCGATTCGTGCGAACCGTGTAATAGATATACCCTTGAGATTATTCCGCACGTTTCAGTTTTGCCGCCGAATGTATTATCAGCTCACTATGCATTAAAAGAAGCCGTCAAGAAGGGTAATGTTCCCGATGATTTATTAAAAACCTACTGCGACATTTTGCGAAATATTGTTAAACACGTTCCTCACGTCGTACATTATTCTTGGAACAATCTTGAAACTAAGAAAAAACGCGGCGAATTTTGGAGTAATACTTATCATGGACGTAAAAGCTGGACACATAATACCACACAAGACATCGAGGAAAGAATTAAAGAAAATAAAGAGTTTATTTTACCGATAGCCTTAAGTGGCTTGCGAAAGGAGGAAAATAATGGACTTTCCAGATAAGGCAGTCACAACACTATTGCTTCGCGATATAAACAACCAAATACTTGAGATTTGTTACGGCAAACTATTCGATCAAGCACAAGGTCCAGACAATATTTCTTTCGGACCGCACAACCCCGGTATGAGTGCAGAACCTGCCAAGTGGTGCTACATTAACAAATGCAATTTGATTCCTGCGTTCAGATTGTTTAAAAATTTACACGAAGAACCACCATGTAAAATCAAGCAAGATTGCTCACATATTCCGCCATATATTATAGTCACCCCAGACAGACTAGAGATTGTAGAGAGTTCAGGGCGTTCCATCACATTTCAAATTGCAACTCTTAATAATATAGAAATAATACTAAACAGTAAAAATAAAAGCAAAGCATCTATTACAACATTCGCGTTCGATTATGATTATTTTATGGGACTCTTCGATGAATGGCTAAAGTTCATTTGTCGAGGGAGACATGGATAGTTTGTGTCAGAAGGCATCTTCCATTAAAACACCCAATAGAAATATCGATTTTTTTCAAGGACTAGATTGAAAGTCTATTCGCGGCGCTGTATTACGAGCAAAGACGGTTAGAGATAAAAAGCGTCTTCGATCTTGAAGAATTATATGAAAATGGCAAACTACCGCCAAGAGAAATACGATGAACTGTCCAATTATTGTACATTTAGCCGTTCATAACATGGCTGATTTCGTTGGCTATGCCATTGATGCTGTCGCTCCGCACGTTGATAAAATCATTATCTTAGAGGGAGCCTGGGGAACCAGCGTAAAAGCCAATAATCTTTTCACGCCGCGTTCAACTGACGGAACTATCGAAATCCTAAAAGAAAAACAGAAACAACATGGTAATATCGAAATTCATCATCTTAGTTTGCCCACCCAATTGCAACAGCGCAGCGAATATTTCCACATTGTTAAAGATTATCCTCATTATATGTGGCTTATTGATGCCGACGAAATTTATGACGAAATAGACATTATCAAGGTCAAAGATGCTATTATTCGTCATGACCCTAAAGAAAGTCAAGTTCTATATTGCACATCATTAACATTCGTGAACGACTTTTATCATTACCGACCAATTGATTGGGCGCGCATTTTCTATATTGAGCATCCGGATCATGAATTTATAGCCCCAAATCATATTTTTGATAAACGCAAAAATCGCCCACTAGTTGAAAATAAAAAACCGATTGCTAATTTTTTTCATTATTCCTATGTAATTTCTCCGGAAAGATTTAAGCAAAAAGTCGCTGACCGTATTGAGGTGCACGGCGAATTCAAATGGGAGCTTCAAGATGGAGTAATTCGTCGCGCGGGAATTAATTACTATCATAAAACTAATTACGTCCCCCCAATTATCCGCAATCATCCGAAAGCCAAAATAAAATTACCTGACGAAATATTTAATTACAAAGCGCGCACAAAAATTGGTTTTTTAATTCATTCCGGCATTGGCAACATGATTCTTGCCACCCCTATGCTGAAAGCGTTACGCAAGCTTTATCCAGATGCAAGAATTTCCGTATTCACGTGGGAACGTTGCGCAGACATAATTAGGGGACTCGATTTCATTGATGATATTATTACACATCGATATGAGGCTTTTGTAGATTCTGTTGGTGGGTTAGATTATTTATTAATTTCTCCGACGGCAGTAATTCCTACAGCCCGCGCCCGTTTGATTGAACGTAGCAAATCTGTTATCGAACTTCCCCCACATAACTGGGGAAAGCACGAATCTGAATATAACATGGACTTGGTACGTATGTTAGGATATAAGGGGGAAACGCCACGTCCAAGTTGTGTCTGGGATGAACTAACCGTAACGTATGAAAACGCGGCTATCATAAGTATAAGCCATCTGGCTGAGGGTCATTGGTGGCTAAAATCCATAGAAGATGATCGCGAATGGTTGAGAGTCGTTGATTTCTTGACATCGTGTGGTTATAACGTGATAGCATTAGGAACCAACATAGGAACATCTATACTTGATCAACATCCAAAAGTTATTAATTTATGTGGCAAAACTACCATAACAGAAGCCGCCGCGATTATTAAAAATGCAAAACTCTTTGTGGGGTTGGACGGCGCATTAGCCCATATTGCCGCATGTTTTGAAATTCCGTCGGTTGTTGTATTTACTTTCACGAATATTATAAAAAATCTGCCATTGAATCGAAACTTACTAGTGGTGGCTAAGAATTGTCCAAAACGCACGACATGTCAACATGGAAATTGGGCAAAATGCGAGAGTAGATTCTGCCGCAGGATTAGCGCTAAAGATATTGTAAGTAAAATCCGCGAATTGCGCAATATCGATGCTGTTATTAATTGGAATTCGTCAGAGTAAAAATGAAAATTTTATTGATCGGCTCGTATTACAAGAATCAGTTTCACGGTGCTGAGGTTGGTATCTATAATGCTTTAAAGAAATTAGAACATAAAGTTGACATTCTTGATTTGCAAGCTACCCAAGGAAAATTTGGCGACTCTATTGTCTATAATCAAAACCTCAACGAATTAGCCGAACACGCCGGAAAGTATGATTTTATTTTAGTTGTTGGCGCAGGTATTAACCCTGACCGTTTAACTGATAAAGTAAAGTCGCTTCTTGCCAATCATGTCACGGTTGTCTGGAATTCTGAGCCGATTAGATTAAATAACTATCGTGATCGTTTATTGTTACAGAAACATTATTATAATTTCTTTTTTACTTTTGATGAAGGTGAAATTCCTCTATATTTGAAAAACGAAATGCGCCCGTGTTATTTTTTGCCGCAAGCGTTTAATCCAGATTGGTATCGCCCAATAGATATTGAAAATAAAGAATTTATTTGTTTTGTGGGATCGGTTGGTGGGAAATGGGTAAACCGACACTTTTTACTTCAGCGAATTAAAAAGATTACGCGCATTTATACGACAATGACATTCAACGCCGAACATGTAAATAAAATATACAATATGCATTGGTGCGGCATCAATCTAGGGCTTTACCATGAAGAGCTTGGTCCGCCACCGTATTTAAGTTCATATGGATATCAACAACGCATTTTTGAATTAATCGGTGCTGGCTGTATTCCAATTACTAACCTTCCCGCGGATTTTGATCGAACGCCTGAACAACGACGCATGTTTACAAATAAAAAGAATATAATTTTTTATACAAATGATTCATTAGAGGCAATATTAAAGTATTATCGCGACAACCAAGACAAACTTCAGGAAATCCGAGAAAGCGTCCTTCAAATTCGCGAAAATCATACTTATGAAGCACGTATGAAAACGATGGTTAAATTGCTTGAGAAAGGAAGGTTTTCTCATGTCCAGTGATAGCTATGCGCGTTCTCCTAATAAAAAGAAAATCAAATTAACATGGTCACACGTTGAAAAATTATTACTCAAACCGCTTATTAATAAATTAAAGAATTACAAATTTGACGAGATTTTTGCCGTTTCTCGTGGAGGGTTAATTCCTGGTGTTTACTTAAGTCATGTCTTTAAAAAGCCGCTACGCGTAATCGAACCATGGCAAACGCCTTCTATTAGACGACACACCCTAATTATTGACGATGTGGTCGATACAGATTACACATATGAACATATTATGTCCGAAATAATACAACATCATGATAAGATAACTTTTGCGGCGCTAGTCAAAAAACCGTGGTCAAAAGCTAATGTTGTATATGGGACGGTGATGAATGAGTGGGTCGTTTTTCCCTGGGAACAGTAAAGTAATTCTTGGCGATTGTTTTGAAGTTATAAAGAACTTTCCCGATAATAGTATTGATTTAATTTTTACTGATCCACCTTACCTTAAAAAATATCTTCCTCTCTATAAACGTATGGCTGAAGAATTTCCACGAATTATGAAAGATGGTGCATCATTAGTTACAATTGTTGGGCATTATGCTATCCCATATGTCCTTGAAGTTTTTAAAAACAAACTAAAATATCGCTGGATTTTATGCCTTAACCAATTTGATGGCAAACATGCACGTATGGCAATGGGAATTGAAGTTATGTGGAAACCAATGTTGTGGTTTGTCAAACGTGCTTACCCACACGGTCGCGGATTTCTAAGAGATGGTATTAAAATTACCGGCACAGCAGGACAAACCAAACATCATCATAAATGGGAACAGGATATTAGTTGGTGTGAGTATTATATTAAACGTCTTTGTCCAGAAAACGGGGTTGTTCTTGATCCGTTTTGTGGATCAGGAACTGTTGGAGTCGCCTGTCAGAAGCTGGGAAGAAGGTTTATTCTAATTGATAATGACGAAAAAGCAATCAAAACAACCCGACAGCGATTGGGTATGTAAACCACTATTAGGTTGGGTAGGAAGTAAGCGCCGCCTATTACCTGTATTATTAAAATACACACCTCACCGTAAATATTTATGCGAGGCGTTTGCTGGAAGCGCAGCGCTTTATTTTGGCTCAACATTTAAAAGGGCATTTTTGAACGATGTAGATCTTTATCTTATCAGATTCTATGATGCACTAAGAAAATACCCTGAACAAATCATTGAACGTTTCAAACAATTATCAGATAAAATTGATAAAGATTCATACCTCAAATCACGAGAAAACAATTTTCTTCATCTTGAAAACAAACAAAAAATTATTGATTTTGCGGCGCATTTTTGGTATTGGAACAAGTTGGCATTTTCCAGCGTAATGCATTTTAATAAAAAAGGATTTTTCAGCGTTCCATATCGTCCACGAAAAACGCCATTAAAAGTCAACATAGAACAAATTAATATTATCGTTAAAAAACTCCGCAATGCTAAATTATACAATAAAGACTTTCGTGAATTTCTATCATCTTTCTTAAAGTGCAACGCATTGGATCGTATCGTGTTCTATATCGATCCTCCTTATATCAAAACTCATGCATCGTATGCAGATAAGTGGACCAATAAAGACATTGAAGATCTGGTCAAAATCTGCACAGAATTAAAAAATAAGGGCGCTTTTTTATTAATATCTGGCAATAAGATTACTGCCGACGCTTTTGTCGAGGCGGGATGGAAAATAGAAGAAATATTCAAATTGTGGCATTGTTGCAACCCGGCAAGAAACATGAATTTGAAAGAAGAGTTCATTTTATCATCGAGGTAAATACATGGAAACTGCCACTCTCATAACCGGCGGATTGGGGTTTATCGGATTAAATCTTCTCAAATTTATCAAGGCTGACCGAATTATTGTCGTTGATAATTTCAAATGTGCTGGAAGTATACGGCACATTAATAAACACATTTTATTTCTTGAAGGAGATGTGACTGATAAAAAATTCGTGCGGATGTTGTCTATTTACCCAATTAATAAGATTTATCACCTGGCAAGCATCGCATCACCGAAATTCTATAAAAAATTTCCCATTGATACAATCATGACTAACGTGATTGGTACGTTAAATATATGCGAATTAGCTTTGACCTGCAAGGCGCGCCTTTTGTTAAGTAGTACGAGCGAAATCTATGGACAACCAGAGGTCCATCCACAGCCAGAAAGCTATTTTGGGCATCGTAATACTGTCGGTGATCGGTCTTGCTATGATTGTTCTAAAGCCGTAGCAGAAACAATAGTTTACGAATATACTAAAAAAGGTCTAAATGCTGTTATTGCTCGCATTTTTAATACTTATGGACCTTATATGCGCCCTGATGATGGGCGTGTGATTAGCGAATTTATTTGTCGCGCAATAATAGGGAAACCGCTTATTATCCATAACGGCGGCAACCAAACGCGCAGCTTTTGTTATGTTGATGATCTTTGCAAAGGACTAATCTTACTTATGGAAAAGGGCAAAGATTTAGTTTATAATGTCGGTAACGACCAAGCGGAAATAACCATCAATCAACTGGCGGATTTAATTGAGGCAAGGTTAAATAAAAAATTGGAGCGCAAATATATCGACGTACAAGATAACGATCCTGTGGTTCGCCGTCCAGATTTGACAAAAATCAGACAATTGGGCTATAAGCCACAAGTTGAAATTGAGCAAGGACTTAGGAAAACTATTAAATATTTCAGGAAGCAATGGACTGGAAAAACATTCAAGGAATATTAATCGATAAAGAGAGTGACAATGCTAATTATAGGCGATAGTCACTTCATCCCCCTCAAAAATAATAGCGTCCACCTTATTATTACATCGCCCCCATATTGGAATATCAAAGATTACGGCTGTCCCAACCAAATCGGATTCGGACAAACCCTAGATGAATACTATCAAAGTTTAAAAACTGTCTGGCAAGAATGTTGGCGGGTACTTCAACCTGGAAGAAAATTGTGCATCAATATTGGCGATCAATTTTGTCGCGCTAAAACTTTCGGCAAGTATAAAGTCATTCCGCTTCACGCCAATGTAATTATTCAGTGCGAACAGATTGGGCTCGACTATTTAGGGGCGATTATTTGGCAGAAAAAAACGACCATGAAGACCAGCGGCGGGGCAGTGATTATGGGCTCCTACCCCTATCCGCCGAACGGGATCGTCGAGATTGACTATGAATTTATTTTAATTTTTAAAAAGCCTGGCAAACCACCGAAAATTGATAAAACTATTAAAGACAAATCCAAACTCACTAAAGAAGAATGGAAAAAACTATTCCGCGGACATTGGAATTTCGGCGGGGCAAAACAAAAGGAACATATTGCAATGTTCCCCGAGGAATTGCCGCAGCGATTGATTAAAATGTTCTCGTTTTATGGAGAAACAATATTGGATCCTTTTGTCGGTAGTGGAACAACCATTAAAGTCGCCAATGAGCTTGGGCGAAAAGGAGTCGGAATCGAGATTAATAAAGAGTTCATACCAATCATTCGCGAGAAAATAGCACAATGACATTGTTTCGTTATCCCGGCGGGAAATCTCGCCTCAAGAAACACATTCTGCCAATTCTTAAAAGCTGGGCAAAGGAATTAAAAAATTTTGTTTATATTGAGCCATTCTTCGGCGGCGGTGCAATCGGACTGGAATTTTTACATCATTGTCCGCGTGCGATTTTAAACGATGTTGATTTTAATATCTTTGCCGTTTGGTGGACTGTGAAACATAATCACACAGAATTAATCAATAAAATCGCCAATTACCAGCCGAAAGTAAAAGATTTTTATAATTTCCAAAAGTTTCTACTGAATCCGCCCCATGATTATAACAGACTTACTGAAATTGCTTTCAAAAAAATCGCCATTCATCAAATGTCCTACTCCGGTTTGGGTGAAATGGCTGGTGGTCCAATCGGCGGGAAAAATCAGCGGTCAAAATATCAAATCGACTGTCGCTGGAAGCCGCTTACTTTAATTAAAAAAATTGCTAAATATCATCGATTATTAAACTCTGCATGCAAACTGGGGGTTTCGATTATTAATTTCGATTTCAAAAAATTAAACTTTAACAATTTGCGCATGAGAATGATCGACGAAAATGCAATTATTTATTTGGATCCGCCCTACATTGAAGAGGGAAACGAGTTATATCGGTGTTCGTTTACTATCGATGACCACGAAAAACTATCTGCAATTTTACGCTCCCTTCCCGCTGAATGTCGATGGCTACTGTCATATAAGTGGCATCCATTACTCAAAGAACTGTACCCTGATTGTGAAATAAAATTCATACAACTAACGTCAACAGTGAACAGCAAAAATCCAAAGGTAAACACAGAATGTTTAATCAGCCGCTCGTAAAAATCTTTGGCAAGCGATATGCATTATGCGAATTCGCAGCACAACGAATGTGGTCTCACAATAAAAACGATAAAAACGAAATACAAAAATACAATCGTGGGCTATTAAACAGCAATAACGATCCTTATCTAACCGAGCGAACCGGAAGACTTGGTGAAATGGCGGTGTGCTTGTTCCTCAACAACGATAAAATAGATGTCACTTATCGTCCATTCGGTGATCGGGGCGACCTTATAATAAGTAAAAGAGTACTCGAAGTTAAAACAGCACGACATAACTACGGCGAGTTATTGGTGCGTCATATCAGCAGCGGCGGAAAGATTGTTCCAATCAAAAGCGATCTTTTCATTGCTGCGACCGTTGAATTTGAAAATAAGGTTAAAAAATACGCGATGATTAAGTTGGTTGGTTGGATAGATTTTGAAAATTTCATCAAAAAAGCAAAATTAAAGCCTGCAAAGCGCGGAAAACACATCAATTTTGGTTATTCGCCATAATGAACTATTTTCAATAGGAGCCCTGCAATCACGTTTGTCTGAATCAATTATTAAGAAGAAAAAAGTAAATCAAAACGTTGTCTATTACATTCGTTTACCATATATTTGTTTCACATTGTCAGTAACAAAAAATACTGTTATTGATGCCCCACCAGTTGCCAAATGGTCTATTGGAAAAAACGTCAGCAAGGTGATTAAATATTATTTAAATAAAAAAGCGGAAATTTCGATTATTAATTAAAAAAAGCCTGCCGAAGCGGGCTCATTATTCTCATCAGCATCATGCGTATTGAAACCGGAAACAGAACGTAAAATCGTCTATCCAACCAACCGCATTGGCTTTACAACTAATGGCGCACCACCATTTATGCTCGTTTTGGTTGGCTTGATAACCAGTAGAGGGCGAATGATCGACAAAATTGATACCATTATAAATTGTATTCATTAACGACCATTCAGTAATATTGCCCAGTCCGGATGGATTAATTTCAAATCCATAAACCGTTACATCTGTTGGATTATCATAAAAACTACCATATTTTTGAAATACAAACAATTTGGCATTATAAGTACTAACCTGCAAATCACCCGAGGCGCGGAACCAAATCAATAGGGTTCCCGAGGACGTATGGAGCTCATCTTGATAGTCGCTAATGTCTTTTCGTCCCCAGCCAGATGTAGCTACCCCTGATTGATCGATATATTTATTATTAACAAGCGCGCCCCATACGTTTGGATCTCTATGCCCTGAAGCGTCTACTATCCACGTAGAATCATTAAAATGCCCAACAATAATAGCGTCATTAACGCCATTTGGACCGAAAAATCCCATATGGTCATATTGACCTTCGCCCAAATGGCTGATCATTAGCCCAGAATTATGACAGGCATGAAAAGTTATAACACCAGACGTAGCCATTTTTTCCTCCTTTATTTAATACGTTTTTTAATCATAAAATTCTTCCGGGCGGTGAATATTGTCGTCTAAAATTGCCACATAATTAATAGTAGCTACCGGAAAACAGTCTTGACAGTTAAGGAAAAATTGCTCTCTAAGATAATTATATTTCTCTAATAGATTCCCCCTGCTGCAAGCATAAGGCGGAAAAATGGTTTGACATGATTTTCTAGTTACAACGCCCAATGTAATATTAGTTAAAACATTTAAGCCAAAACTCTCTTTATGTAGCATAGCGTCCCATAAATAGCCCCTAAAAGGCAAAGAATTAAAGCTTAATATGGGGTAACCGCAGGTGGCAGATGACATTCCCCAGTAAGGATGGTCACCAATTGATCCATATGAATGACGTGTTACATACCCATAGAATCCACAAGTCCGCGATTGGCTAGTTGGGTCTCCCCCCGCAGTACCACCGCCATCTACAATTAATTCACTAAATTTATGATAGTAAAAATAAGCATCGGGCACCTGGGGCACATCAATCATTGCTAACTTATAAATATCTACATTAAGTTTGGGATAACCGTAAAATATTTTACTTTTAGCACTGTGTGTTACTGATGGACTACAGCCCCAATGCTTTCCTTTAATATAGCAACGCTTTCCATAATAATCATCTGGTATGATTAAAGTTACTCCACCATTACTATGAGAAATAACATGATTCATTACCCCCCATTTCCCAGATCTTTCAAAGAAAAATGCTTTTCTAATAGGAGACGTAAAATAAGTCTGCGAACATACTTGTGGCAAACCAGCAAAACCATAATTTGTCCACGTTCGTGAAACATATGGGCGTCCATCCAGTTCGGGATAATGGGGCATAAAATTTTCAACTATTGGTGGCTGAAAACGCAACATTTGAATGACAAAAGATATTATAAACCACAAAATACGTTTATGATCTGTAATAATATAATTACCATCAGCGTCTTTTCCAGGTAAATATCGACTATCTGGAGATTTGCTATAAAAACAAAGCCCCATTAAAGCGACCAACTCATCAAAAGAGAGCGCCCACTGTCCGGCGCGCATACGTTCAAACAATGGCAATTCTTGTAATTTTTTCTTAGCGGTTGCAAAAGCATCAACCAAAATCTGCCGCGCAGGATGTGATGGAGACGGAATATAATAATTAAATTTATTAAACGTTTTGAACAAAGCTTCACCACTAATATTCTCGGGGAAATTATAGAAAGGAATACCATCTAATTTAGGTATTTTGCATGAATCTGGATATTTATTATATAAGCCAGGTGAAACAATACGCCATTTTCCATAGTATGGTGCATTAAAACAACGCCCAAAGTGCGCTCTTAATGAATCTGGAGGAACGATTATTTCTTCGATTGCCTGTTTAATTTCCTCTACATAATATGGAAAAGCACCAATAGGAATTTGTCCATTAAGATAGGAATATCCTTTCGTTGGATAGAATTTTCCTTTTATAATACCGCGATCGTCATATAAATTAAACTGCCGTTCACTTTTCTTTAACCAAAGTTTGCGATATTGATTAATATACCACATTATTTCCTCTAAATATCTACCATCAATTGGCAAATAAAGGTAATCTTTTTCCTGGAAATACCAGCCGGTTGATATATTCAATCGCGCAGGCAATAAAAATGGCTGAGGTGGTGAATAATCAAACGCACGATATGGTGGCATTTTTACATCTCTCCATATGGAGTAAACACTGGTTTCTGTATAATAACAAACCAACGACGTGTACTGCTTTCTGAACTTGACAATCCGGGTACAAGAATCCCATAGTCACCCTCATAAATCAAATTTGGCGGGCAACCCACAAAGTATAGTTCTTCCTCTTGTGCACTGCCAGTTATTTTTCCGAATTGTACAGTTTCATCTCCAACAGCAGCTACCAAACCGCCACGTCCAGTAACAGGATTAGGCGGATTAATAACTACAACAGCAACCGCATTAACGGTGGGGGGATTATTAATAAACAAATCACCAACGGGTTCACCATCGCTGCGCAAATGTTCGCTGTCCGGTCTTAATGTCCCACGGTCAATTGTCAAAGGCGACCCGCCATCCGCAGCCGTACTAGCTGAATTGCTGGTAGTCATAGTATTATGTACAACTTGTACTAAATCGCCAGCTTTATAACTCTGCAAATATACAAAATCATTATTAACAAACGGAACTTTATAAAACCTAAAAGGTTCAGCACCAATATGTGAAATTGTTTCAACATCTGCATAATAATAACCATTAGCATTTTTCTGAGGCGCAGTTAATAAACGCACAACTTTTGCCTCTTCCAAGCGGACACCACCGGTAAAATAATCAAATGTCGTACCATTTATATCTTCGTGATGAAACATGGCGGGCATACCTCTTCTTAAGTACCCGTCTACGCACATTGCATACCCGTGATAGCGCATACGAATTCTTGTAGTTTCTTCATTAAATCCAATTAATAAAGTCCGTGGATCACGTTGTTCACCCGCCGCAACCCCCATTGATTGATAACCCTCCACATAATGCCATGGCGCGGGCCACTCATTTCCCTGATCATCAACGCCACGGTAAAATTCCATTCTAACGTTATTTCCGCCGCCATTCGGATCAGCAACATAAGCATAAGCTATGTCAGTTATTGTTACCATACGCACAAAATTGCGCTGTTCAATTTCCGGACGTTCTTCTTCCTCTCGTGGACGAGATGATTCAATTGACAAAAATACACGTCTAAACGGTGGTTTTCTTAATTTTGATAGATTCGTAGCTGCAAGTTCAAGATTCGCCTGTAAATCTGTCAATAATTTTGACAAATTGGCAAAATGTTGTATACGATCTAACCGCGATTTCCAACGACTAAATTCTATCTTATTCAACCTGAGTATTTCATAAATCTGCGACTTTGCCGAATAACGTGTAGTAAGCCCAGCCGCCCCTACTGAAACATTAATAGACGTAAATGGATAAACCGGTTCGCTGTTTTCGTTACTAAAATTGGCAAAAAAATTAATTTCGGGTAATTCGGCGACAGTAACTTCTAAGAACTCGTCTCGATAATCGCTGGCTGTAATCTGTTCGGCTTTTTGAGTCATATCATCAATGGGTGAAATTGGATTTTGTCTCGTCCATGGAGCATATTTATCATCTATTTCACCGCGGTAATTATACAAACCACTACCTCTAATAGTACTCCCATCATCGCCATAACGAATATTATATTGAACTGGAATTAGAAACTGATCAATAAAACCAAGCGGAATAATAGTAATGCGCGGATCATTCATATCTTTAGCAGTTAAATAAAGCTGATATCTATCTTCAATGCTACCACTACTTGCTAAATACTGATTATTATTATAGCTAAAAGCTTGTAAAGTTTGTAAATTAGCCAACATAGGATGCAATTCCACACCAGACACAACAATTTCGGGCAATGAAACAAAAATGCGCGTATCCTCAATTCCAGGAAAAACAGAACGATTATTAGTGGGAGAATATAACATCACATCTACTGGCAAATAAATAAAATCATTATCTTCATTCCATTCTACATAAGAAGCTGGCGTAGACGTTCCATCGACGCCAAATCCCTTTACTTGTGAACGCGGAATCTTAACAAAGGCAGAAATGCGCCCATCTTCATAAAATGGCGATAAGACATCATCGATTTGAATATTATCAACATTATCATGTACCCACGCCGCGTCTATAATTGAACAATTGCGTAAAAATTCCTCCGAGGGTTGACAATAGTACAATTTCCCATAATAAGTACGCGCGTGACGAGCAACCGCCTCATACCATGCACACAACCAATTACATGCCTCGGCGCGGCGATTATGTATTACGCGATAAACATCGTCTCTTCCACCACCAAATGAAATAGCAGCATCCAAAGTGCTCCCCGTTAAACCATAAGCATCAGGGTCCAATCGCGATTCCATCCAACCGCGCGGCAAATCATCACCTTTAGATAATAATTCCTGTCGTTTATAGTAAACCCAATGCTCGATAGACTTAAGCGCCATTTTTAATTCATCATCGGTCGGATAGTATTTCTGTAATTTACCGTTATGATCATGATAAACAATTTGGATATCATTCCAGGCGGGTAATAGACGAGCCGCTCCTAAATCGACCAGATTATGATATTGACAAAAGGGAATAGTTCCTACACTACCCTCTTTTTTAGCTCCAAGAACTATATATTTTCCAGGACGATCGGTATAATCATACCCTTGACGCCAATTAATCTTATATTTATCCTGGAAGAATGTTTTATCAATACTAATGGGTTTACTACGGTCAACCAGTTTAATTTCGCCATCATAATAATAAACATCAAATCCGCAATCATCAAAAATTTGCAACAAAGCATCAAACAAAGGGGTTAAATTAAAACTCCATCGATAAGCCTCCAAGTTGCCCAATTTATTGATAATAATCCCGGGACTGGGGAGCTTAACAATGCCCCAATTCATTACCGCTGTATAAATTTCACCATAAGTAGCACCATAATTAGCCATTAACCACAAGGGGGAATTAACTGTATAAAGATCTCCGCCAGTATTAAGCTCTTTCGGAACAACAATAACATTTTCTAAATTGCTTTTTAATAATGGTTCGGTATGAATCAGATATTTATTTAAATCAATTTTCCGCCCATCTTCACAGCGAACGCGGGTAACATATCCATTTGCAGAAATATCTGTATCAACGTGAGTTACATACCCTTTAAAATACATCGCACCAACTTTAATAGCGCACGGCTGATTAATCGAATCAATTTTTACAGGAATCTTATCGGGTGCAACAAGTTCTAATTCCAGGCTATGGGGAGTACTATTAAAACCAAAATTAGCATTAATGCTAGCAATCCACACTTGTCCAAAACTGTCAGGAAGTCCAAGATTAACATCGACTTTGCTACTATCATTAAAATATAACGGCTCGCCGATACCTGAAACATAAATATATGGACTATCGATCATGATGCCCCCTATTTATTGTAACCTATTCTCAATGTATCTATCACCGGAATTTTTCGCGCATCCTCTATCCTTACATACGGAATATAATCACCTGGCAAAACATATTGTGCGACCAAATTTAACGAATTATTATATTGTGTAACACCATTCCCAAAATCCCAATATAATGTATAAGGATAATTAATTCCAGACAATGAAACACTAAAGTCAACTAACAATGAGGGCGGGACCAAGCCCTCACGTGGAATTCCAGACAAATTAATATATGGATAATCAGTATATCCAGACGGTAACAAGTTGACTTTTTGAGAATCTGAACCACGTCGCCCGTATTTGTCATATCCAATTACAATTGGACAATAAATTCCGCTACTACTATAATAATGTTGTAACTGCCATATATTATCAGTAGTTACAAATGAATCAGAATCGCCGTCTGACCATACAAAATCAACTCGCCGAATACCACTGCTAATTGCTTGATTATTAACGTCGAAAGCATATCCAGAAGCTGTAACGGTAACGTGCAAACCACTAACAACTATATCAATTATTTTAATATATGGGTTTTTCCTTATGCGATCGATCACAATATGTGAATCAAATTCGTCGTTTGTAACGATATTAGCGAGAAGCGTTGCATCAAAATCATTATTATTAATGGCGTAGAAATTAAATTCAGCATCACTATAAAATTCTTGCTGATATGCAAAATCGGAATTTGCCTTTATTAATGTTCGATCTAAACATTCAACAATAGAATTGTCATAATCATACCACGTTGCAACAGTAAAACCACCAAAGTTAATATTGTAAATCCCACTTACAGACGGCAAATAACCACCACATTCGGTTGTTCTCAAAATTGTATCAAGCGCGTTAAGATACCCACCCAAAAAAGTATCGCTTATATCACCGGCAACATAAACACCACCATCATAGAAGAATAAATGCTCATCTCCCCACGACCAATAAGCGCCACCAAATCGTCCCTCTTCTGTTCCCCGAAAAGAGAATGTAAAACCACCAAATAAAGTTTCTAGCGTCGAAAGAGAGATTATGTATCCACCAAAATCAGCTCTTTCATACTCTTTTTCTCCAAGATACAAACCACCAAACAAACCACTATCCCATGGACGCCCCATAGCACTCAAACAAACGCCACCATAGTAATTGTTATAATATGGCAGTTCGCCATAATAAGTAACCTCCGGTCCGACATGCAAAATATATTCTGTATCAACCCAATCGGGCGGAACATCATAATCCATTACCCCAGAGGCAAATTCAGGATAAACGGAAAAGCGAGCTTGTTCCATATAACCTTTATAAATATAAGAACTATTATTCAATCCACCAAGCAAAGTTAACCCCAATTCATCGCCATAAAGCGCAGTTGCGATTCCCTGTGTGCCCGTTACTACTGGTTGACCATTAATATAAAGAGTAAATTTCGAACCATCTGATAAATTAGTCCGGTAAGCAAATCTGATATGAGTCCAGGCATCTTTTTTGAGCTCATTGAGTTTCCTAACATACAAATAGCTCGAATAATTATAATAATAATATCCATACAAATCATCATAAGAACAATACAATCTTAGCAAATAAGAAGAATTATTATCACGATATCGCGTAAAAATATACTTTGTGCCACCGTAATCAGGTTTTAACCAACAATCAAAAGCAAAACTTCCGCTAGGATGCGTTATATTATTGGTGTAATCAATTCTCAACGAACCATTATAAATACCACTAAAATAAACACAACGATCTAGACGCCCTGGATGTCCTTTACTAATTGCCCCATCAACATTGGCAATACCACTAGTAAACCCTGTCGAATCTTCAAAAGATGAATAATCACCTATAGAGGGATCATCGTTCAGCCTGTAAAGAAATTTATCGCGAAAACCGCTTTCAGTTGGTCGTCCGAATGGTTGCTCCCATGTAATCGTAGGTGAATAAGGGGCTTGAGGGAAATTATAATTCTTATAAGGCGGAGGTAACTGCTCTATATTTCCGCTAGGATTACCATAATAAACGTAATATTTCCAATCATAATCAGTTAAATAAACTCCAGAAGGGATATAATTTTGCGCGGGAAAATAGATTTTTTGAGGGGAACAACCAGAGGCTATATAATATGGAACATTAATATGATAGCTTCCACTTGTAAAAATAATGCGCAGATCTTGATAATCAGCACGTAATTTCTCTTCAGAGACAAGCGAATCTAAGTCAAGTTCAATATGCAAAAAATGAATTCCTGACTCATATGGTCCTCCTGAGGGAACAACGTTGGCTATATGTCGTCTGTAAGCCCAGCGCGAATCCCACCAATTGTCTGTCGATGTATCAGGTGGATGAAGATATAAATAATATGGTGTGAATGTTCCGGCGCTATCTGATGATAAATATAAATAAATTAAAGAAAAATCCCCGACAAACGTGGGAATCTGAAAATAAACATTTGTAGTATTAGAATGAACACCACTGGGCATTATGTGTTTTTAGCTCTTAGCCGGAATAATACGTGCTGTGTTGAACCAATATCATTTACCCAATCCCATGCAAAAACATAACCACTTCCTTGCGGTGCATTTTTTAAGTCACCAGCAGACAACCCGGTTGTAGGGTCGCCTACTCCCGTTTTACGAGTTGCAACTTGCCACGTAGCCCCACCATCGGTTGAATATTCAGGAATTATCTCGACATTTTCGGTAGGAACCTCTCTAAATAATCTATAATTAAAAACTGCCTTTTCTAAATCGATACTTGGACACCCTGACATTTCAACATCGGGGGCGTCTTTGTCCCAAAAATCATATGCAAACCATGTTGTACTATCTAACGGTCCATTGGTTGAAATTAATTCCATTCCCGAACCAGTAAATTTATATTCATCGAACCCACCCGTATCAGCTACAAATACAATGCGACATTCACCAGAGGCAGCAGCATCAATACAACCATGAATATGTCCATTCTGCGTTTTCCAGGTAGAAGGAATTATATCATCAGTTTTCTCGGTCCAGTTAATACCATCTGATGATTCAAATAATACAATTCCGCTAGTCCCTGTTCCCCCTGTTCCACTAGCGTTCAAAAAAGCATATAATTTATTATTTAATTGACAGAGGTAACCAGCATAACCAATTGAAACATCATATTTTCCACCAGATAAATCAACTCCATCATCAATGGCTGAATTAACTAATGTTAAGTCTGCCGTTTGATTGAAAGTTGAGCCAACCCAACCAACACGTCCATCAGAAAATAAACAGTATAAGAATACTCCTGAGGGTGAATTAAAAACTGAAAAACACTTAGAACATTGTTCATCAGTGCATGGTTGTAAATGTTCTCCCGAAGAAGGTAAATAAATAGCTCCAACCGACCCCATTGAAGTAGATGATATATCGTAATCTGGATGTGGGGCAGTAGAATAAATCCCAAATGCTGTGGCAACATAAATCATATTATTATAAACAATCAGATCAGTAATATGCTCACAATCCTGATAATCTGAACTTTTTTCGAACTGACGAGTTGTATAATTAGAAACTACAACATTTCCACCTTGATCGCTTAGTCCCCATGCCGTCCAAGATGCAAAACGTAACTGATGATTACGGTTATAAGTAGTACTACTACCATTTTGACCATAATAATCCCAAAATAAATAAACACGATTTTTAAAACTAATTAGTCCTGGCATAGCATAGGGCGCACTACTCAAACTAAAACTATATGACAAATTTTCCCAAGTATTATTTATAGAATCATATCTAATTAAACGCCAACTATTTGAATAATAACGAACAGTAATCAAGTGTCCCTTAAACCAAGTGGACAAACGATGACATGCCGAATTAGAGGCAATATAATTGGTTGATGCCCATGTGATATTGGCAGTCGGTTGACCAACTGAACCGCGATAAAATGGATAACAACAGTTTTCAGTTCGAATTACATTTTGCGTACTCATCGATTATACCCTAAACGTAATGTATCGACCACATATATTCTACCGTCATCTAGCCTTACCCACGGAATATAGTCACCAGGTAAAATATACTGCGTTGTATTTTGTAAAGAATTATTATATTGAGTAATCCCATTACCGAAATCCCAGTATAAATTATAACTATTTACACCAGAAATACTTACAGTAAAATCAACATACAAAGGCGGCGGAACCAATCCTTTTCGTGGTGAGCCACTTAAGCTAACAAACGGCATACTTTCACCAGAGGGGAGCGCTAATCCTGACGCCAGATTCAAATAAGCAAAATCACCGCCAGACCGCCCGTATTTATCACGCACAATTACAATTGGACGGTAAATGCCACTGTGATAATAAGTATGTTGCGCTGACCAAATGCTTCCGCTGTTAACGGGATTGCTAATAATTGTAGAATCATTATCTCCCCAAATAAAAGCTACGTAATGAATACCGCCTTCAATGGCATTATTATCTTTATCAAAAGCATAACCAGATGCAACTGCAATATAGGTATAAGGAACCGTCCCACTTTCAGGACCATTCAACATCATCACAAACGGGTTTTTGCGCGTCTTACCAACGATAAGTTTCGCATCAAATTCATCATAATAACTATAACGAACATTCAACGTGCCATCAAATTCACTATTTTGCTGTCCGTAAAATGTAAATGCTGCATCAGAAACAAAACTTTGTTGTACAACATTATCGCTATTTGCTTTAATTAAAACGCGTCCAAGTGCCTCTGTAATTGTGAAATCAGTATCATCATAACTACACCATAATAATGCACCAAAAAGTCCGCTTTGTAAAATGTTAGACCAACTTAATCCGCCATAAAGATTTTCGGGAGATTGTATAACAGTTGAAATAATTCCACCAAAATAACTCAGGAATCCCGATAAACTATGTGCAATACCACCAAACAATCCTGACAATGCAGGAGCATCGGAAAGCGTAAATCCGCCAAACAAAGCATGAGTAGAAGTCTTATATTCAATTTGTCCAGTATAAGTAATATATTGATTATCAATCCAATCTGGCGCACACTGATATAAAGAAAGTGGTGTAGTTCCACTAATCGCTGGATAAACAAATGTTGAGTATCGTAACTGTTCTAACCATCCCTTATAAGTATAAAGACTACCATTTTGACCATATTTTCTTCCAATAAAAGCAGAAGTTAAATCACCACCGAAAAATGCGGTATTTTCAGCATATGCCTGTGTATCAACGCTATTTCCATTGTATTTATTAACTAACTTTCCATCTCTATAAATCTGAATGCGACTATATAAATAATCTCCTCCGGTACGATAAGCTATACGATAATGATGCCATTCACCTGAAGGGACATAAGAATTTTCTTCTTGATGTAAATCTTCTTGTGAGCTAAACAAACAACGAGCAAATATATAATAATCATCATTCGATTGATAAATAGCCACTACAGGGAAATTTTCTGTATCGAAAGTTGACTTTACTTTAGCAAATATATACGCCGTTGCCGTTCGTCCTGCTGTCTCCGGTTTACACCAAAAATCTATGCACCAATCACCAGATGGATGAGCCCAATGTTTGTCATCTTGAGGAATTTCTATCCAACTGCCGCTGGATGCATTATAGTAATAACCATTAAAGTATGTACAAGTGTCCAGAACACCCGAATGTCCTTTTTGAACATTAATATAATCTTTTGACTCACCTTGTCCATGATTAGTGGCATCAGTAAACCAGCGTGGATCATTAGGATCATCGTTTAAACGAAAAAGATATTTGTCTCTATATTTACCATAAGGTGTTTCAATCCAATCAGGATGACAAGAATATGGTGCCTGGGGGAAATTAATATTTTGGTACGCACCAGGAAGTTCTTCTAAATTACCACTTGAGTTGTTAAAATACAAATAATATGTGCAGTCATCTAACTCACCAATATTTACATTAGATGGAATATTATTCTGAACCGCAAAATATATTCGCGCTGGTGAAATTCCCGATGCTATATAATATGGAATATTGATAGCATGGTCCGATTTTTGGGCAATAACTCGCAAATCGCCAAAATCATTTCTTAACAGTCCGCGAGAGATTAAATAATTTAAATTAGCCTGAACACACAAAAAATGCACCCCCGATGAATATGGACTACCGCTTGGTTCGCTATATAAACGAACGCGATTTTGCCAATGAGGGTGCCACCAGTAGGTTAAAGCCATTTACATGCGCCGGTCATTACATCAATGCGTAATACCTCTTTAATTTTATCATTCTTCTGTAGAGCTAAGTGAACATAATTTACATCACCGCAATATAAACGATGCTTGCTCACTAAGTATTCTTGCTGCCCTTCAAGATTGATATGTTCAGTAATAATAACCCGTTCGCCAACCTTAATATTAAATGGATTCTTTATTTTGAAACGTTTTTTAGGATTATGTAGAGCATAACCCTCAGCTTCATTTTCCGAAATCAATGTACCAATACATTCTAACATCCCAGTCGTCGCCGTATAATAAACGTAGGGTTTCCATCCGTCCAAAATTTTGATATCATATGCAACTACTTTTTGCAATAACGGAATCCACAATTTTACTACAAGATAATCCTTACCTTCACGCTTTTCAATGCGTTGTTCTATATTCTTGATACTCATAGATCTCCCGGTAAATTAATACGCGCAAACTCATCGGTCCAGTCGTAGGTAAAACGAAAACGAAAAGTTCCAACACCTAAACCGCCATATTGTCCAACTGCATGTTCGCCCGAAGGAAAAATAATAGAAGAATAAATAATTTGAGTATGTTGATTAAGCCCTATACCGCTTAACCATGGACAACCATCCCAACGATAAATGTTCTGTCCAGACGGTATGCTGTGCGGAATTTCGTAAGCACCATACCAGCCGCTACCCAAAAATAAATTTCTTTTCCACTTACCGCTTGGCAAAATTTGTATATATGGACGTGGGGAAATACCGCTAAAAGCTGCATCTGATTCTAACCAAAGTTTCATATTAAAAATTGTAATATGGTTATTTATTCGTGAATCATCATAATCAGCTTTCGGCATATACAAAAAGGCAATAGTACGTGAAACCCAATGCGGCTCAGTAATAGGAGTAATTCCAGATCCATAATTTAAAAATCCCGATGGTTCTATGGAAATCGCCGGACAACTACCAGCTAATTGTTCAACATCATCATGCCCGGATGGTAAAATTAGATTCCAACCCGATGGACCAAAAACAATGTCCGGGCGATATTGAACGCACATTATTTTCGGGCGCAATGCACCAATTATTTTATTATGATAAATGCCACTTTGATTAACACCAGCCATTTTTAATCAAATAAACTATTTATATTATCCATACTATAGGTTACTCTTATTCGTAAGCCAGATGTAGGAGTTCGCCCATATTCACCAACGGGCACAGTCCCTGACGCCGCTAAGGCAAAATACATGTATTCAGAAGAATCGGCATCGCCAGAACCATGAATAGTTAACCCACCGTCACAACGGAACAAGTTTTGTTTTTCAGGTAAATAATTTGGTAATACCTTGCTAGGATCGAATATATCGGCAAATTGAAATTTTTTATTGGGCTGCCAAACTGGGCTATGTTCATATAAAATCTTATAATCTTTAATTAGAAAATCAGAATCGTCGCTAACCCAAACGCGCATGTGGGTTACGCGCGTCGTATCACATTCACGATCAGCTAATCGAAAAGTTAAACAACGAGTGTCACTAACTCCGCTACCACTGCCAATATCAACATCATTGAAATCAAAGATTACTAACCCAGTTTTAAGCTGCCCCATGCCGCTACCTACCACACCTAAAAATGCTTCATGTGTGCGCAAATGTCTATATCCAGAAGGATTAGACTTGCTTAAATCCCACCAAATTAGTTCAGGATAAACACCAACCCATGGTAATTCAAATGTTGACGTTTCAAAAGCTATACCATCAATAACGTTTAAACTAAACGGTAGCGTATATTGCCATAATCCTATACGTTTCTTACTCATTATTGTGGATCGCTCAATAATGGAACTACGCGCAGTTTACAATATTTATAATTAACATTATAACCAACATCTCGTACAAAATCCCAATAAAAATTATGCCATTCTCCAGAGGGTGAAGAAGATAAATAGGTTGTTCCCTCACCTAAATACTGTAAAGTAAAATAATCACGTTTGCGGCTACAATCCTGCCATGTACAACCGTCATCTAATGAATATTGAATTACAACATCAAAATGGCGACTATATCTATCCATAAGTTTATATTCTAACAAAGCATAATCTAAACATTTATATACAATTGGAGTTAATTCTGCCGTCGGTTCGTTATAATAGGTACCAGACGGCATATAAACATTCGGACCAATTCCATTGTACGCTGTAAAACCGCCCGCGCCACCAAATGATGGAATGAGATGCCATGCAATTTGAGTCCAATTATTATTACTGTCATATTTGAATAAATATGCCACATTGGCAGTTTCAGCGCCCATTGTCAAATTACCCAAAACGCCCCCACGACACGCTGTATAAAATAATACATACAAATCATTTTTATAAGTATCAACATAAGTGTAGACGTGCCCTTGACGAGTCTTCATAATAGATGGCAACGAATCAGTAACATCATACCACACACTTAAATCTTCGCTATAAGCATGATAAACTCCTGAGGGACCGCCCAGAAAAACATGAATTTTATCATTATAGCTTACTATATCACCTTTAGTGGCGCGCTCAAATCCGTAAGCACGAGCATGAATGCCACCATATATTAAATCACCAAGCCAATTAAAATTGGTCAGATTTTGTTTATGACTACGTTCGCCACGTTTCCAATCGCCCACAATAATGCGCGAAATCACGCCACTTGCCTCTAGCATATATAAATTACCATTATGTTTGGCAAGCCACTTAGGGTTGGGTGAGTAAACATCTTTGTTAGAACTATAAACTAATTCAATGTCATTTTCACCGCTACCATGAACTACTATTAGGTCACATGAATTACAAGCAACAATTTTATTTTGATATTCTATACAATCGGTCATATTGAAATTATAAGTCCAAAAATCGCGCAAATTATTATCATAAGCAATTGCATTGTTATATTCATTTTTCATCCATTGTGGAACGGGGACCAGTAATGACGAACGATAAATCGAGGTAAGTCCACTACCATTATTAAGTTCGGGATTGAAAACTCCATAAACATACTGCAATAAACCTGATTGGGGTCCGTAAATTATAACAGCCTCCTCACCACTTGAACGAACAGCACCACGTTGCCTTACATCTGCCGCACCAACAAAAATAATATTTCCATTATAATTCAAAAAAGCTGGCATTAAGCCATGATAATGGTGGCTATCAATTCCTGCTCTATCATGGGAACCAAATAAAACATGTACACCGTGTTCATTGCTTAATAAATTTTGTGCATAATAATCGTATTCTGCAAAAACATGATTAAAGATATAACCACCATATTTTTCACCATAATTATATTCGCTAACATCTAAAAAGGCAGTATAAACATCACCACGTAAAACAGCTAAACTTGCATTACTAAGATAAATACCTGGTAGCGCACTAAAAGTTCCATCAGCCTCATGTCTTATTAATGTTTTAATATCACTAAAATAAGCTGTCAATTCACCACGTGTAGCATCGGAATCCGGGGCTTTATCTACCCAATGATGTAAACTATGGAGTGTTGCCCCATCTAAAATAAACAATCTATCATTGCCACGATAAACAAACTTAATCATTGGCGTAGGCTCTTATTCGTAACTGTACATATGGTAGAATACTACGGCTTCCTATATCTTTTGTATAATCCCAGGCAAACATGTATTCCTTACCAATTATACCAGATGGATCTGTTGAAATATCGCCTGTGCTTAAATTAGTAGTTGGACAAGATAAGGTTGAATGAGGTGTAGCATCATACCAATTAATATAATCAGTAGTATATTGAACCTCAATGTTTACATTTCTGAAAAACGGATAATCATAAATTCTAAATGGTTGCCAAACAACACGATTAATTCGATCTTCCTTAGGAAAGCGCTCATAATAAGTACCTGAAGTTAACACCACCGCTGGTTCATGCATATCTGTTGGCTCAATCCACATTAATTGCTTACATTGAAATTGGTTTCTAAAAATGAAATTCCCATTAGAATCTAATACATAATACAATACTTGATTAGAAACACCTGAATTACTCAAATAATAAGTATTATTCTGGAAAGCATATTCATCCTCTACAAAGAAAAGATGCAGCCTATCATCTGTCTCATCTTTCCAACCAAGAATATGATAATTTGTTACACCAACCCAATTGTAACCGCTATTAGCAACACCTACAGGACGCAAATTATTATCAAATCCAGTCGGTTCAATTGTATAAGTCGGCGCGAGATAACGGGTTATCGATTGATAACGCATCGGAATATCCCAACTGGAGGGTGAAGAATCATAATCGCAATTATAAAAAGTTCCACTTCCCTGCCAGGTGGCTTTGATACCATCGCGCTGACACCAACCAGAAGGCTCACATTTTATTGCCGGTCCATTAATCCCTGATGGCTGACCGTTGGCTACGGTATCAAAATTATTATATCCAGAAAATCGATAAGGCGAAATAATACCTAAGTAAGTCGTTAAATTCATTCCAGAAGGTGGAATAATTCCGCTACTCGGCAAATCAAAAGTATGATCGGTCCATTCATCAAAATTAGTCGTAGAAGCGCAAAAAACACCGCGCCGCTGTTTACCATTTTCTTCATATAAATAATTTAAAAAAACATACAGTCGCCCGCCAACATCGCCAGCAAAGCACATATAACTATTTCGTTTCCAACCTTCATAACCAATTTTACCGCCAAAAATTCCAGAACCATGCGGTGCTTCAAAATAATCACGCACATCACAAACCAAACTTATATATCCATTATCAAGTTTCAATATCTTTCCGTCATTCTGTAGAAAGAAAAGTTCACCATTATAAATAAAAGGATACTTATAGCAAACACCATATGGTGTAGTATCATCATAATCCCAATAAGTTAAACAATAATAACGATTCGTATAAGAATCTTCTATATCTTTTGTATTCTGAGCCAATATTAACGAAGGATAACTAAAAGAAGGAACGCCAGGAATAACAATACCAACACTATCATCCGTAACGGCTACAAAAATTCCTTTGTAATGAACCACTTTTAAAGGTATGGTAAACTCAGTATAAGTTGGATTAAGTTGTACAAAATCATCATCATAATATTGAATACCACGTCCGCCGTAGTCACGGGTTTCGATACCCCCCCAATATTCTCCGTAAAACCAAGCAAACTGTCCAGGAATTGCTATATAACCTGACCCCTCATATAACTCCTCTGCAGAGTGCCAACGATGTTGAGTATGATGGATATAACGAGCGGCATATTTGAACAAATCAAACCATTGAGTTTCACGTCCATCAAAAATATGAACACCATCAATAAATGATAATAATGCTAAACTTTCATTATAATTACGATCCAACCGTGCAATTCTTTTATAATACGCATCTTGAATAATGTCATGAGTTTCTGCATTTGAAAAGTTGTCACCAAGGGCAGCAACCATATAAATACGAGGATATTTAATGCCACTAGGAGGACAAACATAATTTTCTAATGAAGATAACCCATATGGACAAAATGCCCAAATACATTCATCAGCGATACTATCTACTCCTACAGTTTCCCGAAATAATAATTCTTTACCACACCAAGCTAAACAACGGCTGCCAAAATTATCCTGATTATCCCAATCGGTTTCATATATGTAATGTGAACCATCTTCTACACGTTGAATGTTCGGTTTAGGCAAATGACAGACATTTCCACTTGGACCAATAAAAATTAAAAAAGGATATCCGTCAGTCCAAGAATACCCAGTTCTACCAACCGCTTGTCCGGCTAAAATTTTACCTGCGTACATTATAGATATTTATAGGTTACTCGATATCTAAAACCATTAGTTCCATCGCCACCGTAAATGCCTACTGGAATGTTTGGATCAACTCCGACACTTAAATAAATATACTGGCTAACCGAATTATCCGTTCCTGCCTCAGTAATCTCTTTAACACCATCCCATTTATATAAATTCTGCCCGCTGGGTAGCGACAACGAGGAATACATTCCGCTGCTATGAGTTAATTTCAGTCCCGAGTGCCACATTCCAGTAATGTATTGATTAAAATAAACATTATAATCAGTCCCCAAACCAACAAAGTCAGAAGTAGAACAAATCCAAAACTTCATATCAAAGATTTTTTGAGTGGCATCACCCATATCATCAACAACCCACACAACACACTTAGTGGGCGAATCAACAATTACACCACTACTAATATCCAATGTGCCAAAATCCAAAGCGCCACCAGCACCAGTGTGAAGATTCTTAATATAACCTGACGCCGTGGTTAAATGACGTTGTCCGCTTGGATCTGGACCATTAATGTCAAATAGTGCAAAATGAGTGGTTGGCGGATTCATTTACTTTTCTCCTCTATAGATAAGTCAAATAGCTATTATATGCCGGTGCAGTAAATGCCCATCTAATGCTAAATTCTACAATATCCCCGCTATCATCTATAGAATACGTTTTCTGAACTACCCTGTAACTCGTTCCATAACCAGTAGGAGCAGCTGCTGCAATTCGAGCATTAATAAAATCTTTTAACAAATACAACGGATAATCGCTTTTCTTTTGGGCACGACCCCGAATAGTCACGTAACCTTCTGTTGAAGTTCCCAAATCTTGAACTACTGGACCATCGGGTTTATCTACAATAGTATGAGTGGCATAAAGAGTAACCGGCTCATCTATTTCTTTTACTAATTCAAAACTAATAATTCCAGACGGTAATGCATTAACATCATCAACGAAAGATACATCATAGGTAATTATACCATCGAATTTATTCTCAGTTAAATTTAACGAACGCGGTGATTGGCTTAGGTTACGCGTACCTCCATATCTTAAATAAACTCCAGACGCTACACTAGGTAAACGCGGCAAAACATTAGCCCATCCCTCTAAAGCATGCTGATAAGCCGCATCTCCTCGTCCCAAGCCACGTATTTCACCATCAATGTCAACGTTAACACTACCATTTTCATTAACACTATAAGAAGCATTATAAACATGAATATATGTTCCAGAAGATAAAATAAATTTTTCTGTTACCTCATATGTGCTTTCATAAGTATCAGCATTTTCTACGCGAAATGATTCATATGGTTGTAACGCACCGGAACCCTCCGTAAAAGCGGGCATAAAACTTGGTGCATTATTATAACCTACTTTTGACAAAACAAAGTCGCGCGCGTTTTCTAAAGCATTGTTACCGCTAGTAGCTGTATTAAGCCCCTTAGCACTAATATTGTGTTCAACCGTGATGGTACGACGGTCTTCGTTTTCCTCGTAGGACCAAGTTTCAGAATAAGTCTCGATATTACCTATTGCGCCCGATTCTTTAATGAAAAGCTCGGCGGTATAATCAATACGGTCAACCCACACACCCTCAGTAAACTCTAAACTATTAACGCGCGGACAACCCGAAACAAGAACGTCTCCATTATAAACAATCTTAAAAACTTCATTATCACGACTAAGTGCATCTTCTAATTCTTGACGCTTCTGCATTATTACGCCAAAGTCGCCGCTCGGAAATAGTAAGGTTCCATTCAGCCCATAAGTAATCGTGCGATAAATTAAATTTTCCTTTTCATCGTACTCTTGAGCTATACTATAAGTAATTAACGGTGCAGGAAGAAATTGATAATTACCGTAATAAACCTCCGCCGCCATTTTTATACTCCATCAACACCCATTTCTTTCAATCTTTGTAATATATTCAATAATGTACTCTTAAGAGCCGTAAATTCTGCCCGCGATACGGCTTGTTTCATGTTACGTTGCCAGATACGCTCAATTTCGCTGGATAATTCATTAATACCACTAATATGAATCTCGCGCCGACCATCAAGAGAAATATTAATTTTCTGCTCTGGTTTTTCTTTAACCTTGTTGTTTATTTTTTCAATAAGCTGTTCAACTCGATTGATCAACGAACGAAAATCAGTCGTCTCAATAGTTTTTTCTTTGATAATCTCTTTCCTAATCGGCGCATTAACAACCTGCGCCATTGTATTCTGCAATTTATCCGGCAAATTCAACTGCCCGAAAATCTTCTTAGCTTGATCCTTAGTAAGAATTAGTTCTGACGTATTGGCAACCACAAGTTCGCTTCCACGTGGCATTTCACGTTTTTCTCGCTCTGCCGCCATTTTTAATGAGAATAATTCGGCAGGACTAAGTCCACCGGCGCGTGTTTGAGTTCCGGCAACTCGATATATGCGAATTCTAACATTATTAATCGCGGTAATTAACTTACTTATCCAGCCGGGTAAATTTTGCCTAATAAAGTCCACACTAGTGCTGATTGACTTAAGAAGTACGTTAGTTCCGTCAGCAATAGTATTAGTAATATCTTGATTAGTTCCAATTAATGTATTTTGCAAACTAATTAATTCGGCTTGTTTCTCTATTAATGCCTGTTTAAGACTTTCAATGCGATCGTGTAATTCCTCAACTGTTTTCTTTGAATCGGCAATAATTGCATTTGATTGTTCAATTATTTTTTTATTTTCGGCAACGGTTTCTGCACTTTTAAGAACTGCCAGGGTCACCTCGTCCATTTTGCTTTGTACCGCAGTAACGCCAACAGTATTCTCTGCGATTTTGCCAGCTTGAAACTTAGCTGAGGCAGAACCCTCTTGTAATACATTATACAGTTGCATAAACTGATTTTGTAAATTCGCCTGAAAACTTAATTGCTGATTAAGCTGAGCCTGAAGCAACTTGCGGCGCTCTAAGGCTTCGGATAATTGCTGCTCTAATGTTTGTTCTTGATTAAAAGCAGCCTGTCTCAATTCATCGATTTTTTCGCGAGCCTGTTGAGCTTCCTGTATTTGTTTCTCCGTTTGACTTAATTCTTGTTCCAGCAAATTAACCATCATGCCGGTAGAATTAGCTGTGCGTTGTTGAGCATCAAAAGCCTTTTTATTAAGATCGGCGACCTCTGCACTCTTGCGAATAATTTCTTCATTGAGCCGTTCTAAGGCGGTAGTATCAATGCCGATACGCTCAAGTCCAGCTTTAGCAATTTCAATTTCGATACCTGGACCACGTTGTAGTTTTAATAATTCAACCACAGTGTCGCGCAAAAATAAGGGTACTTCTGACAAATCACGATTAATATATTGCATAGCCAAGGCTATTTTGGCAAGACGAGAATAATTTGCAGTATACAGCCCCTCGCCAAATCTTTTAATACTGTTAAATTGATCTTGCAAAACATTAATAATTTGCTGGTTGAGATCTGCCCGAATACGATAAATAGCCTCTTCGCTTGCTGCTATACCATTAACCGCCGCATCATATGAGGCGGTAATAGCATCAATCTGATCTTGCCAGGTACGATATATTCCTAATTGCCTTTTAATGCCGATTAAATATTTTTGATTTTCATAATTAAGATTCATCGTCGCATCATTGATTTCTCTAATACGTTGATTATGTTCCTCAAATGCCCGAACAAGTGCGATTTCCTCACGTAATTGTTTAGCTTTCGTCTCTAATTCCGGCAAACGAGCAACCTTTTTTGCTAATCTTGGCGGTGGGGTCCATGCTATTTGAGCTTGTAACTTAGCAATTGTTTTATCTAAATCAAGCAAACTATTACGTAAACCAGCTATTTTGTCCGCGGTAGTATTAATCTTCGATGATAGATCGCCTAGTTTACGAATATTAATACTTTCAATTTCTCGGGTTAAACGCTTACGTTCTTGTTCAATTGCCCGCTCAGCTTGCCTGCGATCTTGTTCAGCTTTTTTTGCTCGTTGAATGTTTTTAATAATAAGATCATATAAAGCATTAATTTGCTGCTCAACAGATTTTTTAAATTCTAGTGCAACCGTTGCTTTTAATTGTAATTCGAAAGCTTGCACATAAGGAGTGGCAGCTTCACCTAATTTCTGTTTAAGTTCTTCAATTTTTTCTTTCTGAAAATCAATTAGTTTCGCTCGCTTTTCAGCAAAATCAGCGTCAATCTTGGCAATCTTAGCAAATGTGACTGCAGTAGCTTGGGCTAAATCATCCTGAGCTCTAATAACAGCATCTAAATTTTGAATACCTAACTCAATATCACGTAACATAAGTGCCGATTGCAGACGGTTAACCTCAATTATAAACTGTTCCGTGGTAGTACGTGCTTTAATTGCTGCCGTTTCAAGTAATTTAAATAACTGTCCATACATATCGCGCCAACGACGAGCAGTTTGTTCCAAGGCGCGTTGCTTCATCTCCTCAGCCCGACGAGCAACCTCACCACTAAGTTTTTCAGCTTCATCTAAAAGTTTAATCTTTGTAACACTTGATTCAATTGCCTTAACGATTTCCTTAGCAAATTCAGGATGAGCTTTAGCAAATTCTTCTAAAGCCTCCTTAGCCTCCTCTATTCCAGTTGCCTGATCGCGCATATAAGCAACAGTCTCTTGAAATTCTCTCTGTAAACTATTAAGTCCATCCTCTAATGCTTTAATACCAACACTGGTAATATTATCTATTTCGCCGGGCAACTCAACAAACGCATCGCGCAATCCATAAGTTGCCGTTACCATATTTCTGAAATTAGTAAAAGCACGATTGCTAGCAGATTGAAGTCCTTCCAATGCGCTATTAAAATCAATAGTTTGAGTAGTGCTGAACTTTAATAAGTCATTAAAATATGCTAACTGAGTTCCGATGTCTTTAATCGCACCAACTGTTTGATCGCCAGTTTCAGTCACGCCAGTAAATTCAATTGTAAATCCTTCACGAGTAATATCCTCAATTAAAGCGCCAAGATTAATTAAATCACGATTCACTGGACCATAATTTTTCTCTACGAAATCGACAACAACTTGCAGCCGTTCTTTCGCTAAGTCAGACAACAACTGCCGGAAAAATTGGGTACGTTCGGTAACTCGATTAAAAATAGTATTCAAATCCTGCATTTGCTTACTGATTTGTACAAGCGATTGGAATGACTTATCCAAATTACGTGCTAATTCCCCAGCACCAGCCGTTAAAATAAGCTTTACATTAACTTTGCGCGGTAATGCTAAACGTGATATAAACTCTTCACCCAGTTTTCCACTAGCAAAAGTCTGTACTAAACGCGCATACCCTTTATTAACTAGTCCAATCCGTAATGCTTCGACAGAACGGGCTTTTGCTAAAACAGCCTGCGCATCAACAAGTTCCGCCGCCGTTCTTTCTTCTTCGGTAGCTAATTTCTCACGTGCTTTTAATGCTTCACTAGTACGATTAATAACCGCCGCTACAGTAGATAATGCCGCCCCAACTGCCGCAGCAGCAGGACCTAACGGAGCTAGAAACGCAGCACCTTTAGCTGCCGCTCCGCCAAAAGATAATAAATATCCACCTGTTTGCTCTAATGTGTTACCTGTTTTTACAATTTCATCACCAAAAGTTCCTATAACATTTCCAATAGATTCCAGGGCAGTCATTATTACAAGAGCACGACCAACTTCTTTTGCAAAATCTCTTGCGCCACCAGCCGCTTTTTGCATTGAGCGCGCCATCTGTTGCATGGCTACATTTGATGCGCGTACTTGTCGAACGCCTGGTCCAACACCACCCATTGCAACGGCTGGAGCGACGCCCATTCTCTGTTTAGTAAGCGCGTCAGCAAGCATACCGGTTTGTTTAAGGGCGGCATTTTGTTGTTGAATAGCAATAGTACTTTGTTCAACTGCGCGTGTAACCTGATTAAATCCATCAACTAACGCGCGTATTTGCGTTTCACTGCCGGTAATAAATGCTCTGAAATGACGTGCTGCTGTAATGATTTGAGGAATAAATACTTTACCAAAAATAACTAAAATTGTCCGTTTAAGTAATTGTAATACGCTAGCAGCATTCGTTACACCTTTACCAATAGACTCGGCGATCATCTCGCCGATAGTTTTTACCTTTTCAACTTCACTAGTATCAACTTCAAGAGCTAACTTCTTAGTCAAAAATTTATCCCAAGCTTTTCCAAGATCAACAATATGAACTAACAATGAACTCGCGCCAAGAATTAACTTACGATAAACATCAACCGCACCAATTTCTTTTAATGTAGTTACTAATTTAACAATAGCATTAACTAATTGACGATGGGCATAACCAACTGTTTGAGCCTCAATAGCTTCCTTACGTAATGCCGATGTAGAAGCCTCGGTAGCAATAGCTAATAACCGATGATATTTATCGCTACGACTTAACAATGCGGACAGCTCGGTAAAACGGCGCTTACCACCAGCCAAACGTGCCATAGCTGCCCGCTGAGTTTCATCCATATATTGCCACGCCTGAGCCATTAATTCAATAATTTCAGACGTGGTCTTATATTCGCGAGAGGCTGCCTCAGTATCACCTGCCAAACGTAAAGTATTTTTAGCAAGTTTAATAATTTCCTCTCGATTCTGCGCAATAGAAACCAAAATAGTCTTCATGGCTGTACCGACGCGAGTAGCAGCCAACTGAGTTGTCCCAGCCACAGTTGCAATCATCGCGCCGAGCTCTTCGATGCTCACACCAAATGCAGAAGCAGTAGCGCCTGACCGAATAAAGCCCTTCGCCAAGTCTTCTACGGTAACAGCGCTATTATCCGCCAAATCAGAGAACATCGCGACATACTTTGCCGCTTTTTGGAAAGTAATGCCGAAAGCATTAACCGTAGTAATAAGTAGCTTGGAACCAGTAACAGCATCAACAGTTGAAATATTCAAAAGCTGCATAGTTGCCCGTGTGGCAGCCGCAATTTCATCAATGTTCTTTAAACCTTGGCGCGCGAAATTAGTTGCTGCATCTGAAACTTCGGCAAACGTTCGTCCGGTTTGAATTGCCATATCAACAAGACGATCAGTAAGTTGTTCGGTATCAACACCGGGAAGAACCTTTGCTAAACTCTTAGCTGTATCATCTAATAATCTTAATCCATCAACCGCTTGTCGAATAGCTTCAAGCATCTTAAATAAGCCAGCAGTATAAACAAAGAATGCTGAAAAACGTTTAGCAATCTGACCGATTTTCGCACCAAATTCAGCCGCGCTCATTCCGGCTTCACTATAAATTTTATTTAAATTATCTTTATAGCGCGCCAACTCAACATCGCGCGGACTAAGAACTAAATTGAGTCGCCGTTGTGTAGGAATGGCTGCTAATTGTGCTCGTACTTCTTTTAATCGCTCAACAGCTCGTCTAATAGGTTTTGCAGGAAGCGCATGAGAAAATTGTTTACGTAATGCTGCCGCATCCCTAGCTACTAACCCTAATTCGCGACGCAGCTGATCGGCAATTCGTTTGGAAATTGTTAAATCTGCCCGTAATTTAATAGGTGGTTGAGAATCCATAAATTTCTGCAAGTTCTTATGAGCTTTACGCAATTCCTTATGAGGAAACTCAACTGGAACCTTAGCTACCAGTTTTAAATCACTAAATTGTTTTTTAGAAATAATGGGCTTAACGGGAATACGCAGCCTATAACCCGCCGCAGCAGTTGCAATATCTTTATTTATGGCACTTAATTGTGCCCTAATATCACCACGTTTAAGTTGGATCTGCGTGCTGATAATATACTTTTTAGAAAAAAGTTTCTGCATGCTGGCACGCCAAGAGGACATCAAAGTTTTAATATCCGCGCGCATTTGTTGAATACCTTCGCGCAAACCAATAGAAAGTTGCTTTTTAAGATAGTCTGGCAAAAAATCCAAATTTATATTTTGCGGACCATAAGTTATACTAACACGTTTAATCGTATCACTAAGACGTTTATAAATCTGACTTAATTCTTTATTTGGTAATACTTGAACGGCAGTTAATCGTAACTCTCCAAGGCGAGCTTTTAATTTTTTAAGACTTACATTAGTAATCGCATAGTTGAGCGCACGACGTACCTTGTCTATCAGCGCTTTAGTCTTAACATCGCGCTCTGTAAAACGAACGCCTAGTTTAATTTCATACTGCGCCGCCATTTATTTTATTCTTTCTTTTTTCTTCGTCGTTTGCGCGGTTTTTTGGCTTCTTTAGCTTCAGTTCCAATTGCATCAGCGACAATTTCTTTATAATATTTATCGGTCAAATCATCTTCGTTATTCAAATAACCATGTTCACGCAACCATCTCCGTTCAGCAAAATCTGGGCGGGTATCTTCCTCCTTCAATCCAGCATTAGCTAACAATGCGTACCCATAACAAGTAGCCGTAAAAGTGGTATCTGGATGATTAACGAAATCAGCGCGTGAATTAAAAATACGCTGGTTATTTTCATCTACCGTACACTCAACAGCAAATTGAATTGTGCGAGCTTCATCGGCGTATCCCTCGGCGGTTTGCGAAGAAAAAAGCCGCGTTTTATGAGTAATCAAATCGAGCAGTTTATTTCGCAGTTGCATAATCTTGAAAGCAAGTTCTTTGCCCTTCTTTTCATCCTCCTCTTTCTCAAGTTCAAGCTCAGCAGTAACAATTTGCACTTGAAGCTCTCTAACTTTTTGTTCTTGTTCATCTCCCCAAACACCAGTTTTTTCAAAAATTTGTTTAGCTTCAAGCTCAGTCATAATGCCATTTCTAACTGCCTCTGCGAATGCGCGTCGATATTCAAGGTCAATTCTTAAAAGCTGGTCTTGTGTAGGATTAAGAATAAAATACTTTTTACCTTCATACGTGAACTCAATCAATTTCTTTGTCATGACCTTTCACCTCGCCTTTGCCCTGAAAATTAAACGTTTCTTTGTCCGGAATATATTCAACATTAAATTTCTCTAAATATTGATGAGCCTCACGAATAGCATCATTGCCAATACGCAAAATTTCCGCTCGTAAACCAGGATAAGAGGGAAAGTTTTTGCCTAGGCGGGTTTCGATTGCCCTCAAAGCTCCTACAAAAACGGATTTGATGCCATTATAAATTAAAAGCCGAAGGTAATCCTTCGACTTATTAAAATAAGGCTCATCTCTATGATTAATATTTTTTAAACGCCTTTGAGAATGTCGCCTTTCCTTAGATCCCATTCACTTACCGTGCCTTTGCCTTTAATAATATTCCGTTCATGACGCAATTTAGCACGCGTTAAAGGATCATTTTGTGATTGAATCTCATCAATAAGCGTCGGATCATTATCGCAAAACACAAAAGTTTCAACCGTCCCGTATTTTTGTTTTTTATCTACGGGAGACACGACATTCTTTCTACTATTTAATACGTTTCTGTTATTACGCTTACGAGTTTCGTTACGTACCCAAGCATCCAGTGCCTCATCATTATCAATCAAATGATGAGGGCACTCTGGATGTTCAAAAACCCAATCATAATATAAACTCCAAAAAATCAAATTATTCTGCACATCGCCCCATTCTGCGGCAGGTTTACCAAAAAGATCTGCTCCATTTTTAGTGGAATTCCAACGATAACGCCACATATTAGAGCGAGCAATTTTTCTGACAGTTCTTTCGTCAAGAACAAAACGATCATTATAAGCACTTACCACGTTATTAATAAATATTATATCATCAAAATTATTAAATTCTTCTTCTGTCCAAAACGGCGTACTGTCTAATTTAAATAAACAATAAAAGGCTGTTTGGCGAAACTTGACAGTCAGCGCACGATTTTCCAGGCTATTAGCAAAAAGATCCCATTTTCGTTGAAGCAAATCATTTAATTCTCGTTCAGTCCGACGAATTTGGCGTTCGATATTTTTATACTTGACTCGTTGGTACTTAAAATCTGGCAAAATATTTTTTAATTTTTTAATTCCATTTTGTAGAACAACAACTCTTTCTTCGTCTTTATCAGTCCAAATCTCACGCTCGGCATAAATTTTTCTAAGTTCTGCCTCGCTAATAAGTCCAAGCTTGGCTCCTTGCACAAGTTCGCGCTGATACATGTAATTAATATAATTCTGCTGCCGACCACTTAGAATCTTTATAATACAAGTATGAATATTACCATTGCCATCAGAAATATCAACAATCGCTTCCCCCAATAATATTTCGAGAATATGCTGTTCGATCTCTTGATAGTCGTCCATTTTTGAGAAAAAGAAAGGGGGCCTCTGTTATTCAGAGGCCCCGGTGGAAATCAAATATTACGGGTTCTTAGCCTGCCTGGTGGCTGTGTGAGTTACGGTAAAGGCATTGCTGTTAGTATATTCAAAAGTGCATTCAACAGAATCGCCACCCGTGGTGAAATCACCCAAACTAACGCTGCTGAGCTTATTCTTGGTGCCAAGATCAATGGTCAAGCCGCCCAGCGTGCGTAGAATAATCTGCTGGTTGGTCAAATTGCTCTGATTGGCAAGAGCATTAACCTTATCGCCCTCAGACGTAATAACCGTGAAAGTGGTAGTTACAGTAAGTGGGAAACTGACCGCCCGGTAGTATGGATCACGACTACCGAGCTCGTAAATCTCTTCACGCCCGATATCAACGCTGACCTCAATGCTCTGAATGTGGTCATCGCTGCTAATATCGGTCGGAAGAACTGAATTCGCCCGGTCAAAGTCCTCACTCCGCTGAACGCCCGAACCAACAACAGTAGCGTCATAAGCCTCGGAAGTCGGGAAATAACCAGACGGTACCACTGAAGAAGTTGCGCTTACCCACAGCTTGTTATTACCAACGAGCGTCACAGACTCACGAGCGTTCTCGGTAGCAGAAAAGCTATAAGAAACAGCGCTCACATAAAGACCACTACAAATCACCACAGAATCCGGCGTTCCACGAGCAGAATCTTGGGTATCCGGATAGATATTAACTGCAACATCAACTTTATAATCGGCAGTTTTACCTTTCAGATCAGTATAGCGCGGATCGCCCACCATCAGCCAAAGTGGCATAGTTCCGTCAAGTACGCGCTCCATCGTAACTTCAATATTAGGAAGGGTCTCAATGTTTTCGTATGAGCCGAGCTGACCAATCTGGAAAATATCCTCGGTATTGAAAGCGGTACTAATCGAGCAGGTCTGCATGCCCATAGGAACGTACCAACCGTTTAGATCAGCCGCCGCTCCACTGGCATGCGTCGCCGCCGTAGTCCCGCGATCACCGCGAGTTAGCCCGCCCACTGTGTACTGATCAAGAAAAGTAGTAAAATAAATATACTCATCGCCAACCCGGAACTGATGAGGCACCGGCCAAACACCACTGACTACCTCGTTAAAACGAATTTCACCGTCGGTAGCACTAATACCGGACGCCAGCGTAAGTTGCGGATACCAATTTTCAATGACCGTGGTGGGGCGCTTTTTAGTGTCCTTAATGGACACCTGCGCGGTCGCGTATGTAATTCGATTATTAGCCATTCATCACCTCCAACTATATTATCTTCGCGCGTGAGATAAGGCTTCACATAAGTTAATACGTTTTTGTTTAATCCCGCAAATATACGCTCAACTGAGCATCAATACGACCTCTATAAATATTATTTAATAAATCTCGCTCCCGGATAACTAATTCATCGATATATATATTAGTCCAAAAATGGTCACTCTGTAACTGGGTGTAATTTTTATAAGTAGAGGAATAATCGCCCTCAAATGTCATAATTTCAGGAACTGAATTATAATCCACTGCTTTAATAACTTCCCTGGCTTGCCCAAAAATAACGTCTATAATCGCGTCTCTCTCGTAATCGCGAGCAGCAAAAACGAAAAACGAAATATATTCCTTAATAATCTTACCACCGCCAATCTGGCGCGGGAAATGGTTTCTCGTGGTTGGTTCAATAATAACAACCGGCAAAATGCGTTCCAGTCCAGATGGATAAATAATACTCTCGCTACTGCTATATGGCGCATTAGTTAAAAACCTACTCATTAATATATTAAAAGTATGTGAATCAACAAAATCAACCTTAACATCTTTATAACTATATTCTGCCTCAACTGTAGCATCTTGAGGCGGTGGATTTCTAAAAATATAACGCCCCCTCAGGTAGTCGGGAGAAGGGTAATAGGGATGCGAATTGTTAGCATGGAATGAACCATTGATCCATACGCCGCTGACGGGGAGTATAGGAGAGGGGAACCCCGAGGGGGCGCTTATGTCCGTCTCATAAACCCATTCATTTGCTATAGATTCATAATAAATTCCTTCTACCCTACGAAGATTTGCCAACGATGTTTCGTCATAGAAATCGATATTACGAGTTACATTAGTATAAAAGCCATTATCTAAAAATAATTTTTCACAATATTGCTTCAGATTATAACGAATATTTGATGTAAATCCAATGCCAATCATATTTTATCCGATAAATTTAACTCTTAACCAACGCCGTTGTGCAGGCGGGAGAATTCCCTTTGCCTCCTCAAATTTCATACGGAAAACATAAGTGGGGGGAAAAATAAAATTGCTCGTTTTACTCTTAGTCATAATACCATAACCACTTCGACTATAAGCCAATCCATGACGAACATAAACATAATGAAAAACATCAAAGCCATATTCTATCAAACTAACCCAAGAAACTTTTTTCCGTCCATCGTGATAAACTGCGAATTGTGATTCAGCAAACTTATTAAAATCAAAAACCAATAACCCGCGGTAACCGCGTTTTGTTTTATTCCAAGTAAGCTGTACAAATCCAGAATTTATAGTAATCGCTTTGATAAGATTATCAACCAAATGAATGTCAGGCAAACCAATTGCGCCTAAAAGCGGCGTACTATAAACATTCGCAGCCGAATAACCAGTTTTAGCACTGCCAGGCGCAGGAATATGCAAATTGCGAATAATCGCCGAATGCTCAAGTAATTTCCGATAAACCATTAAGAATTTGGAAGCGATACTCCGAATTCTGTTAATCTGCTGTAAAACATCTGTGCGTTTAATCCGCTTTGGTTTATAACTTTCAAGAATTTTAGTTAAAGTATCTTTGAATGCCTTATCTAAAATCGTGTCGCCATCTTTAGTAAAAACTGGCTGCATTTTACGTTACTCGCTTCCAAAATACATTGATAAATTTCAAATCTTCCGGGTTATTACCTAGTCCAATTTTTACAGGTTCGCTCAAACGCTCGTAATCAAGCCCATCTATCGTCGCACGAATGCAATTATTAACATCGTCCCATGCTTCAACCAAAAACTTAGTCAAAACTACATTCTCAGGAGAAACGCCATAAAATTCGTAATCATAATCTCTTGGACGCTTGACAATAGTCGCATGCCAGGTGCTTTGGCGAGGAATATGGATTATATGTGTCCCACGGCAAACAGGACAGCGTTGTCCATCGGCAAATGGTACATTATACGGCGGACCAGAAAATGGATTAGAGCTATTATATTTGTAAAGCCCCCTTCCGCCAACTGACAGATATTTACAATTTGGACAACCGCTTTCTATTGGTGGCAAATGCAACGTTACTTCGCGCCCAAGATCGCTGATGAGCTGAGAAATTGCGTCTGCATAAAGTTCTTTTAAATTATTGGTTAAATATTTGCCAGGATCAGGGAGAATACTATCATCTCGCGCCATTTTAATATCTATCTACATCAAAACCGCTGCGAAAATTCTGTGTACTATTATCAGGATCTTCGTCATTCCAATATTCTTTTTGATCTTCATACCAAATTAATGCACCATAATCCGAAACATTGCTTTCTGCTAAAGTTTTTTTGTAATCCTCTAAGGCTTTTTCTAATTCGCCACAAACAGATTCAACATTATCATCATAACCACCAAATGATGCTGTAGTGTCAACTTCGTCAGTCCCACTACGAATCCGAATACCGCGACTAACAGCTTCAAAACGCAACTTCTTAGCTATTAAACATTCTGCCTGCAAAATTATCAAATCTAACAAAGCTTCGCCATCATCAACATTAATATTATCATTATCATTTTCTACAAGTTTATTACTGCCAGTTAAGTTTAATTTTCTATTAAGTCTCACAATTGCCTTATGAACAAAGCTGCGAATATCGTCCCTGGTCAGATTAACCGAACCAACGTCAGTTAAAATATAATCGATAATTTTATCAGTCGGAACCATGGTTTTTACCTTATAAACACCCCCTTATAAAAACCACTGCTAGAAACAAAAACACGTAATGTGTTTTCATCAATAGCTTCTAAAGAATCAAAACTAACACTCTTATCAGTTTCACTATTATATAACTGCACCATTACATATTTGTGTCCAAGATTGTGTGTTACATCAGTATAATATAACGAGCCAGATGGCTGCCAACTATTAAGGGTTGCCTCAACAACATTTGCTGCATTTTGAGCTACGGAATAAACAGCGCTATCTAATATCGACAACCCAGAAGCTAAACCAATTCCATCATTCAAATAATTATGCGATAAATAAGTTGGCGTATAGTGCCTACTTACTTCACCAGATGCCGTCAAACCAACGTAGGTCCGGAGCTGACTAATCTTACTCGCATTAACAATAGCACGTCGCCGAGCTTCATTTCCAATCTGATAAGCAAGATCGCTACGACTTAAGAAAAGATCATCGAGAGACCAGGCATAAATACGAGAATAACCATCGTTATGACGATAACATAAATAAATATTCTTATTATTAAGTATCATTGTGTTGCGATAATCACTAGCTGTATCTGCTGGCGGTGTAGTATTATATGTATAAAAATCAGACATTGTATTTACATTGAAAGTATAAAAACCACAAGTAGAGGTGTTAATCTTATGCATCATCACAAAAGCTCGTTCATTCTCAATCAACATGTTTTGTAATGGATAAGTTCCCCATGCATAATAAAGCTGCGTTTTGTGTCCAGTATTCAAATCATAACACCAAATATAATCACTATGCTGATAATACAATGTATCATTATAAACCGTAAGAGGCCAGACCCAAGTATCATTAATTGTAATTGTTTCAACGCGCGAACCATCCCACCGAGAAACTAGCATACTACCACGCAAACCATATAAATAACTACCGTCTACACAAATCTTAAAACCAACATCAGAAGTAGCAAAATTATCAGCAACCTTTTCAACTGTTAACTGTCCACTCGGCGAATTCTCATTAATAATCCATAATGTACCATTATTATCCAATCCACACCAATAACCATTCCAATCGAGCATGCGAACGAAATAATCTCCGCCGAGAGGCAGTTCGCTAATATCTGTCCAATCTAAATCATAACGGCAGATATAAGCCTTTGTCCCATCACTACTTCTAATACAAGCATATAGCGAATTATTTACTGATGCGAGAGATGTAACTGAACCACTAGCAGCTGACGGCGAACGAATAACATCAAAAACAGGATCGCCAACCCCGCGCTTTGTTGGTAGGGTCTTCCCAGATAAATCAAGACGATAAACAACACCTGACTGATCTGCTCCAGCAAATAGCTCATTAGCATGTTCCGTTAAACAGCTAATTTGTCCAGCATAATCAATTTCTGCAACCAACGTTCCAGCATCAAAGCCAGGCGCACGCGAATTATCATTAATTGTACTAAAGTAAAATGCATTCTTGCTTAATGATTCATCCTCAATATAAGCTTTCACCAAAAAGTTATCTAACGACCAAATTTTAATCACATTACCATTAAAAACACGAGCAACATATTTTCCATTTGACCGCGCGTAACCATCCAACCATTCACTAAATGGATAAATATAACCAACATCTTCAAACTGGTGAGTATAAGCATTAAACTTATAATTTTTATAATATATAGATCTACCAATCTTATGTACAACAAAAGAGGAAAGATTAGTTTTCTTCGATTCTACATGTCCATTATATTTAACAACAGTAATAACAGAATGTTCGATACCACTGTCGGGATCACGTAATTTATTCCAATAATAGAAATCACCATTATGCAGCCAGTTTTCTGCCCAATAGCTGGTAAGATCGGTAGCATTTACAAAACCACTTGGCGCAGTTGTAACTAGTGTATCGCCATACTGGAAAATATCCTGAAATAGAACTCTGATAACATTATTTCTACCAAAATATAATTTATTATCACCCGGATCAATCGGACGCGATGGACGAATTCCACCACCGGCGTTGGTAAATGACCAATTTATACCATCATGACTATATGCATCTGAACGTCCGCCATCGTGACAAATTGCACCAATCATTGCATCGGTGGCAATAAGCATTTCGGGCTTACTATAAATATCTAATTCGCAAGCTTTTGTCCATCCGCTACCAGAGACATATTTAGCTACACCACCATTACCATTAGGAATTCCCCAACCCGATCCATAAAACAAGACATACAAATCACCGCGAAAGCGACAGGCAACATTAAACTTATTACCAGCCTCGACACTAGCAGCTGCGCCAGCCCCGGGTAATCCAATGCTTTTAATTCCATATTCTTCAGCATCACCCAAATATTCGGTTTCACCGCTATCAATATTAACTAAATAAACATAACGCCAACCACTAATAGCAATAATCTCATTGTCAAACAAGCTAATTTCCCAATCGCCTTCAGGTAAAGTTATTTCACGAACACCGCTTACCGAAAATGGAGCAATATTCACAACATCAGATAATGTTGCCAGACCATGTTCATCATACTGTGGGCGTCGTTCAAAATCATATGAACCACGTATATACATTATTACCTCCTAATGATTATTTGCCGAGCAAAAATAACCCCGCGTCGTTCAAGTGAATAATTACACAATTGATCATTAAGAGCATTATTGGTAGTATAAAAATACTCAGGACTACGAGCCACATTAGATATACGCAATTCCTCAAGATATCCATCTGTTTTTCCATGATAACCATCGTCGTCAAGTAATTCACCAACAGTTAAACCATTGCTATTTAATACAGTATTCCAAGAAACAGACTTACTGCCAACATACTGACCATTAACATATAGTTTAACAGTATTCGATTCCAATGTAAATGCCACATAATACCATTGATTCAAAGAACGCACAATAGGATCAAGATAATCATCCGTCCAGCCTAATACAATAAAACCTTTTGTAGAATCAATTGCATATTCCAACGCTGATGTTTGTGAATTAGCCTGCGGTGTTCCATAACCACAAATACATTGCCATTGTGAAGTATAAGCTACCGGGTAAAATTTAGCCTCAATTGTACGCGCATTTCCGCCAGTTGGCAAATTATTAGGAGACGAACATTGTAAATAATCAGCGTTCGTACCAATAAATCTAACTGCTTTACTCAGAGAACCATATGTCCTAACCGGACTACCAACAAATGATAGATTATTATTTCCTTTTGTATCGATATAGTTACCACTATCATCATTAAAATGCCAAATACTCACATAATTACTATCCCATGCATTACTGTTATGCATACTAACATTAGAATTAATAATATTTGAATCATAATAAATATAAAGTACGGTATTAGCTGAATCAGACAATGAAAGCGACGAATGTGTAACCCATAGTAACCCACTTTGACCAGCATTATCCCAATAATCTACCTCAACATTCGCCTGTGTAACACCATCAGATAAAGTAACGACAATGCCAGAATAATGAATTCCCAATTCATTAAACAAAAACGATAAATCATAATCATTAAGACCAGCATTATTACGAATATACAAAGGAACAGAAAATTGGCTTAAAGTTCCACTAACCTGAGTCGGCGGTATAACAACCTCAATCCGTTCAGAATATCCAGCCAACCACATTATTTTACCTCACAACAATAACCCCTAATGCCCCGCTACTACTGGCGAAAACCCGCACAGTATTTTTATCTAATAGAACATGATGATCAATTCCTACACTATTATATGTAGTTGGATCGTAGCATTGGACAACTACTAACCGATCACCGAAATTATGATGAACATCAGCATAATATAATGAGCCAGATGGAGTCCAACTAGTTACTACCTCAGTATACTTAGTCGCCTGCCCACCAAAAACACCCGAAACGCCATAAAATACACCATCTGAAGTGATATACCAATTATTATTTGTTCCGCAAAGATCGATATCGACGCCACTTACATTTACAACACAACCAGCTGACCGACGAATAAATGAAGCGGCTTGCTCAACTGAACTATCAACATAAATTAAAGCATCAGCAGATGATTTATTTTCAAGTCCTAAATCAAGTTCTTGAGCATATATATTATCAACATAAAGATCATTAAATTTAGCCCCACTACTACCAATATTATAAGTCAAAGAAGCAGCAGGAATTAAATTCTCATCCTTTTTATAAGTATTTGAATCAATGGCGTTTATATCTAATTCTACTTCAGCAATTTTAGCATCTAGCTTAGAAATACCAGAAGCTAAATTATCACCTGTTTGAACATAATTATTAGATGTATATGTCGGACTTGAGTCATCGTCACTACCAATAAATGTATGAATATTTTTAATATAATCTAATTTCCGCGCAATCGAAGCTGTTGCCGTATCATCTTCGCCGATTGCTGATAATTGCCCACGATACCAGAAATAACTACCATCGCCACAAATAATACAAAGACGATCTTTATAAGGGGCAAGCGTAACAATACTTTTACCACTTGGTAATGTGCAAATCAATTTCGTCGAACGTCCATCAAATGCCCAAACCTCATTACCATTAAAAGTATAAATCAACTTACCCTGATAAATACACGGTTGTTGCCCAGCACAATCAGAAATTATTTTAACAGCACGCTCTTTTTGATCAATTAACCATAAACCATTTCCACAACCATAAGCTCTGCCTTTATAAACAATTCCGTAAGTGCAATGATGTCCAATAGCATAAAAATAACCCTCTTTTACACCATCATACCAACTTACATAATCCTCATTAGGACCCCAAACATACAATGTATTACCAAGCGAGGTACAACCGAAATTCCAACCCCAGGTACCACCTTGAGCATGAACACGACAAAGAATTCCCCAGCTATTACCATCATATTTAAAAATTGGTTGTTTGGATCCAGCCGAAGCCCCACCAACAACCGAACAAATTAAATCGCCATTATATTCGGCTAAAGACGTTGCCCCCCAAGCTCCTCCCGTACCTGATGGTTGACCAATATATTCCAAATTATTTCCATCATAGAGAAATACCCACGTATAATTCCAAGGCGAAATTGAGGCAATGGCTAACTTACCACGCCAAACCGTTAAACCACCAATCTTAGTTCCAGAACCAGGTGAACACTCTAATTGCCAACCGCTCGGAGTAATACTATAAACATTATCAGAATCACGTGAACCAACAAAAACTTTCCCATTGTAAACGCAAGAATAACACAACCAATCGCCCGGAGACTCGGGTAACTGTCCGCCCGAAACAACCGGCATTTCACCATAAGTATCAATATCGACAGTGCTTAAATTAACAGCCAACTCTCCATCTGGGCTAATATGTAACGTACCGCTTCCTACTTGAATACCATACAAGAAATTACCAGATTGCGCATAAATAACAGCAAAACGATGGTCCAAGCTGCCGATATCATATAAACCGGATGGAATTAGATCTTCATCTTTACGATAATAAAGACTTAAATCAACGCCAGAAACTTGAGCATCAACATAACCTTTTGTCGCTAAATCATAAATATGTTGTGGGATAACACCGCTAATAGTTCCGGTAAAACCACGAGTACCATCAACTAAAATATATTGTGGATGGTCATCATCGGTAAGCCCAGTTAAAAGTCCATGATCAGTAACGCCACCACCAACTCCGGATAACCCAGAAACATTAACTAATAGACGCCCAGTTCCGTCTACAGCAAGCGGATAACCAGTCTCACCCCAACAAAAAACAAAGCCGCTCGCTTGTGCGTCGGCATTTACTAATAGCTGTCCTTTATCATTAACTTTTATTGTGCGCCCTTCCGGTCCATAACTGAAAATGTATTCGGCAGACATAGCTTTTTCTCCTCGCGCAAAATACAACAATACCGTCCATAAATAGATACGTTTTCTTGTAAAATAAAAAAAGCGGGGCATAAAACCCCGCTATTGATTGCAAATTATATTATTTAATTATTAGAAGGTACCAATGACTAGGAACCGATTGTCAAGAACCGCAAAACCAATCTCCATAAAGCCGAACCAACCGACCCGATTCGAGCGGAGAAGCGTGTCGTCTTCGTAAAGCTGGAGATCTTCACGGACAACAAACTTCCGAGTCCGAAGCGCCCAATCACTGGCATCAAGACCAATGCAAAATTCCTTGTCCGTATCGCCGCCAGCTACGAACCAGGATGCCTTGTTTGGACCGTCGGTTGATTCAATATAAGTCTGGAACCGCTGACCCTCACCAAGCTCCTGAAGCTCATGCAGCCGAACACCGAAAATAGTGGGCAGACCGGCAAGCCCCTCACCACGGAAAATCTCATGCCGAGTAATATCATCGACTTCAGCCTGCGACCAGTTCCGAATATCAGCAAGAGCCTCGGGCGAGAGGAAAAGATCAGTCAGCTTGCTGCGCCGCCCACCCGGAAACCGCTTAATAGCAGTCATCATGCCGGTGAGCAGCTTCTTGGTAAAGGTACCAGCGGCAGCCGAGCTGTCAACAACCCGTCCATTCTCAACCGCGGCAGAAATAATAGTATGCCAACCATCATCATTAAGCTTCCGGGTAAAGCCATACTTTAGAACGTCCATAGCATCAGCAACAACGTCCCACCGAGCATCGCGGACATATTTTCGGGCAATATCAATTGAATTGCTGATGGTATAGGTGGGAACATAAACCTCATCGCCCTCAATTAGCCTTTGAGGCGGTGCACCCTCCTTGGCAATCACGAAGGCGACATAATCTTCCTCTTCACCGGGGCTAAGGAAATGAAGCGGAAACCGCGGATCAACTCCAGGCTCCAGAACCACGCGCTGGAAAACACCATTCAGCGTATCATCTTCCAGAACCGCACCCCTGAAGGCACCATCGAGTACCTGGGCAAGGGCGCGCTGGTACTTTTTCCGTTCTTCCAGATCGTTGGAAGCCGCTTTCCGAAGCAGCTCACGTTCCTCTTCAGTAAAAACCTTTTTACCTAACGCACGCATTGTATTCCTCCTCTCTTATTAGCAATTAATCCAAACCTTCACGTATCCATCGCTATCTTTCCCGGTCTCGAACCGACCAACCAGCGGATAGGTATAACCATCCAGAGAACCAGACGGAACAAGAACGCCACTCTGATTCACGTAAGCCGGGTCACCGGGGTTGATAGACAGAGACGGGTGAACAACATTGGTGTAGATCCGCCCAATCTGGAGAACAGGAACCGCTCCGCCAGCCCAGACCTCGAAAGCCTTCTGGTAATTGGCGGGACGAGAATCACTTTCATCCGTCACTACGTCATTCAGGAGACAACCAAGCACCTGTGTGTTAGCATTAACCGTGGTGTCAACTTTCTTGACAAAACCCTCGTTGGAAGGATCGAGCATTACGAAATAACCACGTTCTGCAGTCTCATTCATGCGGAAAGTCGCAACTTCCGCGATAATCTGCCGTTCGCCTTTTAACGCCATTATTCACCTCCTTCATTAATCAAACCAATATCTTTCAGGATTTTCCCATACTTATCTACCAAACTTTCATCCTCGTCGGTCGTAAAATCAATCGGATCTTCTTCTTTTGCAGCGCTGTCCAAAACGTCGTCAATAGTTTCGTCGATTTCGTCAGCAACTTCCTCTTCGACATCCTCAGTCTCTTCCGAAGTGTCCTCTTCAGCAACATCCTCTTCGGAAGCATTAACGGTCTGAGAAACTGATTCTTTAACTTTCGCCAAATCTTCGACATAAGCAACAAATTCCTCGTCAGACATATTAATGCAGCGCTCAACGAGTTTATCCAAAGCATCGCCACTTAAAGCAAACTCAGTCGCAAGAATTCGAGCCCGTTCCTCACGCAATTTCTCAAGCTTAATCTGATCCAGTTCTTTGTTAATATTATCGAGCCGCTCAGAAATGGCAGCCAAAGCCTTTTCATACTCTTTAATAAGTGCTTCTTTCTCAGCTACTTCTTGACGCAGAAATTCGAGTTCAGACTCTTCAGCCTTTTCAGGTTCCTCGGATTGCTCTTCCGGCTGTTCCTCTTCTTTTGGCTCTTCTTCAAGTTGCTCTTCCTCGGCAGGCTCTTCAGCCGGTTCCTCTGGTTGTTCAAGCTGTTCTTCTGGCTGCTCTTCTTCTTTTTCAAGCTTTTCCTCGGGTTTTTCCTCAAGTTTTTCTTCCACTTTTTCTTCAAGTTTTTCCTCAACTTCGGGCTCCTTTTTATCTTCAGAAGCAACCGTCTGAGCGATATTTTCTAATTTTTTATCCTCCATAATCACCTCCTCGTTACCAAACTTAACAGTATCAATTACGTAATCATCCAAATTAACCACTTCTTGTTCAAGCGCAGCGACCTCTTCGGAAACAGATTTAATTACACTATCTTTATTGGCAGGATGACGAACCAAACCGATACCTCCAATAATAATATTCCTTAAAACCCTGCCTACGCGCTGTCCGTCTAACTCACCGCTACCGCCATTAACCTTCAAAACCGGGTCAAGCACCCTCGCCGTTACCTCATTACGCCTAACAATCTTATCTCCAACCAAGTAATCATAATCAGTGAAATAAGCTTCAACCGAAACAAACAATTCACCTGTGGCTGCTTTTTGCCTTATCTCACGCGCTTTTCCCGGAAAAATATAGGCATACATTACAGCCCGGTTAATTACATCAAATTCCGCTGGAACCTGACCCGGATTTTGAAGTACTATATTATCATCTATCCGTTCCCCGGATTTAGTTGCCAAATAGGCATCAATCATATGTCCAACAATTTTTTCTTCTTGATGTTCAATATTAAGTGGCTTATGGCGAGCGGTTTTATAAGCAGCTAAAAGCTCATCACGTAGGAAAACATCGTCATTAGCATTAATGCCAACAGAAACCAAAACGGAATCGATTACAAGCAGATCTGGTTGTTCTTCGACGTAAATAGAGTCATCGAGCGTTTTTGGTTCAGTAATTACACTTGCTTTAGCTAAAAATCGTGTTTTGTACATTTTACTCGCGGAGCAGTACGCCCAGATACTCTACAAGATCTCGGAGAGATTCAACATTGAATGCATCCTGGTGGAAAACAACGCCTCGCAAAGCGCCTTGAGCATCACGGTAAACCTCAAAGCTCATGAGGTATTCAGCGCCATCAGCCCCGGCAATTAACTCGACCGTTTCGACCGTACCAGTCTTCCTAATATCGAGTAACGCCGCCTTCGTCTTCTCTTTAACAAATTTAGAATTCGGAAGAAGGGCACGGGCATGCCTTACAAGATGAGCCTTAGCCTTAGCACGTGCTTTAGGAGAAAGCCGCGTCTTCTTTTGAACTACCCGAGCAAGAGCATTCCGCAAATGGGGAATATCAACAGTGCTATTCTCATTAGGATTCTTTACCTTATGATTGTGATGGGGGAGATGGCGCAACCGACGAGGTACCGTCTTTCCTTCCTCATCTTTCTTGCCGCCTGGTTCAATGTACGCAAAAGCAGCATCCGGAAGATCGTTGATGTATTTCCGAGTCCACCGCTTAGCCTCGGTCTTTTCCTCCTTTAGTTCGCGCAGTTTAGCTTCAACCTTATCTAATTGTTCACGAATCTTATCCAGCATTGTTACCTCCTACTTTTTCTAACATCATCCGAATTACATCTGTTTGATTGTCAATAGCCTCAATAATCCGTTGGCTATTATTAATTGAATTTAAATCATGTTTTTCCATTGCTTTAGCAAGCTCATTACTACTAGAAGTTAAATGTGATAAATGGTTTGTAATTATTGAACGCTGTTCCTCCATTAATTTTTGCCATGCTTCACGGTCTTCTTTGTGAGAATTAATTATATATTTAAGTAAAACCCAGCAAACTACACCCATTGCACACGCCAAAGCAACGCCAAGTCCTTGTGTTTCAACAATTTTGAGTAGTTGTTCCATGGCTATTATTTAATTATTGAGCTATTCCGTCAATAGTTAATACGGTTTCATTTATTTTTTGTTTATATTTTGCCAGCTTTTTTGAGGGTAGAAACACAAATTGCCCATGCGCTCGACCTTAATTTATCTTTTTCTTTCTCGTTAGGATCCCGCTTATAACGCTGCTTAAATCGATCAACAAGCTGTTTATAAACCTTCCGAACGCACCGATCCAAAATTGCTGGCGCTTGAGTTTTATAATAAATGACCGCATCAACCTCATCCAAATCAACCTCTTCCAGAGAGGTATAACGAGCCATTACGCGCATAGCAACGTCAGAAGCGAGCTCGCGATCTTTTTCGGTTAAATTATTAATATCACATCCGCGCGCTTTGGCAATTCTGTTTAATTCTTTATTTTTAATCTGGGAATAAACCTTATAAACCTCTTTGACTTTGCCCATTCCCTTGGGTTTAGCCTCACGCTCGACCTTTTGCTGTTCGGGTTCCTCACTAACCTTCTTTGGACGACCGCCCTTTTCGCCTTGCGGACCTTGCATGGAGGGTAAATTTTCCTCTTCGGGCTCCTCGGCAAGTTTAATATCGGGGTCCTCATAGTCTTTGAAATAATAATCCAACGTATCCACATCGCGAGCAACTGGACCGAATTTGCCGACCTTTTTAAGGGTATGAGAATAACGAGTATCAAGCTTCTCACGAATCTTATCTTCGCGCTTCATGCGCTTAATCTCAACATCCAGATCTTCGCCGAACCGTTCGAGCAACGTCCGGTAAGAAATTACGTTACGGTCAACCAGCTCAAGTAATAGTTGCTTCTCTGCCCGTTCATCGCGCAGACTCATATGAGTAAACTTAACTACTGGCATTTTGCGCAATCCAGAAGCCTTCGCCAAATACCACAATTGCTTATTAAGCCATTCTAATACTTTACGTCGTCCAGTTTCCAAGCGTTCTAATAAAGTTCTACAACTAAGGAAAGAATTTGCATAATTGCCACCGGGTCCGCCAATTAATACCTCAGAAATACCAAGTCCAGCCAAAATATCGGCATTAACCTGCTGGTATTTAGCGTCGCCGAGAATTTTTCCAGTATCAGGATAATCGCTTTCAATACTGATTAGGTCGTCCCATACGATTGTCTTAGATTTACTGGGGTTCATAAGCATTTGGGTTAATTTCTCAAAACGCTCTTTAGTAGGGACAAGTCCAGCCCTCGTATCACCGATTTTAAAAATCTGAACCGCATTTTGAATCGATTCCGCAATAGAAATATCCATATTGCGAAGCGTCTGCTTAAATTTAAGATCGTCCATTACCCGCCATAACATTGGGGTTGCCCAATCAGCATAAGAATCTTTCTTATAATAAATAATACTTAAATTGCGAGCGTTTAGTGGGTATAAACCACGCTTAACAAAATTTTCCCACTCCTGGCGAGTCATCCGACTTTTTAAGTTTTGTAATAATTGTTTTGTGCGCGGATCCTTGCTGTTAAGTGTTGACTTAACATCTTCAACATCTAATTGGTAACTATAAGTCCTATCGCCAAAAATATTAGCTCGCTCAATATTCAACCGTAAAACATCCAAAACAATAAAACGATATGGAACACCAAAACTTTCATCATCGTCTTCAAAAAACATGCCGCCAAATACTTTACGAAGACGTTTTAGTTCATCACTGTCAATGTCTGCAAAATAAGTCAAAATAGGCACATTTCCATCACGATAAATACCGCGCAAAATCTCTTCTACTACGTCATAAAGGCGAACCTTCTCCATCCAACGCTTAAATAGTCTCTCAGCAGATTCGCTTTCATGAGTAATAGTAAATCCTTCAAGCGCAAAATCAGTCATAATATCAATAACATTACCTATGATTCCAACATTTTCATAAGCATCGCGGCAGCGTTTAATTTTTGTTTTAATATCATCGTGGCTACGCGAAAAAATACTCTCTTGAAAACTATTACCGCTCAAACGACGAGCAATACTAAAACCACCCTCTGAACGAGACAATAGAAAATCATCTCCTAAAAATTTTGCCATTGAATGCCAATTAGCAACGGTTTTGTCAAAATTGTCGTTCTTATTCTGTTCCGCCATTCTCAGCCCCCTATAGGAACTCTTCTGCCCAGCCACCTATGCAATCACGCCAGGCTTTTAACTTTTCTTCTTCTTGTCTATTATCATCTAAATGACATGCTACCCAATTAGCTATTAACAGAGCGCTATATCTATCTTTTCGCGGTTTAACGCCGCGTTTTTTAGCCTCCATACTAGGCGCAATGTCAAAATGGCGCAATCCACTTTTAGTCTGCGTAACGGTTATCTGTAATAATTCCTTTTTGCACTCACGAATTTCTTCATAAATGTGCTCTAATTCCTCAATGTTATCATGTTTATAAGTCTCATCTGTTAAAAGAGGAAATACCAATCGACGATCTTCTATATTCTTTTGCAGCAAAAAGTTAGCTTCTTCAATCCAATTAGGTGTAAAATTAATCATATCAAGAATATATAACCCTTCTTTACTTGGATCGCGATCATCAATACGATAAAGTGGCAATCGGTCTTTTACAGACTGAAGCATTTCCTCAACCGTTAAACCACCACCACCGGCATCAATGCCAATACGAACGATATTAAACTTATCCATCAACTCCAAAATCTTGTCAACATTATAAGAGAATTTTTCGTTAATAGCAGTATAACAATAGCGTACTTTCAACCTATCCGCCACCTCTAAAATCACAATGGCAAAAGCATCGCTTGTTCGCGCAGGATCAACACCCATAACATACTGAGATTTAGGCGATCCCTTTGCCTGGACACTAAAAGCCTCCGAACCTCTTAAAGTAGCACCCTCAATTGATTCATATTTGAAAAAACCTCGCGAAGTATCAGCAAATTTACAACAATACTCCATATTAAACAACATTTCACTCATTGTCATACGAGCATGGGAAATTAAATCTCGATCAAGCATACCTTCTGGCACTTTATACCATGGAAGCTCAATAATACCATAATCACGCCAATCTATGTGCATGTCGCCATAATCTTCACCTAAAATATCGGCATATTTATAAGCCGGACCACAAATACGATTATCAATAATTTTTAAATATTGAGTATACATTTTATGAAAATTATCACCAGTAAACCCAGCCGTTCCCGCAATTACAATTTGGTTTCCCTCATTGGGGCGGCGTTTTCTTTCTTTTTTTTGAGCAGCTTCTTTAATTTTGTCGATTGGGCGTAACTGCGTAGCTGCAAAACCGCGAATTACCACATGGAATACTTCTGGATCAACCGAGTCAACCTCGTCAATTAATACATGCGAGGCACGTTCACCACGAATCTTTTCACCGTTTCCTAGGGGGAGCGCTTTAATAACGCTATCGCCTACTTCATAAATACAATGATCAATGCTTTGTTTTGGTACACTTTTCGTACATTGACGTAATAAGGGAGCCCGTTTATAAATTGCCTTTATCTCTTCAAAAACACGTTTTGCCTGTCGAAAAGAGGCTGAAACAATAATAACTTTACTTCCTTGATCAAATAAAGCTCGTAAAATAGCGTAAACAGCTAATGTAAAAGTCTTACTTGCACCACGTGAAGCTAACAAAATCGGATATTTTTTATTCCATAACATATACAAAAATGCCGATTGAAAAGGGGCAACCTCAGTATTAAGAATATATTTACAAGCCCATGGAAGTGAATAAAATGATAATAACGCAACTTCAGCTAATGGATTATCAATTTCGGGAATCCATTCACAATCCTCAAGCGGATTGATCAATAAAGAAGGATCAATAGGATTGGGGTACCAATAATCAGGCTTGATTATTGCCATTTTGATCTTCGAGCCAATATTTATATGCTTTTCTCAAAATCCACCGCACAAATTGCTGTGCGCGCTTTTTTGTACCACCAAATATAATATGAATGCCGCGTCGCATCATAATGCTAAACAAATTACCTAAAATTGCATTCGGATGCATACGGGTAAAACGATGACGTTTATAAATATCCGACCAGTAACCTTCTACAATAATAAATTTATACTTCACATGGTCCATCCTATCAAGTTCACGCATAAAGCGGTCACGCTGTTTCCCTAAACAACTGCAAAGTTCATCAATGGAATTTTTGCGTTCAATAATAACATAATCCTCAAGTCCTTCAAGCGTATAGTCGCCATAATCAAGTTTTTTAACTTTCATTCCGGCACAACTAACGGTTTTGCGAAAATTATAACCATCACGTTCACGAGAATCACGGATGATATAGGGAAGTCTAAGCGAAATCATCCGTGCTGTTCGACTTGATTTCTTCGATTTCTTCTTTGGTTTTTTGTTTTGACGCATTCTTCTGCTTAACGTAGCTTTCTGGCAATTTACCTAACTTGAAATTCTTTCCTAAATCGATCTTCTCAACGCCGAACATTAAACCATCATCAATAAGGTCGTTGACCGCTTCTTCCATTCTGAACTTCAACATTGTGGCTTCTTCGCCCGCCATTTTGCGGATGCCCATATCATTTAATTCTTTAATTAAGTTAGTAAAATTAGTGCTGCTATCGGCTTGTCTTTGAAGTCGCTGAGCACGTTCTAAATCAAGGCTTTTCTTAATCTTGAGAATTGTTTCGTTTTTATCTTTAATTGCTCGCGAATAATCAATAAACGGATCGCCACGTTTTCTGGCTTCGTATTCCTCTTTCTGAAGGCGCATCAAAGCAATCTGCGCCATCGTCAATTCATGAATATCGTCTTCTTCATGAATAGTTATTGTCTCAATATCGGGCGAGGAAAAATATTCTACGTACTTCTCCTCATAAAAACGTAACTCTTCAGGAGATAACATTTTCTTGACCAACTGATAGCGCGGGCGCGAACGCAACTGTTTCAAATAATACTTACGGCGTTCGAGCGGGTTTAATAGGCGAGCCTGTTTATTTATTTTGTCTACATTCAGTTCAACATCATAACCTGGCACTTTAATCAATTTAAGTTTTTTGCGCCAACGTCCAACAACATGAACTGGCACATTAAGATAAGCGGCGATCTCAGCATCGCTCATCTTATTATAGTTTTGCTTAATAAACTTTTCAGCTTCGGGTGTTAGATTATATTTTTTAGCTCCCATTATCCGCCGCGCCGACGTTCGACCAACTTACTTAGACATTCGGGGCATTTGGTTCCAAAACTACCATCTACGGTCCCCTCTAAAACCACTTTCTTACCACAGCCGCTGCATTTAACAATAGTAGATTTTGGAGATGGTTTTGGTTTAGGCGAAGAGTTCTTCTTGTTAACCGGTTTATTTTTCTTTGGTTTCTTTTTTGGTACATTAATAATAATCGCTTCGTCTTCTTTAGATTCGACAGGTGACTCATCACCAAGATCAGCAACGTCGATTGTGTCACTCTTAAGGGAAGAAACCGAATTATTATCTACTCCAACTTCACTGACAAACAAATCAAATTTTGTGCTACTACAATAAGGACAAGCTAATACAGCATTAAATTTCAAATCGGCATTATTGTTTGTAAGAAACGTCCCCGCTTCAGCAGTAAAAACAATTTTCAGATTGTTATAATTCTCAATTAAACTCTTACAATTAGCACAGCGAAAGACATACCGATTACTCGATGTACCGTTCGACAACATACCTAACCTCCTCATATAACCGCTCATAATCTTTATTAGACAGACCAGAACCCGCCAAATAACACTCAAACAAATATGCACCGTCCGGCGACAAATAATTTCTAATTGCCACTATTTTATCTTCATACCGAACAGCAACGTCGCTTGTACTAATTTGATCGGCAAGTTCATCTAACCCGATTTTCATAAATGAAACATTTTCCTTACGTTTTTTCATTTCTATATAACGACGATAACGCGGACATTGAGTTGGATCTTTATAAAGACGACATTCATCTTTGTCATAATATAAGCAATAAAAACAAGTATTGCTGCGCCGCACCGTATAACGTCGCATAATATCGCGAATATGATTGTCAATACAACGACCCAAAAAATTATAAGCAGTGTAAACGCCTGGTCGAAAATGTTTAATAACATTCCAACATTTAAGACGCAATTCTTGGGCTACGTCATCAAGATCATACCCCGGAATAACAAAATTTGCCTTATTGAGCTTAATATTTATTAAATATTCAACAATTTCAGCTACATCAGAATAGTCAATAGGTAATCCGTTATTATATTTCTCTATTATTCTTCGTTCGGTTTCTTCAAACATTCCTGTGCGACTCCGCTAGGGACAATTTCTGGACCAATAAATTTTACTTTCGGTGGGAGGGTGCCAGCTTTTACAATACTGTCAATACAATGGCACTTTAACTTTCCACAGATTTCACAATGCTTCTTATCGTCCATTTTCAATCTCCCGGAGACATGAGCACATGTCCAGTGTAGTGAACTTAGTTCCATCAGACAGCGTGACCTCAAGCAGTCCCCGATACCCAAAACCAAAACATTTTGAACAATTTTTCTTAACGCGAAAAGTTTTTCCGTTCTTCATCTTCAAAATGCGACCATCATTATTATCGAAAGCCTCTTCTACATTGTGAACAACAACATCTTGATAGCGCTGAACGATTTCCCGATCAAACCGGCTTGGTGTTGATTGGTTCATTTCGCCTCCATAGGGTATAATCGCCAATTATTTATACGGTTAGATACTACATCTTCCCCAACCACAGTTCAGGCAACGCAAACAACCTTCTACGGTCTTTAATCTATCACCACATTCTGGACAAATCGCCTCTTCTTCTACATCACTCATTGTAAACGGGCTAGACTCAATAAAAGCGTAAAAATCACCAACTGCCGACTTAGGAATATAAACTTCATTTTCTTTAATTTTAACCTCAAAACCTACCTTATTAGCCAACATCCACATAAAAGATTTTAATATTTTACCATTTCTACTATTAGTAATAAACTTGATACCCCCATGCCCTGTTCGTTGAGCTCCGACTAAAAAAAGATGACGCACAAAATGTGGCGTTAATAATTCATGTAAATCCTTTCTGCTTAGTTGTAAAACATTATCCTTAACTGGTAAAGCACAAATATCTTTCAGAAATGCCGTATCAAAGTAATAATAAACTTTATCGGTCGCAATGCTCATAATATTAGTACAACTAATTCCATTAGCTATAAACTTCGCACGAACACTAGTGGCATAATCTAAATGATCAATAACTTGTCGATAGGATCCTTGGTTATTAATAACAGTAATCTTTGAATGTCCTACCATTAAATTAGCAATAATAATTTCGCGCAAAATAGACGTTAATTTAACTTTGCTGTAGTTTTTAGCTGTGTCGAATTCGCTTTTCTTAATCCCGTAACGTTTTAATTTACTAAACACCATCTGTTCCGAAACGCCTAATAGCTCAGAAATCTCTTTAGCGGTTAATCCTTCACGGCAAAACTTTTGAATAAGAAATTCGCGTAATTCATCATGATATTTTTCATCGCTGCTTTTCAGGCTCAAAACACCCTCTTTGCAACCTTCACGGAAAATAGTTACCCCTTTGCAACCCCACTTCCATGCAAGAAAATAAATATCTTCTACATCTTTTACACTAATATCAGCTGGACAATTAATCGTTTTTGAAATCCCAGAATCGACATATTTTTGTGCGGCGGCTTGCATCGCCAAATGATCTGTATAATGTATATCATGAGCACATTTGAAAAGTTCTTTAATATCTTTGGGCAACCAATCAATCTTTTGAATAGTGCCTTTCTGTTTTAATTCTTCGATAACCTTATCAACATCAATTCCCCGTTCTCTTAGCTTGCACTCAAAACGTTCATTTAAGACAGTTAAAACATCACCATCGGCTGTACGACGTTGATAATAAACATTATAGTAAGGTTCAATGCTATGTGAAACACCGGCAATAATCGCAACGCTACCAGTAGGTTGCGCCGTAGTGAAAAAAGCATTGCGGACTTTAATTCCCTTTTTATCCCAATAAGATCCCTTATACAGCTTAAAAACACCGCGTTGTTCGGCAAGCTTCTTAGATTCTTCGATGGCATATTCGTTAATTCTTTTATAAATTTCAGACAATAAGTTACGTGCCTCAACCGAATCATAAGGAATACCTAAATCAACTAATATATCAGCAAATCCCATCACGCCAATACCAATGCCACGTGTAGATTTGGTCATTTTCTCGATTTCTTTAAGGGGATAGGCACTAACATCAATGGCGTTGTCAGCAACATGAACTATCGCTTGAACTGTTTGTCGAAGTTTTTCCCAATCGATTTGACCGTTCTTAATATGTTTGGTAAGATTGATGGCGTTGAGATTACAGGATTCGTAAGGATGCATAAAAATCTCACTGCAATTTGAAGTAATTAAACCACTTACGATACCCCAATGTGTCAATGGTTCAGTAAAATCATATACATCTTCTTCGCCGTAATCTACTACTTCAACAACCAAGCTGTCGCTTACTATACCAAGCAACTGCTCAAGCCGCTGGTTTTTATATTCATGAATGAAACCAATCAAATAATAAAACTTGAAAATACCATCCATATTTCCTATATTCAAATCATAAGATTCTCGACAATGATAAGTGCCATTCTTGAATTTAATTTTTTGACTCTTGTTTGTTGTGATATAAGATTTAATATTAAACCGCAACAAAAGTTCCTGTACTTGTTCAGCCAATTTACGACAGGTTGTTTTAAGCGTAATACGATGGTACTTCTTAGGGTTTAAGATCGACCCATTCGCACTATACAATCCACACAAAAACGAACGAATCCGCCTTTCATCCCAGTCAAAAATAGTCGATGGCAAAGTTCTATATGGCAAAGTACGAAAATCAAAACCCAATAATCCTAAAATATTATCAAATTCACGTGTGGTTACATATCTTACATTACTTTCATATCCAAAATAAGACAAAACATCGCCATCCTTTTGCCCAAAACAAATTCGTAAATGATCACCAACCATTAATCGCGACAAAATACCGTCACCCTGGATATACCCCAATTTCACAAACAAAGGATCGTGTCCTCGTAACGGGCGATATTTTGCTATTCTTTTGCCTTTCAAATCGGCAGCTTGAACAACCTCTCCATCTTCGGTTAAATACTTATGATCTGGCGTGCAAATTATCTCATTACCATCATTAAAAACAAGCTTTACTACCTTCTTCTTGCCAGAATACCATACTTTACCATGAACAATATCACCCTGAGCATTAACCAATCTGCCATCTTGGCAGACCAGATCCTTAATTTTGACAAAACCACGCGGAGTTAACAATTTTGAACTGCCAAAATGGCAGGGGTTGCTTGCTTCAATTCTCCCCAGCTGGGAGAGTTTATCATGTTTGTTTACTGTATCAATAAATACTACTCCTGGATCCCCACTCCTCCAAGCATATTCACAAATCATTCTAAATAATTTTCGGGCTTTAATAGTTTTGACCACTTTTTTAGTTGAGGGTGAAATGAGATGCCAATCTTCATCGTTCGCAACGGCATTCATAAATTTATCAGTTAATTTTACGGACAAATTAAAACTCGTAATCTGTTGCAATTTTTTCAATTCGAGTTTAGCAAAATTACGTAATACCTTATCCTGAGTTGTTAAAATAATTTTCATCAATCTGTTAATTTCTGGCAAATTACGCGATTTTATACTAATAAAATCAATAATATCAGGATGACTAACATCTAAAAACGCAATCGAAGCAGCCCGCCTTACTCCACCCTGTACAACTACCTCAGACGACTTATTAAATACTTCTAAGAAAGACAATGGTCCAGACGAAACACCACCAGCAGTTTTTACTGGGGCACCTTTCTCACGTAATGGAGACAGATCGATTCCAACTCCACCAGCATGCTGATAAATTTTTGCCGCCTCCCCCATACACTTATAAATGCTTTCAATAGAATCCTCCAAAGGAATCACAAAACATGAAAACAAACCGCCAACTTTTTCCCTTTCAGGATCACGCGCATTAAACAGATATGGGGACGCCGGAACAAAATCTAAATCTAATAAAGAATTAAGAATCCTATTATACCAATATTCATAATTTTTCTTACCATACTTCTTCTCCGGATATGCTACACATCGCGCAACACGCTCGAATAATTGACGTGGTGTTTCGATAATTTCTCCTTTTTCGTTACGTCGCAAATAACGTTGTTCTAGCAAAAAAAGAGCGTGTTCTGTCAAAACCGGACGTTTATCTACCACTTGCCCCTCCGCTAACAATTACCCCATTAACTATTAAATCTTGTTCAGTATCAATCACATATTTTCTACTCGGTTTCGTAACATATTGTACACTTATGATCCGCAAATAATCTCGAAATCGTGACGGATGAATTGATTTGTAAAGTTTATAATATTTACGTTCGGCAGATTTAAACATAAAAACAAAAGACCGCATTTTATGTATAAATTCAGCATTAATAACCAAAAATCTATTAGCCACAATCCTACTATAAATGCCTAAACAACACAACAACATCCTTAACGACTGTAAAAATGATAAATTACGTTTTAAAAGAACGCGTCGCCATACATGTGAATGCCCGTGTCCAAATGATACATTGATAGAAAAAATAATCCCCAAATAACGATAAACAATATCTAGTGGTGAATGAAAGAACTGACGTGGTACTTGTAAACTAAAATCATGAAACAAACGCACTGCCCGACTATCATTGACCACAATGCGCGGCAAGCCTGTAGCAGAAAAAAATAAACTAAAATCTATTTCGTATCTCTTCAAAACCTCATACAATTTATGAAACAACGATAAATACTCTTCAGTTGCACGATAAGCACGCCATGTAAAAGCACCATGCTTAACCTGTCCAACCGTTGCCAACGCACTTAAAAACGCAAAATCATTTCCGCAATATTTGAGAAGGGGTGAATCAATGCGTTCATAACGATTGAAAGGAAACGGATTGCTACTAATAACCAACTTATCACCACGTATTAAATATTCCGTGGGCTTTGAAGTCCCACTATGTAATTTCCATATTTGTCCTGGTAACCCACAAAATTCAAAATTATTAGCAGTTTTAATAACAAAAAACTTGTCTACGACATCTTCTTTATACGTGATGTCACACTCCTCTGCGTTGCTTGATAAAATGTAATTCCAGCTATTAAGGCTACCTAAATCAGAATAGCCAGCGCTAGTTAATACATAATCATTAAGATTAATTATCAGCATCGTCCATCAATTCTTCACGCTCGCTATATCGTGGTGCCCACAGTTTCGGTCCATTCCAAGCTTGCACCATCTCCTTAATAAGTTGCTCAAAAGTAACCGTCGGACGCCATTTTAATAACTTGTGCGCTTTAGATGCATCACCACATAGTCTATTAACATCAGATGGACGTTTGAATTTCTCATCTATAACCAAAAATTTGCGATAGTCCAACCCCACAGACCGATAAGCTATCTCGCATAATTCCAATACTGAATGAGTTTTGCCGGTAGCTAAAACATAATCATCCGGCTTATCCTGCTGAAGCATTCTATACATTCCTATACAATAATCAATCGCGCATCCCCAATCGCGACAAGCATGAACATTTCCCAGATGAACTTTTTCACAATTAGCAGCAGCTTGACAAATCTTTTGAGTAACAAATTCATCTCCACGTAAAATACTTTCGTGATTAAATAAAATGCCATTACATACAAACATATTATAAGCTTCACGATAATTCACACCAATATAATAAGCAAAAACCTTAGAAACACCATATGGCGACCGTGGATGAAACGCAGTTTCTTCGTTCATAACACCATCATAATTTTCATAACCGAACATTTCACTAGTGCAAGCAATATAAACTTTAGCATCTGGACAGCACAAACGTACCGCCTCCAATAATCTTAATGTCCCCATTGCATTTATATCACAAGTAGCTATTGGAGTATTGAAACTTTCACCAACAAACGACATCGCACCAAGATGATAAACCTCGTGGGGGCGTATTTCGTTCATCAATTTAACAAGCGAGGAATAATCGGTCAAATCACCCGACACAAGATGAAATTTAGGATGCCATAATGTTCCGGTATATTCAAGCCGCCAAACCTGCGGAGTGGCATGATGACGACACATTCCATATACGTCATACCCCTTATAAAGAAGATAATTGCTTAAAATCGTACCGTCCTGTCCGGTAACGCCAGTGATAAAAGCTTTTCTTAACACCATCGCCTCAGTGACTCCTCTACTTTTATTTTTTGTCGAGAGGTTTCAACGCAACAAATCGACTTTCTTCCTTCTGCATGAGCGGCTAATTCTACTATACACTTATCTGCAAACGGATCAAAAACAAGTTCGTCCAAATTACTATGATTTTTAATAAGGATCCGCAAAAGATCCAAACTTTGTTCATGGGGAATATTACGCCTAAACCCTGGAAAAGGTTTAAACCGTAAAAACGGCAACGGGGGCTTAAGTGGAGTAAACGTCCAAACTCGTCCGCGTGTATACCAACTGATCACATAAACTTTTTGCTGATAACGCATGCGCGGCTGATTATAGGTAAAATCTGTACACCAAAATAATTTATCTTTTTTACGCCAACCAGCAAGACGGAAAATTTCATCTACAAAAGCAATGTCTTCTATGTTATGAAAAATCAAAGCCGAGGCAGTCGCCTTAGCATTTTTTAATATTGACAATAGAAAAGTATTATCAAGACGAGTAAATTTAATCCACTTATCGCCAGTTAATAATAAATCGTATCCGCTGATTGTATCTTGCTGACCAACAATAACCATTATCTGTATGCCCACTCAACGAGAATCAGCCCGTTTACTTGCCGCATCAATTTCTCTGCTTTATACTTTTGTCTATTAATCAACTTAACCTCATTTGCATTTCTAGTTACACCAATAACCACCACGGCTGGAACACAATAATAATTATGTCCAATAGTGATGCGCACCGGAATACCATTGTCTAACAAGCTATGAACAATCTCTCGTAATAAAAACAAAAAACGTTCCCCCGCCCTATCGATATATTCGAGCACTCTTTCTTCATTGAAGATCGTAATATTATTCGTTTTCAACCGACGCATCAATTCAGACTTTGGATTCCTTTTTAGGAATTGCTTAATACGAGACAATCTATTCAACAACGTCTTGACCATCGCATGCCCCACTTTTACCCAAAAAAACTCATAAAAATATAACATAACCACTCTAATCCCATAAAACACTAATGTCAAAGTCGTGATAAGTTTCAAATTGCCAAAGAAAAGCAGTCCAACTGCAATCAGAAGTAAAATGCCCAGCGTTTCCCAGATGAATGCTTTGATGGCAATATCTGGACGAACGCGCAACTACTCCCCCTCGCGCTGTTTCCTGTTGCACTTTTTTGCTACGACTTTTACGCGCGGACGTTTGTCTCCAGTTCGTACAAGCATGGTGCCACACTCAAAAGTCAACACCCAATTGAAATGCTGAGCATCCCACCTAACCTCGCGGCAGAACTTCCGACAAAATGGACAAAGCGTTTTTTCGAGCTTTTTAATTAAATCGTTGATCCAAAAAGCACCAATCACGAATTCCCTCCGTTTTAAATCAGCCGTGCCCCATGCAGCGGCTTCATTAGTGCTTTCGACCAAACGGCGCGATTTTTAAGAAATCTTGGCAAGTTTTGCGCAATTTTCACAGATAATTTCTACTTTATTATTACTAACAATAAAATAGCGCGAAGAAAGAAGATAGCGGAACTTACAACCACACTTATCGCATTCCCCTCTCAGCCATAAATCAAGCAATTCCTGAAACTTAATCGTCGATATATTGTATTTTGATCGAAGAATATTCAACGCTCTGTGGATTCGCTCTATTACTTTATTATAATTTTTACCCCACCGCAACTTATAGAAACAACTCGGACAAACGAAACTAATATTATCAAGCTCGACGACCCCATTAATTCCCACGGCACGGAGAAAGGTAAACTTGTCGTTTTTTAATCGACGCCGACAAAAGGGGCAGTTCTTAGTTTTTTGATAGGCTATGATAAAATCCGCCCGCCCGAAGTTAAACTGGCAATCGTGATTCCGAAGTAATCGGTAATATTTTGCTGCGATTTTTCGTTTTTCGCTAGGATTTAGCGGCGCTCCCATGTTTCAGCCCCAATTTTTTTAAAATATTTATTCAAAATGCGCTCAGGAATGCCCTCACAATAAATATAATCAATCAACTTCCAACATTGTTTTGCGTATCTCAACTTACCCACTTCAGTAAAAAATATGGCATCAATTGTTAACCAATCAATAATAAGTTCTTCGATTTTAGATTCATCCACCTCTTCCTCGGGATAAAAATAACATTCGGCAAATTCCTTAATGAGTTCTTCGATTTTTTCAGTTATGCTCATTATTACCTCTTACTTATTATACGTATCAGGGTATGTATTGTAGATTATTATAATTCAAACGTGGACTTCCTCCACGAGGGAGGCTCTTGGTAGGTTGCCCACCCAAGAGACCCATAGCGGGATTCCTGCTTCACGAGGATGTAATAAATAATATCCACCCTCTCCACAGGCGTAAATTCGGGTCGCCCCGACCCTACTTATATTATATATTTCCAAATATCCCCCGTTGTCTTATATTTATAGCCGCATTAAAATCACGGTCAATTTCTAACCCACAAAATGGGCAAATATGGATACGATCACTTAGGCGTTTATAAACTTTAGCGCCACACATTGAACATAATTGCGTAGTATATGCTGGATCTACCCAAACAAGTTGACAATTATCGCGCACAGACTTATATTCAATATGGTGTAATAAAAGATGCCATCGTCTTCTTTGTATTAATTGTCTAATTGCGGATGATCTATTGCCCATTTCAGCAATATTAAGATGTTCTAATAATATTTTTTTATTTTTATTAACTAAAGACGCAGTAATCTTATGATAATAATCAACTTCAGCATTATATATTTTACAACGTAATTTCATAATTTTTTCTTTAAGTTTGATATAATTACTACTACCAGGTGACTTACGCATTAGCTGTTTTTCCAATTTTTTAATTTTTACTAAAAGACGAATGTCAGGAACAAAAGGTTTAAACACTTTACCATCGCTAGTAGTTATTAAATTTTTAATACCAATATCAACGCCGACACTGCCAACAGCATTATTTTTATGAGATGGCTTTACAGAACAAAGTATATGTATATACCAATGTTTTGAAATTTTAGTGAATTTAACATTTACTATAGTTTTACATTTTAACTGGCGATGAAATCTGGTTTTTATTCTACCAAGCATTGGGAAATTGATATCTACAAAACGACTATTGCGTTTATGAATGTCTAAATAACGTATAGCAGGAAAAACAAAACTACGATATTTCCTATATGAGATGCACGAAGATGGTTTAATATACTTAGAAATTTGCGATCTAAATTCTTTAACTTGCCAATCTATAACTTCAGACGGTATAAGGTCACACAGCGGATTATGCTCTAAAAGATATTTTTTTGCAAATTGATCAAAGGTTCTATAAATATCCTTTTTCTTTTTACGATATAAATAATGTAACCAATCAACCAGCAATCTAAAATTTCGACGTAAAATAAAAAACCACAAATTCATTTTTTGTTGTTGTTCAGCGGTAGGATAAATACGAAATTTATACGTCAAAAATAACCTGTTTCGTTTTTTATTTCTTTTATTTTTAGTAGAGTAATATTTACGCTTCTTCATTCCTTTGCTCCAATAATATTTTCGACCAATTTGCTCAGTTTTTATATTTTTCTCAAAATAATGTCAATTACAAGAACATATACATTCACTATCAATATTTATATTTAATGTAGCTCAGTTCAAGTTTCGCGCACAAAACTGAAAAAAACACTATAAAATTTTCCACATAAAAATTTCACCCAAAAATTTCAACAAAAGTTTCCTCACAAAACTTCACAAAAAAATTCCACAAAACTTTTTTGAAAAAATCCGCCAAAAAATTTCGACAAAAGTTTTTTTGAAATTTCTCCAATCAAAGTAAACTCAGCATAGATAGAAGAATTACCCGGTAAATGGCGGAGCGGTCGATTAAGTAATGGGGTATTCGGTAGGAATGGGTCGCCGCGGTATAGAAAAGTTGCTGTTTGGGGCGTTTTTGCATGTTTACTGTCTAAGTGTGTGTGGTGCTGTGATTTGTGTAGATAAGTGAGAATATTGAGCAGATTTTGTTAGGCACATATAATAGCATAGCGATTTACCATTTCCCTATTACATAAAGCAATTAAGCTATTCCTAAGTATATAAAATGCAATTGGTTATAATATGTAATAGGGTATTTTTGAGGAAATGAGGGGGAGAAATTCTAATTGTATGGGTATCATGAAATAGAAACAGTGATAATATATACCTCTGTTTGTTACCACATTTTGCTACAAAGAGAATATAAGTATAATAAAGAAGTAGCGTTGAATAATAAGTAATGGGGTATTCTGGGGGAGAATGGGCAGATGTGTCGTAGCCACCCCCGCCGCGTCCCGCCATCCGTTTAGAAATTTTTGAAAAACCCTATCCCTTTTTCTACCCTTTCTTGTTCTTTAAATTATTCTTTTTCCTTTTCCTTTTCTTCTTTTTCTTTCTTTTTCCAGTAATACCATGATGGGACGCGACAATTAGATGGTACTGCCTCAACGGCATCCAAATATTTTTCCAATAAACTTGTTGGGATGCCATTTAATCGGACATCCCAAGCCAAAGCTAAAAGGTCTGTTTCCCCCTCTTGGCTATTATCATCGTAGAACCGATCACACAAAAATTGTGCATGTGCATCGCATTCAATTGACCATGCGATGCTATTAACTATACTAGGTTCGGAAATCACGCTAGTTTCCCCCAAACTGTCAACGAAGTTTTTTACGTACCTTTCTAACATACTAAGCCTCCTTTCTACCTAATTTCAATTAGCCAAATACAATGATACATTTTTCTTCTTTCCATCCCTTTGATGGTAAAAACTTGTAGATGGTAAAGCTTTCATCATCAGAGGGATCATACCATTTAAGCCATTTTTGTGCGCGCGCACACGCACTTTTTCCTTTAAAAATTACTAAACTTTTGTTACCGAATTCTTTAACTTGCATGACATCCTCCTTTTTAATAAGTTACGTTATAGAACTTGAAAAATCTAACTCCCTTGCGATTGCCTCTGCGTTGAGGCGCAGAGGCATTCTAGCTTTCTCAACGATAACACTAGTTTCTCGATGTAGTTCATCTTATCCCCCAAATACGATCGCCATTGCCATTACCATCGCAAAGTACATCGCCAAAGGTACGATAAAACGCAGATCCATTTTAGCCCTCCTCCTTAAAAATGATTTTACAAAAATTTTTTCCTTTAATTACTTCATAATGACCATCCGGACAAAACCATTTTAGCCATCGCATCGCCCTAGCGATGGCACCACGTCCCTCAATCATCTCACATCTTTTTTCGTCCCAACAAGTTTTTACCTTCATGCTACCTCCTTTTCTCTCACGCATGCCATCCCCCATGCAGCAATTACCGTACCAGCTTGCCAGGTTTTCTAAGTTATTATCTCGCAAAGACTTATGGAATCTGCCATCCTGACAGACCTATGGCGTTTTGCCATGGTTATAGGTAAAATTGCCTCGGTTTGTCGTAAGTCTAACAACGATAAGATGTTATGACAGAGGAATTTTTACATAGGTAGGTAAAAACCGGCAAAAATCGCGGGCACGCTTCTTGCATCAACGGCTTTTGCGGATTTTTTGTCAAGGATGTTGATAAAATCTCAGAATGATATAGGCTCTCTCGGTGTCCAAAAATTTGACAATTGGATTCAAGGATTAAAAATTTTTAATGGCACAGTTTTTGACCTTGGCACAGTTTTTGCATCGCGCGATGCAAGTTTTGTTCCATTAATTTTTTTTAATGGCACAAAAGTTGCATCCCGGCAGACACCTTAATTCAGACTTCAAAATCCGAATTTCCCCAGCAAGTTTCGTTCCCGCTCGAAAAAATTTTGGGCACGATTCTTGCATCCAAACTTTATAATTTATAGTTTATAAAACGTCAAGCCCTTTTCTAGTGAGCGCGCAGAGCCGGAGCCGGAGCGGCCGGAGCCGGAAATGAAAAATTTTTAATTTTGGGAGCCCGGGCACGGTTTTTGCAATGGGAGCCTTTTTCTATCCTTCCTTGCGCGATGGGATGAGCCTATTAAACTTTTTTGATGCGAACTAGTGGGAAAGCCTAAACTTTTGGTTAATTGCCGATTCCTTAGGGAGAAAATATAATCTTCCTTCCTTGTCTTTTGCAAGCACAAAATCGCGATAATGGGATGAGCCTAAAAATCCTTCCGCCGAAAGCCTACGTAAAGCTTTTTCTAAACTGACCTTCCCTAAAACGTATCCGCCAATATATTCTTCGTAGAACATTATTTCCTCCTTTCATGGCCAGCAAGCCTCCCCCATCGCTTGTCCAGATTGCGGGGGAAGCGGATGGGGGATTACTTCCCCCGCAACCATAATTATAGTTTAAGATTCCTTGAATATTCCCATCCCTTTCTTTTTAACCATCGTGCAAGGGATGGCATCACCATCCGGATGCACGACACAAAAAACCTTGTTCTTTCTTGTAATTCTCATTATCCTCCTTATTCTCTTATGGTCAAACCTATTACGGAAATTAAAATGAACCTCAACATATCCATCCCTTGCAAAAGAAGGGATGCCGGTTTCTTTGGCAATCTTTGCAATCGCTACGATATCCTTATCAGTTTTAGCATCGAAAAACGCAATTGCTTTTACAAACCTCATTAGCACCTCCTTTCCGTAAGCTTTCTATCCCATCATACTACAAAAACCATTCCTAGTCAAGCAAAAAATCTAAGTTATTATTTTGCCTATACTTACGGATGTGTCCTATCGCGGCATGACACACAAAACTGACAATTTTTGTCAGCCGTTTCTCTAAGTCTAATTCTCACAAAAACTTAGCGCTGACAATTTTTGTTAATAATATGACGTAAAATGTCAACCGTGCAAGTTTTATTCCCGCGTGCGAAAATGAAAATTTTTTAATTTGGATT
>QNCM01000002.1 GCA_003644505.1 Candidatus Makaraimicrobium thalassicum | reverse complement strand
TGTAAGTCATTTCCTGGGACGTTTGCTCAAGAGAGGAAAATATCCACTGGAAAACCAGAAAAAGCCCCACGATGATCAATATCCATATGAATCTATCCTGGGATTCCTTTTTCTTTTTCGGAGACCCTTTGGGGCTTCCCGTTCTTTTCCTGATCTTATTCTGTAAGTTTCCGCTTTTATTGGCCATTGACGAACCAGCTCCTCTTATAGGCTCCAGGTCTACACATTTACAAAAAAGCTGACGCGATATAAATGTGTAAATGTGTAGACCTGGAGCCTGTTAATTTTTACTAACGCGGTTGCTATTGTAGCATACTCTTTAAGTACGGTCAAATATTCAGGAGAACCGTTACATCACCGGTTTTTCAATATCCACTTCTCCCAGAAAGGATCCTCTATCTTTATCCTCTCCCTTTCTTTTTTTACCAACGTCCCCAAGGTAACTAATTTGCTCACTACACTGCCGGAAGTGCTGGTTGACTTAATCCCGTATTTCCTTATGAATTCTTGTGAAGTAGGGTTACAATCGCCGGAAGTAAGACCTATAATAACTTTTCGTTCTGTATTGGTTAAACTGTTCCACCACCTTGAATAATCAGCATGATGTTCTGTAACTATCTGATCAACAGCGTTGTTTATTATGCCCCGGACAAGAATTTTCTTTTCGTTCAATATATAGATCTCATGACATAATTGTTGGGTATAATACGGGTGACAGCCGGTAAAACGCAGAATGTCTTTTATGATCTTAGAAGCATCAATTTTCTGCGCGGAGAATCTTTTTATTATAAAATCTGAGAACTCAGGCGCAGCTATCTTATGCAGCGTAATATGCCGTCCAAATTTATAGAATGGATTCTTCTTGTTCTGGAATATTTCCCGTATCATACTCTCCTGGCTTCCTATAAAAACATACGTTATATTTTGATGATATTGAAATATCCCGCGCATTTTTCTCTCAAGCATAGACGAAATCCTGCGGATCTCCTGAAACTCATCAAATACAATCACAATTCTCTTTTTCATATTCTTAGCAATTGTCTCAGGAAGCTGAAGACTGTCTGAAAGAAGTGTTGAAATGTTTCTCTTTTCAGCGCTGAAAGAAACTGAAATCTCATTTGTTTCCGGCTGGATCTGAATATACGGTTGTACCTTCAGATCTTTTAAATAATGTTTTATTCTTTCAAATTTGCTCAGCGATAACGCGTTCCTGACATAATAATTAGCCAGGTCCACCTCGTCGGCAATCAGCTCCATGTTTATTCTGAACCACTTCATTCCGCTGTCCTTCATCGCTTCGTTGACAAGGCTGCTTTTACCATAGCGCCGCGGACTCATAAGAACTATATGTTGTCCGGCTTTTATTTCAGAAACCAGCTCTTTTATTTCTTTTTCTCGATCAGTGAAATACTGCCCTGTTACCACATTGCCAAACTTAAAAGGATTCATTAAAACCTCCAATTTCATTATTACGACAAACTTCGTTCCGAAATATATCGTAATGCATATCGTTGAATTTGTCAACCTTTCTTCTGGATGTTCAGGGTTAAATTTGTCGGCCGAAACTCAAGAAAGTTGACTTTTAGGGGACCCTCAGGAGGAACAGCAAAAGCTTATTGAAATGGATGTATATTGCCGGTAGTTTCAGTGAGAGATTACCTGCATACAGTAACCTGGTTCTCTTCGTCTCGCACAGTTCTGCATTAATAATCTATGTTCGCTTCAAGCGTTTCTACTATCGTTTCTAATTCTCCTACTCTGTATTCAAGTTCAGCCACTTGGAGTTATAAATCACCAACAATACCCCAAGCCCTTGCTTCTAGTTTGGCTTTAGGTGAATTTTTTGAACGTTCTACCAGGTCTGCACCGATCAAATTGCCCGTCGCTAAACCTAACATCAATAAAATATTGAGTAACCCTATCATCTTTTATACCCCATACCTCTTACAAAAATACGCCCTTTCCCTTGAGGACATAGCGTAAAATCCTTCTAACATTTGTTCATCGTACACTATCGGCTTGCTGAACATCCTTATTCTTTGATAAGGTTTCTCTTTTTTAGTTCTATTTCGATCTCCTCGTCACTTAAGCCTCTCCGACGAAAGAGTATTAGATGATATTCAATTGACGCTTTTGTTTCTTCCTCGATAGCGTTGAATAGAGCCGCTATATCATTAGTCCCGTAACAGTCTACGTTCCCGTTCTCTGATGGTTTATTAAACAAAGAGAGTTCGTCTGCTTTGCCCTGTGCCTCTTCACGTTTGTTATTAGCCTCTGCAAGTTCTTTGTCTGTATATTTTAGCCGGGCTATTCTTTTTAGTGCCGGGATATTTTCCTCCGTCCAGTAACAATAATTCGAAATAAGTTCTCTTTTTGGTTTAGGAATAACTCCCCATTTATCCCACTTATAGATAGTTTTTTGGTGAACATTCAAAATTTTTTCCATGTCAGATATCAAATAGTTTTTTTTCCATGCTTTCCTCTACCACTTTATCCTCCCAACTTTGTGAATTATTTCGACCCGCACAATTTTCATGTCAAATCTTTTTATCTGTTAATCAGTATTTTTTTTGAATTTAATATATTCCACTTTTTATTAAGATTTCTTCGTTCCATCATCATTCGTTGTTGTTCCATTTCCCATCGTTGTTGTTTCAGTTCCCTTAATTGTTGTTCTTGTAAATACAGGCATTTTTTTTCGTAAGCTGACATGGGTCTAGATTTTCGTGTAGTCCCGTTTGAACCTAACACAGTATTTAACCCTCTCCACCGGCTGCCAAGTTTCAGGGTTTTTCCATATGCAGTGGAGTTTAACATCATAAAAACACATACTAACCATATAAACTTCTTCATTCTATCCTCCTATTAGTTTCGGCATATCACTCACCCAGCAGAAATCCTATTTTCCTTTCTGGCGTATAAATGTATGTTTTCTCATCGATCTGCTCGCTAGAAAGCTCCAAAGAACCTTCTTCAAGTTTTTTAGCCCATCCCAAATCGTTATTTGTAATTTCAGGTTCCTCTTCCCAAACATTTTTGGTTATACACTCTTCAACACGTGCAACACCCCATCTTTTAAGTAAATCTTCTCTTTCTCTTAAGATTTTGCTACGATTTACGCGGAGGTTATCATCTCCGGGTATTTCAAAATAATCATCAATAAATGCTTTCCTAAAAGTAGGTCTTATAGATTTTTGAGTACCATCGGGTAAAGTAACTTCAAACCTTGTCATTGCAACCCATAGTCCTTTGGGGTCAATACAATCAATGAATTCAATCTTTATTTCCCTTGATAAGTTCTTCTTTTCATAAACCATAATTCCCTCCTGATTCATCTATTATTTCCCTCACTTTATAAGTAATATTTTAACACCCACTTAGATACTATAGAATCATATTCCCTATGTGCCAAGGTTCACGACATCAAGGACGCCTAGCAAAATTGTCTTACAGGAATTCTGTCTTTTACAGATTCCTAAGTATCTAATATTTTGGACATACGTCCAAAATATTGGATTAGTTTTCTTAGCTTGTGGAGAGGCTCGTTCATAATATTGTCCTCTTTGTTCATTATAATGAAAAAAAGCGCTTCCAGGCTGTTTGGCCCACTCCGTACAGGGGCCTTGATTGCCGGGCAAGCTTGGTCCCTTGATATTTTGAAAAAATGGCAAGGGTTGTGCGGTAAGCGTCTTCTCTCAGCTAAATCATCGTTTCCTGAATACAATGCCGTCCACGGTTCTTGTCACTCTTATATCGCCGGGGAAATCCAGGGATTTATTTTTCTTCGCGGCTCTCAGGAAATAGTCCATGTCCATCCAGTGGCGGTACGTAAGTTTTTTGACGTTGCCTCCGGCTCTCCTGAAAAGTTCTTTGAATATTTCTTTTCTGAGCGCTTTGGGCTGGAGGATCATATCGCTGATCTTTATTCCGACGGGCGGGCTGCCCTCTCCTCCCGCGTATTTCCTGACGGCTTTTTCCTTTTCCGGGCCGAGAAAAAAGAAATCCTCTCTGAGCGTATCGGACAGATTCACCAGGGAACGTTTAAGCCTGGGGTTATATTTTTCAAGAAAAGGCAGTATCTCATGCCTTATACTGTTACGCGCGAATTTCACATCCCGGTTAGTGCTGTCTTCGACGTATCCCAATCCCTCTTTTTCCAGGAACGCCAGGATCTCCCGTCTTTCGACCCTTATCAGGGGCCGGATGATCCTCTGGTCCCCTTCGATCCTGACCGGCGGGATCCCGGTGATCCCGGCGAGCGATGAGCCGTAAATGACCTTCATCATGACCGTCTCGGCCTGGTCGTCCATTGTATGGCCCGTGGCTATCACGCCGCAATCGTTGGCTCCGGCGGCTTCTTTGAAAAAGGCGTACCGCTCGTCCCGTGCGCGCTCTTCTATTGAAGCGCCTTTCTTTCCGCCGGATCTTACGTTTATTTTTTTGTGGACGCATCCCAGCCCGAATTTGCCGGACAGGCGTTTAACGAACGCGGAATCTCTTTCAGACTCTTTTCCCCGGAGCCCGTGGTCCACGTTCCCGACGACTATGTCTATACCCAGCTGCCTGCGCATGTCCAGAAGCGCCTTCAGAAGACATACCGAATCCGCACCGCCTGATACCGCCAGCAGGACCCTGTCGCCTCTATGCAGCATGTCGTACTGTTTTACGGTATCCCTGACCCTTTTCAGAAAAGCCGAACGGGACAGCGCGCGTCTGCAGGGCATAACGCCGTCATTTTTTTTCTTTCGCAAGTTTTTTCTCCAGGCTGTAAATACAGCCGCAGTAATTCTGGCGGTAAAGACCCCACTGGCGCGATAATTCCGTTGCCCTGGCAAAACCGCCTTTTTTCTTGAAATCCGCGCAGATAAAACGCTCCCCGCCCATCTCACGGCCGATCTTATTTACGAGCTCCGCGTCCTTTAAGGGGCTCACTGTCAATGTGGTAGTAAACGCGTCAAACATCCCTTTTGAGAAATATTCATACGTCTTCTTTAAACGCATGATAAAACAAAGCTCGCAGCGGGCTCCCCCTTCCGGTTCATACTCTTTTCCTTTTACCAGCTGGAACCAGTTCTGGCGGTCGTAAGGGCCTTCAACCAGTTCGAATCCCAGTTGCCGGGCAGTTTCAGCCGCCGCGGCGAGCCGTTTTTGATATTCATCGGCGGGATGGATGTTGGGGTTGTAAAAAAAACCCGTTACGCGATGCCCGTCACACATCAGGCGTTCAGCCACTGATGAGGCGCAGACCCCGCAGCAGATGTGAAGTAAGACCTTCATACAACGACCGTCATAAAATCTTCCGCCACCTCAAAGCCCGGGTATCCCCTGATCAGGTCTCTCAACTGGCCCATATCCTGATGCCGTCTGCTTATGTGCGTGAGGATAATACGTTTTACCCGTTCTTTGCCGGCCATTTCAACGATCTCCGGCAAAGAGGCGTGTTCATGATGTCTCTCAGGCCCCGGCTCGTCAAAATACGTGCAATCCTGTATCAGCAGATCCGCGCCGCGGGCCAGTTTTCTCAGATTATCGCAGATTTCGGTATCCCCAGAATATACTATCCTTTTACCCTTCCTGGTCACGGATACATCCTCAAGCGCTATGCGGCGGGACCCCAGGAAAACTTCCCCGCTGTCTTTCAGCCGTCTGTATAATCCTCCCTGTCCCGGCAGTCCAAAGCGGACGGCTTTTTTTATATCGATGCCGGTCTTGTCCTTTTCTATCACAGCGTAGGCAACAGCCGGCGTGCTGTGTTTAACCGGTATGGATACTACGCGGAACCTCCGCTCCTCCAGTAAAGCCGTGACCCGGCTGCCTTTTGCCGGAACATTACGGGGGGCGACTTTAACGGCGCCCATGGAATGGCTGAAAGCAAGGCTTTTCCTGACCCTTCGCGCTTCCGGGGCGTAAACCGTCAGGGGCCGCTGCCTGCCCTCGAACCCCATGGTATCCACCATGCCGGGAAGCCCCAGACAGTGATCCCCGTGCCAGTGCGTTATGAACACATCATCTATCTTCATCAGGTTCAACCCGGCGATCATGAACTGCCGCTGGGTCCCCTCCCCGCAGTCGAACAGGCAGCAGAACTCCTCCCCATCGTCATAACTGAGGTGTATAGCCGCGTGGCCTCTTTCCCTGGTAGGGACTCCCGCGGTCGTCCCGAGGATCCGTATCGTTATCCTGGACATATGTGCCTCCAGTGGCGGACCGTCTGACGTAATCCCTCTTCGGTTGACATAAGAGGGGAATAGCCGAGCAGCTTAACGGCGCGCGTGACGTCATAGACCCTGTCTTTAAAAAACCGGTCCGCCTTCTTCCTTAAAGGAGGGGCTATCATTAAAAGCTTTGCGAGGAACGCCGGCACGACCGGCGGATAGCCCACCCCCATCTCATCATACAGTATCTCCAGAAACCCTCTGAGCGTTATGGTCTGCATGTCCGTGACCATAAACGTGCCCTCAGTCGCCGCGTCTTTCTCAAGCGCCAGAAGCAATGCCCGCACGACATTCCCCACATACACCAGGTCAAGCCGGCTGTCCATCCCGGGGACGTCGAATATCGGGATGCGGCGCGATCTTGCCAGGTTCAAAAGCCTGTTCAGCGCGTGGGGTTCATCCTCGCCGTAAACCATGCAGGGCCTTATTACGGCGACGTGGAGCCCTTTTTTTCTGAAATCCATGACTATGCGTTCAGCCTCGATCTTGGTCCTGCCGTAAGCGGTGGTCGCTTTATACGGGAGATCATCCACAAGCGGCACCTGCGGATTCCCGCTGATCACAGCGACGGAACTCAGATAAACGAGCCGGCCCGTATCATGCCTGCGGCAGGCCTGACATATGTTGCGAGTGCCTTCCGCGTTGACCCTGCACAGTTCCGCCTCGCTTTTGTCCCTGATACCGGCGGCGCAGTGAAAAACAGCTTGCGGCCGCACCTTCCGGAAAACTTCGTCCACCTCTGCGGCATCCGTTATATCGCCGGTCACCAGCGCCGCGCCGCTGCCTTCCAGGAAACCGGTCCTGCTCGTTCTCCTGACAAGACAGACAATATCATGATCTTCTGCCAAAAGGTATTTTACGAGATTTTTTCCGATGAACCCTGTCGCGCCTGTGACCAGTATCTTCATCTCCGGGACTTACCTCGACATTTTGCCGTCAGTATGAAGAGACACAGGACAAACACTACACTGTTCGCCAGTATGATCGGGATCTCTCCTAAAAAGAACCCGTAGACCACCCATAAGGAAATGCCGGCTGTCAGGATAATATACATGGACAATGAGATATCTCTTGTGTTCCCTGTCTTCAGTATCTTTATTATCTGGGGTATAAATGATACTGTCGTGCATATACCGGCAATAATCCCTATGACGGTAACGTATCCGTGCTGCATGTCTTCGCTTCCTCCTCCTTGAGCATCTTCCTGAGGCGGGCGATCTGCTCCCGATAGACGATCGCCTTCTCGAACTGCAGATTTCTGGCCGCCTGCTCCATATCGCTTTCAAGCTCAGCTATGACCTCAAGAACATCGTACTCCGTCTCGTTCTCTGCCACCACATCCCTGACTACTTCCTTTGCCCGTTTATAGGACTCGATCCCTTCCTTTATGGCCTTTTGGATGGTCCTGGGTTCGATGCCGTGTTCCTCGTTGAACTTGAACTGTTTTTTCCTCCTTGCGCGGGTAATGTCAATGACCTTCTTCATCGATCCGGTCATGCTGTCCGCGTATAACAGCACTTCACCGTTCACATTCCTCGCAGCCCTCCCGGCCACCTGTATAAGCGCCGTCCCGCTCCTCAGAAAACCCTCTTTATCGGCATCAAGAACCGCGACCAGGGACACTTCAGGCAGATCCAGCCCTTCCCGGAGCAGGTTGATACCGACAAGGCAGTCGAACTTTCCCAGTCTCAGATCGCGTATTATGTCTATGCGGTCCAGGGTGTTTATCTCGGAATGGAGATACCGCACGCGCAGATTCATTCCCTTAAGAAACCGCGTGAGCTCCTCCGCCAGACGCTTTGTCAGTGTCGTCACCAGGGTCCGTTCTCCCTTTTCGGCGCGTTTTTGCACCTCGTCGATCAGATCGTATATCTGGTTCTTCGTCGGGCGCACAGTGACCGGCGGATCGACCAGCCCCGTCGGCCTTATGATCTGTTCCGCCACTACCGCGCTTCGTGAGACCTCGTAATCCCCGGGGGTCGCCGAAACGAACACGAACTGTTTCACTATTTCCATGAACTCCTCGAATTTCAGGGGCCTGTTGTCCAGCGCGGACGGCAGCCGGAACCCGTAATCGACGAGGGTCTTTTTCCGCGCCTGGTCGCCGTTATACATCGCATGCAGCTGCGGGAACGTCACGTGCGACTCGTCTATGATAACAAGAAAATCGTCACCGAAATAATCCAGAAGACACCAGGGGCGGCTCCCGGGAGGCCTTCCGGAAATATGCCGCGAATAATTCTCTATGCCGTTACAATAACCCAGCTCGCTCAGCATCTCCATATCGTATCTGGTCCGTGTCTCAAGCCTCTGCGCCTCCAGGAGTTTCCCTTCCCGCCTCAGCCCGGCAAGACGCTCCGTCAATTCCGCGGCGATCGACTTTACGGCCCTTTTTATCTTATCTTCGGTCGTGACAAAATGTTTCGCGGGATAGATCGCCACCTTGTCGAGGCTTGACAGAACATCGCCCGAGACCGGATGTATCTCGGTTATACGGGTGACCTCATCACCGAAAAATTCCACCCGGAACGCGGTCTGCCTGTATGCCGGCAGTATCTCGACTATATCGCCGCGGACACGGAATTTTCCCCGCTGAAGTTCCACGTTATTGCGCTCATACCGTATATCCACGAGCTTTTTAAGGAACTCCTCCCTGGACAGATCCTGTGACAGCTCCACATTTACCAGCATAGCCGCGTAATCTTCCGGCGACCCCAGACCGTAAATGCAGGATACACTGGAAACGATCAAGACATCACGCCGGGAAAAAAGCGAACTGGTGGCGGACAACCTGAGGCGGTCTATATCTTCGTTGATGGACGCGTCTTTCTCGATGTACAGGTCAGTCTGCGGGACATACGCTTCCGGCTGATAGTAATCATAATAGCTGACAAAATATTCAACGGCATTTTCCGGGAAAAAAGCCTTGAATTCCGCGAAAAGCTGCGCTGCCAGGGTCTTATTGTGGGAAATGACCAGTGTGGGTTTATTAACGCGTCCGACGATGTTGGCCATCGTGAAGGTCTTGCCGCTGCCGGTAACACCAAGAAGCGTCTGAAAATGGTTGTTCTTCTTTATAGAACCGACGATCCTGTCGATCGCTTCCGGCTGATCCCCCGCGGGTTCAAAATCAGTAACCAGCTGAAATCTTTCCATCTTTCAGAATTATCTCCAGGGAAAAATCGACCGGCCGCACAGAACCTGTGATCGCCCCGATAGAGATGATCTCCACGCCCGTTCCGCCATAATCGCCGATATTATCCCGGTTAACGCCGCCTGAAACCTCAAAAAGCACTCTCTTTTCCAGGCCCCTGTCCCTGCGCAGAGCGACCGCTTCCTTTACCATATCGGGCGGCATATTGTCCAGCATGACAACGTCCGGTTTCTCTTCGAGGGCGTATCCGCACTCCTTAAGCGTTTCCACCTCTATTTCGACCCTGATGTTCTTCTGCACGGAGCCTCTGGCGCGTCCGATGATCTCTTTTATGACGATCCCGCCGCTGGCGGCCTTCATCTGTATGCCGAGCGCCCTTATATGATTATCCTTTATCAGGACCATGTCCCACAGCCCTTTTCTGTGGTTGCAGCCGCCGCCGACAGTAACCGCGTATTTCTGAAGATACCTGTGAAGGGGGATCGTTTTCCGCGTATCATATATTTTGACGCCGGTACCCCTGAGAAGGTCAACCATTTCCCGCGTCCGCGTAGCCACGCCGCTTAACATCCCCAGAAAATTCAACGCCGTCCTCTCCGCCTTTAATACCGCCTGCGCTTTGCCTTCAATGAACGCTATCTCCTGGCCTGCCGCGATATGATCGCCGTCTTTTACGACGGGGCGGAATTTCAGGCTGGGCTCCACAGCGGCGAAAACCCTTTCGACAACGTCCATACCGCAGACCACGCCCTTTTCACGCGATACGATGACCGCGTCTATGTTCAAAAACCCCTCAAGAACTGACTGCGAGGTGATATCCCCGGTCCCTATATCCTCTTTCAACGCGGACCGGACTATCGTATCGACCCGCTTCTTGTCCAGACTCATCATGATGCTTCAACCTCTCAATCTCGCCACTTCTTTTTCAGTAAGGGGCCTGAACTCGCCTTGTTTCAGGCCCCTGAGGGTCAGGCCCGCATACCTGCTGCGTTTAAGCCCTGTAACTACGGCGCCTGCGGCCTCGAACATCCGCCGGACCTGTCTTTTCCGGCCTTCGTGCAGTTTTACTCTGTATACCGCGGCTTTCAGGTCTTTCTTCACCAGTTTTATTTCGCACGGAGCGGTAATCTTCCCTTCGACTTCGATACCCTTCCCGATCTTCCGGATATCATCCCGGCTGACGCAACGGCTGACCGTCACCCTGTATTCTTTTTCTATCTCAAACCCGGGGTGAGCAAGTCTGTGCGCCAGTTTTCCGTCATTCGTCATTATCAGCGCGCCCGTGGTATCCTTATCCAGACGGCCCACGGGATAAAGGCGGGCGTTTATCTCTTTAAAATAATCAGTTACTTTTTTTCGACCGTGGGTATCTCTGACGGTGGAAATAACATTCCCGGGTTTGTTGAAAAGAAAGTAATATTTTTTTTCTTCCTTTGGAAGAGCGCGGCCGTCAACCAGTATTTCGTGCTTTGCAGGATCGATCCTGAGCCCCTTCTCGGTAACGGAACGGCCGTCCACCTTGACCCTTCCGTTGGCAATAAATTCTGCCGCGTGCCTCCTGCTGGCCACACCCGCATGGGCCAGGATCGACTGAAGCCTCTTTGTCGTTGCCGTCATTTAAGCGCACCCAGGTTATCCTTCAGGGTCTTCACCTGTTCATCGAATTTCTGTCTCCTCGCTTCTTCCTTCCGGACGACATCTTCGGGCGCTTTTTCCACGAATGCCTTGTTCTTGAGCTTTTTATCAATACCGTTAAGATAGCGCTGTAAATCTTCGATCTTTTTGTTTACACGCGTTCTTTCCTTTTCTATATCCACGGCTCCGCCCAGAGGCACAAACAATCTTATCCCCTCGACCAGCGCCGCGACAGAGCGGTCAGGCCTGGGGATGTCCTTCTCTATGCCCCGGACGCTGCAGCGGGCCATCTGCTCGATATAACGGACGTTTTCCTCCAGCAGTTCTCTATCCTCCCGCCCCTTCACGTTTAACAGAACGTCGATCCCCGCGGCGTGTCCGATATTCCAGAATGCCCTGACATTGCGGACAGCGGTAATAACTCCGATCAGCTTTTCCATGTCACCGGCCGCTTTGGCGTTATCGTATTTTTTCTCGGGTCCCGGCCAGCTTGCCGTCATTATCCATTTGTGCTTTTCTCCCGGTATCTTCTGCCATATCTCCTCGGTTATAAAGGGCATGAACGGATGCAGGAGACGCAGGAAGCCCTTAAGGACCTTCACCAGTATCTTCTGTGTGGCCCCTTTACTGCCGGAAAACTTGGAGAGCTCCAGATACCAATCGCAGTATTTATGCCATATAAAATCATACAGCGCGGAGGCGGCATCGTTGAACCTGTATGCCTTGAGGCTTTTTGTGACCTTTTCCGCCGTCCTGTTAAAAGAGCTCAGTATCCAGCGGTCGGCAAGGGTCAGGTCGCCTTCACTGATCTCTTCATCCGGGGCGGATCCTTCTAAGTTCATCAGGACATACCGTGAAGCGTTCCATAACTTATTCGCAAAATTCCGTCCCAGTTCGAATTTTTCTTTAGACAAAAAGACGTCCTGTCCCTGGGAAGTTATCGAGATGATACTGAAACGCAGAGCGTCGCTGCCTACCTCCCGTATGATGTCAAGTGGATCTATGACGTTACCAAGTGATTTCGACATCTTGGTCCCTGTCGTGTCGCGCACCGTCCCGTGGATATAGACATCCCTGAAGGGTATGTCCTCCCGGAATCTCAAACCTGCCATTATCATCCTGGCGACCCAGAAAAATATGATCTCCTGCGCGGTGACCAGCGCGTCCGTGGGATAGAACGTCCTCAACTCTCCGGTATCTTCAGGCCAGCCTAAAGTGGAAAAAGGCCACAGCCAGGAACTGAACCATGTGTCCAGCACGTCCGGATCCTGTTCCATATCCGTCCCCCCGCACACAGGACACTTATCCGGTTTTTCCATGCTGACACAGACGCCGCGTTTCCCCGGGCCCTTTACATCTACATCGCGGACATTCTCATACTTCAGGCAATCCCTGCAATACCATACAGGGATACGATGCCCCCACCATATCTGGCGGGAGATACACCAGGGGCGGATATTCTCCATCCAGTTCAGGTATACCTTTGTCCAGCGGGAAGGATAAAACGTGATCCTTCCCTCTTTGACTACCTTGATCGCCTCTATCGCCAGCGGTTTCATCTTCACGAACCATTGTTTGGAAAGGCGGGGTTCCACGACAGTGTGACAACGGTAACAGTGTCCGACCGCATGAACATGTTTTTCCGTCTTTATGAAAAGCTTTCTCTGTTTCAGGTCCTCGACTATCGCCTCACGGCATTCGAACCGGTCCATCCCTTTGTAATCACCGCCGAGAGCGTTTATCCTCCCGTCAGGATGCATTACGTTTATACTTTCCAGCCCGTGCCTGGCGCCGAGTTCAAAATCCACGGGGTCATGGGCAGGCGTGACCTTGAGCGCCCCTGTCCCGAACTCCGGATCCACATCCTCGTCAAATATTATCCTCAACTCCCTCTTAATAATGGGCAGGACCAGCGTCTTGCCCTCAAGACCCGAATAGCGCGGATCTTTGGGATTAACTGCCACGGCCACATCTCCCAGCATGGTCTCGGGACGGGTGGTTGCCACCACAAGATAGTCTTCGTTCTCCTTCTCCAGCTTATCCCTGCCCATGACCGGATACTTTATATAATAGAGCATCCCTTCGACTTCGCGGTGCTCGGCTTCCTCATCGCTGAGGGCTGTGGCGCAGCGCGGGCACCAGTTGATGATATAGCCCCCTTTATAGATAAGCCCGTCACTGTATAAACGCCCAAAGACCTCTCTGACCGCCATGGAAAGGCCTCCATCCATGGTAAAACGCGTCCGTTCCCAGTCACAGGAACATCCCAGCCGCTTCAACTGGCGAATAATGGTACTGCCGTACTCCTCTTTCCACTGCCAGATCTTCTCCAGGAATTTCTCCCGGCCTATCTCCTCTCTCTTCAGCCCCTCTCCCGCGAGTTCGCGTTCAACGACATTCTGGGTCGCTATACCGGCGTGATCCGTGCCCGGCATCCAGAGCGTTTCAAAGCCTTCCATACGTTTCCACCGGATAAGTATGTCCTGTATAGTGTTATTAAGGGCGTGCCCCATATGGAGGATCCCCGTTATATTGGGAGGGGGGATCACAATAGCGTAGGGCGTGCGGGCGGTGTCTTCATCGGCATGGAAAAGGTTTTCCCGGGACCATGCAGCGTAGATCTCCTCCTCTTTTTTCTGGGGATCATACCGGATAGGGATATCTTTCATTTCCGCTTCTTCTTCTGGTCTTTCACGAATTTGTATTCGAAAGAATCCTTGAGGGCCAGCCAGCTTGCTTCTATGATGTTCTCGGAAACACCGACAGTCCACCACGAATCGCTCTTATCCTGGGACTGGATAAGGACCCGGACCCTGGCCGCGGTAGCTGCCTTTTCGTCAAGCACCCGGACCCTGAAATCCGAAAGGTGCATTTCCTTTAAAGACGGATATAGTCCTATCAGGGACTTCCGGAGTGCCCGGTCAAGGGCATGGACAGGACCGTCCCCGAGTGAAACAGTATGCCTGGATTTACCGCCGATCTCAACTTTTATCGTAGCTTCTGAGATGACCGGACCGTCGCCCCGTTTTTCGACAATGACCCTGAACTCTTTCATCTCAAAATATTTTTTAAAGACTTCGGAGGCTCTGCGCATCAAAAGCGAAAGCGATGCTTCTGCCAGCTCGAACTGGTATCCTTTTTTTTCCAGATCCTGCACGTGTGACAGTATCTTTCCGGCTTTTTCGGATGTTTTTTTTATCCTGTATCCCAGGTCTCCGGCCCTCTTCATTATGCTCGACTTGCCGGAAAGTTCGGAAATAATCATCCTCCGCATGTTGCCGACCTTTTCCGGAGCTATATGCTCATATGTCCTGCTGTTCTTCAGGATAGCGTTCACATGGACACCCGCTTTATGGGCAAAGGCGCTTTTGCCGACGTACGGCTGCGCGTCCAGCTGCCTGACGTTCGAGATCTCCGCTATATACCTGGATGCTTCCGTCAATTCCTTGAACGCGAATTCGGGAAGACAGTCCATTCCCAGCTTGAATTTCAGCGTGGGCATGATGGATACGAGGTTTGCGTTCCCGCATCTCTCCCCATACCCGTTGAATGTTCCCTGGACATGGTTGCAGCCTGCCTGCACCGCCGCGATGGAGTTGGCTACCGCCATATCGGCGTCATTGTGGACGTGGATACCCAGAGGAATTTTGACTTTTCCGGCTGTTTCCTCGACAATCTCAAAAACCTGGTCTGTAAGGGCGCCTCCGTTCGTATCGCAGAGCACTACAACCTCCGCCCCGCCGTCACATGCCGCTTTCAGCGTATCCATGGCGTATCCCGCGTTTTCTCTGTATCCGTCGAAGAAATGCTCGGCATCAAAGATCACCCGGCGCCCTCTTTTTTTAAGATACCTGACGGAATCTTCGATCATCCTGAGATTTTCCTTGAGTGTCGTCCTTAAAACCGCTTTTACATGCAGATCCCAGCTCTTCCCGAATATCGTCAAATATTTCGTCCGGGCATTGAGCAGACCCTTGATGACCGGATCCGAAGCTGTCTTTCTACCGGCCCTTCGCGTGCTGCCGAACGCCACAAGTTTGGCCTTTTTCATCTTCAGCTGCAGGGGAGCCTCCCTGAAAAATTCGTCATCCTTTGGGTTTGATCCCGGCCAGCCGCCCTCGACAAAATCTACACCGAGTTCATCAAGCCTTTGCGCGATCCGTATCTTGTCTTTTACTGAAAAAGATATCCCTTCGGACTGGGCACCGTCCCTCAGCGTGGTATCGTAAATATAGACTTTTTTCATCCTGACCTCTTTTTCTTCACCTTTTTCCCCAAACCGAACGCCCTGTGAAGCGCCCTTACGGCCTTATCGGCGCGCTTTTTTTCAACAACACAGGATATCTTGATCTCGCTTGTAGAGATCATCTCTATGTTGATCTTTTCCGACGCAAGCACGCCGAACATCTTTGCCGCGACACCCGAATGACTGCGCATGCCTATCCCGACAACCGATACCTTGGCTATGTCCTTGTCATACCTGACGCCCCTGGCGCCGATCTCCCCGGCGATCTTTTTTACCACATCCTGGGTTTTGTACAGGTCATCTTTCTCCACGGTAAAAGAGATATCCGTTAATTTTGTGCGGGATACATTCTGTATGATCATGTCTATGTTGACATCAGCTTTGGCCAGCCGTTCGAATATCCTGCTGGCTTCTCCCGGTTTGTCCGGAACGTCACACACGGTAACTTTCGCCTCATTCTTGTTCGCGGTAACGCCGCACACCAAGACATCTTCCATGTCCCTGACCTCCTTGGTTATCAGAGTCCCTTTGTCATAAGAAAAGCTTGAACGCACATGCACCGGGATATTAAATTTACCGGCGACCTCCATGCTTCTTGCCTGAATAACCTGAGCTCCGAGAGATGCCATTTCCAGCATCTCCTCATAACTTATGCTGTCAAGTTTACGGGCATCCCGGACTACCCCGGGATCAGCCGTATAAATGCCTTTAACATCCGTATATATCTCACACATCTCTGCTTTTAAAACCTTTGCCAGGGCCACGGCTGTCATATCCGACCCTCCTCTTCCAAGAGTCGTGATCTCCTGATCCAGATTGACCCCCTGGAATCCGGCAATAATGACTATCCTGCCGTTTTTCAGCTGTTTTTTGATCCTGCCCGTGCTGACATCCAGAATCTTCGCTTTCGTGTGAGACGAATCAGTAACAATACCCACCTGGGCACCGGTGAAGGAAATGGCCTCTTCCCCGAGTTTATCCAGAGCCATGGCCAGAAGTGCCACTGAAACCTGCTCACCGGTCGACATAAGCACATCAAGTTCCCTTTCCGGCGGCCTCCTGCTGATCTGAGAGGCCAAATCCAGCAGCTCGTTAGTCGTATCCCCGAGGGCTGAAACCACGACAACTACGTCGTACCCCTTCTTTTTACATGCGGCAACCCTCCCGGCCACTCCCATGATCCTCTTCGGGTTAGCCACACTGGTCCCGCCGTATTTTTGCACTATGATACCTTTTTTAGCCATTACTCCTCACAGCCTGCTATGCCTCGAGCGTCAGCAGGAACCTCATCAGCTCCGATCCCTGATTCACCGCCATACTCCCTGCCTTTGCCGCTTTTTCAGTGAATACTGTGACATTATCGGGGACGACTCCTTTACCGGCGATCGCAAAGGGCACCGGATCGGATGTATGGGTCCTCTTCTTTACCGGCGTAGGATGATCCGGCAGGATCAATACCCTGTAATCGCATTTCCTTTCAGAAAGTTCCCCGATGATCCTGCCCGTGATCTTCCTGTCAAAATTTTCTATCGCCTTTATTTTCTCCATGACCTCGCCGTTGTGCCCCGCCTCGTCAGGGGCCTCAACATGAACAAAGACCATGTCTCTTCGCTGAAGTATATCCAGGGCCGCCCGGGCCTTGCCTTCATAATCTGTATCGTAATACCCTGTCGCGCCGGGGACTTCGCCAACCTCAAGCCCGAGTATATGCCCCAATCCCTTAAGCAGGTCCACCGCGGATATCATGCCGCCGGAGATCCCGTAAGCGTCCTCAAATCCGGGCATGTCGGGTTTCTTCCCCTGGCCCCAGATCCATATCATGTTAGCGGGATTCTGCCCCAGATCGATCCGCACCCTGTTGATATCATGACCCTCCAGTATGCCTTTTGAACGTTCCATCAATCCGACCAGCCCGCGGTGCTTCGGCAGATGCCTGGAAACCGACTTATCCAGTATATCGTGCGGAGGGTAACATCGCACCTTTGACAGCCGGTCCGCTTCTTCCGGAGAATCGCAATGCGCCACCAGCAGGTTACGGTAACTCGTCCCGGCATAGAACCGGTACATTTCGTTACCGAGTTCCCTGTCCAGCTGGTCCACCAGGATGGACGTCTCTTTCGTCGTGATATGGCCTGCGCTGTAATCGACCATCCTGTCGGCGGCCACTGTCACCGTATTAAACCGGAAAGCCACATCGCTCTCAGTAAGATCCACGCCGAGATTGGCGGCTTCCAGGGGTCCGCGTCCGCAATAATATTCCTGCGGCGCGTATCCCAGTATGGAAAGGTTTGCAACATCACTGGCAGGTGTCATCCCCCTGGGAATGTTCTTGACCATACCAACGACACCCTTCCTCGCGATCATGTCCATATTGGGCGCGTTAGCCGCCTCCATACAGGTGCGGTCATTAAGCTCCTTAAGGGGAGTATCCGCCATCCCGTCAGGCACAAGCACAATGTACTTCATATCCTACAGACCTGCCTCCCTGACCACGTCTTCCAGATTCGCATCCACGACCACAGGATGCTCCAGACATTTTATGGCCCTTTCAGGATCCTTCAGCCCATGTCCGGTCAGCACACAAACAATGTCCTTTTCCGGGGAAGACGGAGCATTCGGGGGAAAATATCCCTCTTTCGCTTTTTTCAGGATACCCGCCACACTGGCCGCTGACGCCGGCTCGACAAACACACCCACCTTGTCGGCCAGCAGCTTGTATGCCTCGATGATCTCATCATCAGTGACCTTTTCAATAACCCCTCCGGATCGATCCCGGGCCTCCTCGGCCTGCTTCCAGCTTGCCGGGTTGCCTATTTTTATCGCGGTAGCCAGTGTCTTGGGATCTTTTATAACGCGTTTCTCCACTATGGGCGCCGAACCGGCTGCCTGAAAACCGAGCATCTTCGGCCGCGTGTCTATCCTGCCCCGCTCCTTATATTCGCTGTACCCTTTCCAGTAAGCCGTGATGTTCCCGGCATTACCCACGGGCAGGGCATGATAATCAGGCGCGTGCCCCAGGCGGTCACATATCTCGAAAGAAGCCGTCTTCTGCCCTTCTATCCTGTAAGGATTGATCGAGTTAACAAGGGTTACCGGGTATTTGCCGGTTAACTCCAGAACTATACTCAGCGCCTCATCAAAATTTCCTCTTACGGCTATCACACAGGCTCCGTGTATAAGCGCCTGAGCCAGTTTGCCGAGGGCTATCGCCCCCTCAGGGATAACTACAATACACTTTATCTTCGCCCGTACCGAGTATGCCGCCGCTGAAGCGGAGGTGTTTCCCGTAGAAGCGCAGGCAACGGCATGGACGCCTTCTTCCACTGCCTTGGAGACGGCAACCGTCATCCCCCTGTCCTTAAAACTGCCTGTCGGATTAAGCCCCTCGTATTTCAGCCATACGTTATAGCCGGGGCCTATGGTCTCCGCAATAGGGTCAGCCTTAATAAGCGGGGTATTGCCTTCTTCCAGACTTATAATCGGCGTGTTTTGATTAATCGGAAGATATTCCCTGTATTGTTCTATAACTCCCATGTTATTCCTCGATCCTGAGAACTACCGTCTTATCACTTACATAGTCCAGCCCGTCTATCACAGCAATAGCTTTGCGCATGCTGCCTTCTTCAGCCCTGTGGGTCAGTATTATCACAGGGACCGTCTCCCCCTCCCTCCGCTCTTCCTGTGAGACATTGGCAATACTGATGTTGTTTTCCGCGAGGACCGATGATATGCCTGCCAGGACGCCGGGTTCATCAATGACGGAAAACCTCAAATAAAATGAAACAGATAACTCCTCGATCCGGCTGATGCTTTTATCCCCGGAAGCATAATTCAAATTATAAGGGAACGGGTTCTCTTTGCCGGCAAACGCAACGTGCCTGGCTATCTCAACAATGTCGCCGGTGACCGAACTCGAAGTGGGTTTTCTTCCAGCGCCCTTACCGAAAAGAAGAGACTCTCCGGCAAGATCCCCCTTGACAAAAATAGCGTTATCCGCCCCTCTGACATCCGAAAGAAGATATGACGACGGGAGCAGCGTGGGATGGACCCTCAGCTGCAGCCCTTCGGGCGTATTTTTCGCGATAGCGAGAAGCTTGACGCTGTAACCCCACCTGGCCGCGTTTCGGATGTCCTGCGGGGCTATATCCGCGATGCCTTCCGTATAAATATCCTCAGGAGAAACATCCAGGCCAAAACCGAGCAGCGAAAGTATCGCCAGTTTATGGGCACTGTCCCGTCCGCTTATATCGAGCTCCGGATCTCTTTCAGCGATACCCTTCTCCTGCGCTATCCCGAGTGCCCTGTCGAAGGAACAGCCGTTCTCCGACATCTCGCTCAATATAAAATTCGTCGTCCCGTTCAAAATACCGTAGATGACATCTATGTTATCCGCCGCAAGACTCGCGCGCAAGGTCCTGATAATGGGGATAGCCCCGCCCACACTGGCCTCAAACTTCACAAATACCCTGTTTTCAGACGCAGTGCCAAAAATTTCCTTCCAGTGACTGGAAAGCAGCGCTTTATTCGCGGTAACAACGTGCTTTTTATTCCGCAGAGCGCTTAATATAATATCCCTGGCCGGGTCCAGCCCGCCGATGAGTTCGACGATAATGTCGATATCCCTGTCATTGACGAGGTCCTCTGCGGCTGCCGTCTTTATCTTGACAGGGCACTTTTCGTCATTGATACTGTCCAGTGCTTTTTTATCCTTATCACATACACCTTTGACAGTAAGAGAAATGCCCGTCCGCCGGGCGATCATCCGGCCGTTGCGTGCAATGGCATCATATACGCCTTTGCCTATGGTCCCAAGGCCTATCAGTCCTACGCTTACTGATTTCATGTTATCCTCTTTGTTTTTCTTCGTTCTCCCGCGAAGAAACACCACCAGTATCTGGTGGTCTACCTCGCAACAAGCTGCGCGGATCAAACCCAAAGAGATCAAAATACTGGTCGGGACGGCCGGATTCGAACCGGCGACCCCTAGTCCCCCAGACTAGTACGCTAACCAGACTGCGCTACGTCCCGATGTTCTTCGCGACTCGTGAGCCGCGATTTATTCGTAATCCTCTTCCTTAGGATCACGCGTCATCAACTCTCTGACAGCAACGCCTGGATCCGTACCCTCATAAAGGACTTCATACACCTTCTGAGTTATCGGCATCTCGACGCTGTATTCTTTCGCGAGCGCATAGGCCGATCTACAGGTAGCCATGCCCTCTACGACCATTTCGGTTTCACTCAGGGCCTCATCGATGCTCCTGCCCTTGCCGATCTGTTCCCCAAACCGCCGGTTCCTGCTGTAAGGGCTGATGCAGGTGGTTGCCAGATCGCCCATACCGCTCAAGCCGCTGAATGTCGACCGCTCGGATCCCATCTTCACTCCAAGACGCGTTATCTCGGCAAGCCCTCTGGTCAGGATCGCAGCTTTGGAATTGGTCCCAAAACCCAGGCCGTCAGAAACACCGGCGGCTATCGCAATGATGTTTTTTAAAGCACCGCCTATCTCCACACCCGTGACGTCAGCGGAAGTATACACGCGAAAACGTTCGGTTCTCAGCAGATCCCGGACCTCCTTCTTGTCCGCGCTGCGAGAGGCAATGACCACTGTTGTAGGCATGTTCTGCGCGACCTCAAATGATATGCTCGGCCCGGATAAAACACTGATCCTCTCAGCCGGGAAATACTCGGCCAGTATTTCCGAGGCCCGTTTTAAAGAGCTGTTCTCTATCCCTTTGGTAGCGCTGACAATATAAGTAAAGTCCGCGCCGCTGAACCTCTCGGCAACCGAACGTAAATATTCACATGGAACGACAAAAAAAGCGTATTCCGAATTTTTGATCAGGGAATCGTCGGATGTTATTTCCAGATCGCACGGTAGAGATATCCCCTTAAGAAATTTAGTGTTTTCTCTCTTTTTTCTCAGATTCTCGGCATATTCCGGGGAAACACTCCAAAGAACAGTATCAATGCCCTTGGCATGCAGCAAAATGGCCAATGCAGTCCCCCAGCCACCGTCTCCTATGACGCTTACTTTACTCATAATAACTCACAAAAGTGTAGCATATATAATTTTGATAGTCAATGAGATAAAAGGGGGATGTTCTACACATTATACAGTAGATTTCCGATGCGGAATCGGAATATAAAAGCAACGGGGTCAGGCCTGCACTTTTAAGTTTTTCAATGTGACTATGAGTTTAAAACTTAAAAGTGTTAATGTTAGGATATGCACCCCCGGGTGCAACCTAGTTGCTCCCCGGGGGTGCAGGTGCGGAGGCAAGGGCCGCATGTATATGCAGCTCCTGGGATTACTTTCGTATTGTCTTTTCGATCAAAAACATCCGGTATTTGATCATGGCAAGCTTCCATAAAGCCGCCATAAATACAGTAAGATGTGCCATTTTGTGCAATGGAGTATTCATCTTACGCCCCTTTTTTCATTTTTCCGGCAGTATCGACCTGTATCCTGAGTTCGTTGATATATAAAATTTTGTAAGCAGTGTTTCCAAAAACAACAAAGAGATCCCCAAGCACTTTGCAGACAATCTTATTTTCGCCGGTCCGTGCATCAAACCGTCTCAAAATATGACAACGCTTATGGTTACCGGCATTCTTTTTTGTTTGTATCCAGTTTTCGAGATCTTTCAATCTTTCGGAGCTGTGTTTTTCGTTTAAAAAATACTTGCATATCCACTTCCTGGCAACCCGGTTTTTTGGCTTATTGCTGATCTCTTCGATGGAAACCTCGCGTTTTCGTGGATTATTCCCCAGTATACTGCGGTAAACAACTTTTCTCATGTCCGTCCTTATTTTTTAAACTTTTTAAATATGTTTAATAAGTTACAAAAAAAAACTCATCCCCTATTGCTCAATCATTATGAGTATACTCTTTTTCATTCCCGTTTGCAAGAAATACCTACTAACTTTTTTTTACCTTAACTATCCTTCCTTCTGTCCCCTGAATCAACCTTTTAATATTGGATCTGTGGGTACAAACCCCCACCAGACACAAGACCGCACAAAAAATAATGAAGTCCAGTTTTTTCCCTGCCAGGACCGCAAGAACAGGTAATGCAACCGCGGCAACGACCGATGCCAGCGAAACATATTTCCAGATCGAGAATACAACTGCCCATATCCCAAGACCTGCCAGGAGAATCCAGGGAGAAAGCCCTGCCATTACCCCTGCTGAAGTCGCTACGCCTTTGCCGCCTTTAAACTTCAAAAAAACCGGCCAGATATGTCCTGCTATGGCTGCCGCGCCCGCTAAAATGTAAATAAACCCGTAGGCCTGAGATCCCGCTGCTTCAGGGAAAAACCTCTGGATATTCGGGGGTATTACAGTAACTACCGCTACTCCTTTCAAAAAATCAATAGCAAGCACGATAATCCCGGGAATCTTCCCCACAGCCCGGACCACGTTTGTAGCCCCGACATTACCGCTGCCATACTCCCTGATATCAATACCCTTCAATATTCTGCCGAAAATATACGCCGTCGGGATCGCCCCGACAAGGTATGCGGTAATAATCGAAAGCGCGATATATATCACTTTTTCACCTTTCTTGACTTCGTTGTCACTATTTTCACAGGGATCCCTGAAAGCGGCAGGTTAGCCCGCAACTGATTCTCTATGGCGCTGATATGAGAAGGAAGAACATTTGACGGGTCGCTTACAAAAAACTTAAACTCCACAGGTCTGTGTCTGCTCTGGATTATGTAAAGAAAATTGGGCCTTTTTTTTCTTCTGGGAACCGGGATCCTTGAGGGATTTTTCTTCTCGAATATCCTGTTCAAGAACGGTGTGGAAACCTTAAGATCGAGATTCGAATCCAGGACCTTGACCATGGAAAGGCTGCTCATCACATTTTTCCCGGTTTTCGAAGAGACAAACGATATCGGGAACTTGCTGAGTTCATTAGAGGCATAAACAAGATGGCGCTGGTAATCCTCAACCGAAATACCGCCGGTCTCCTCGGCCAGATCCCATTTGTTTACAAGTATAAGACATGCTTTACCGCTGGCCTCGATAAAATTCAGTATAGATATATCATCTCTGGTCACCCCGTCCGCGGCATCAAGCAACAGGATCACCACATCCGCCCTTTTGATGGATTCCCTGGCCCTCATTATGCTGTAGGTATCGACTGCGACCTTGACCTTCCGCCTGTGACGGATACCGGCAGTATCGATCAGTATATATTTATCTCCCCCGCAGTTGAAATACGTATCGATGGAATCCCTTGTGGTCCCGGGGATATCACTTACTATAACACGCTTGTGTTCCAGTAAATTGTTCACGAAAGATGATTTTCCGACGTTCGGCCTGCCCACAACCGCTATTTTTCTGGGAACCTGTTCTTCCTTTCCGCGTGTCCCTCTGCCTCCGGTGATCTCCCTGATGGATACCTGTACGCGTTTTCTCAGCCCGCCTATTCCCCTTCTGTGCAGGCAGGAAACTGCCTCGGGCTCTCCGAATCCCAGCTGATAGAACTCAAGCGTATCGTTCCGGAGTTTATCATTATCGGTCTTGTTCGCCACCAGGATAACAGGTTTATCGAATCTTCTTAGAAGGGACGCCACTTCTTTATCAAAAGGTGAAACACCGGCCATGGTATCAGTCACCATGAGTATGATGGCGGCCTCCTCCATCGCCCTGTGTATCTGGTCTTTGACCTGCAAAGAAAGTTCGTCACTGCCCCCGGGGGTATAGCCGCCTGTATCCACAAGCTTGACATCGGCTCCTCCCATGCGGATAACCGTTTCAAGCCTGTCCCGGGTAGTCCCGGATTGCTCGACGACCACGGCCCGTCTCTCTCCCAGCAGGCAGTTGAAAAGGGACGACTTCCCGACGTTCGGCCTGCCTACGATACATACGGCGGGAATGCAACTATAATTTTCCATTGATCTGACCGGACCATATTCTGATGTAATCCAGACCGGAAATGACGGTAAGCGCTATTGCGATGTTCCATATCCAGTTTGAATAGACAAAATGTAAAAGCACGCAAATGATCGTAAGCATCTGGCAGAATGTCGTCACTTTCCCGATAATCGAAGGCCGTACCTCTATGTTACCTGCGAGCAGGTACATGATCAGCGCCCACAGTAAAATAATTACATCCCTGCTGACAACAATTATCGGGACATACACCGGCATTTTGAGGTGATCTGGCAGCCCGCTCACAAGGCTGAAACTTATGAATGCGCTTCCGATAAGCATCTTATCCGCGATCGGATCCATTATGGCGCCGAACTTGGTTTTCTCTTTACGCGTCCGTGCTATGTAACCATCCAGTCCATCCGTTATAGTGGCGAGTATAAACACTATAAAAGCGAGATTCAGCCTGTGATAGAAAACAGCCGTGATGAAAACCGGAACCAGTATTATCCTGCAGATAGTCAATCGATTGGCCCAATTCATAATTTCCGACTATTCCCTGTTAATCTCCCTTCCGAATAAGCTGTATCCGCTTTATCGGCCAATGAATAAGGAAGGCGTTCCCGACAAGATTTTTATCCGGGACAAACCCCCAGTACCTCGAATCCAGGGAATTGGCGCTGTTATCCCCCAATGCATAAAAACAACCTTCAGGGACGTGGATGACCTCGTCCTCGGCGCCGTATTTTCCGCGGTTATAATAGAAAAAGCGTTTGAAAGGGTTGCCATCGATCCTCTTACCGTCCACAAAAAGTTCTCCGCCTTTTATCTGTACGGATTCTCCTCCACCTGCGATGAACCGCTTTACAAGATATTTCTTTTTCTCTACAGGAGATATAAATACGACAATATCCCCGAGCATGGGAGGCCTTATCGCGGGCAATCTGATGCCGGTAAGAGGCAACCTGACCCCGTGGATGAATTTGTTCACAAATATCCTGTCTCCGGGCCTTAACGTGGGATACATGGAACTCGACGGTATCTTAAAGGGCTGCGTAACAAACGTTCTTATAAAAAAAGCAAGAACCGCCGCGATCAGTATCGGCTTTATCCATTCTGCCCAGAGGTAATCCCATGAACTTCTGTTAAACTTCATGCTACCCTCATAGCTTTTAAAAACGCTTCTTTGGGAACATCCACTTTACCTATTCTGCGCATCTTCTTCTTCCCTTCCTTCTGTTTTTCCCACAGTTTTCTTTTCCTCGTAATATCACCACCGTAACACTTTCCGGTAACATGCTTTTTCAACGCTGAAATGTCCTCTCTGGCAAGCACGTTCCCTCCGACAGCAGCCTGCACCGCTATCTTGAACATGTGCCTGGGGATAGTCTCCCGCAGTTTTTTCACCAGCTCCATCCCTTTTTTTCTGGCTTTCCCCCTGTACACGATACAGGAAAGCGCGTCGCAGGGAACGCCGTTGATCAGTATCTCCAGCTTGACTATATCGGATTTTCTGTAGCCGATAAGTTCATAATCAAGAGAGCCGTACCCCTTGGTCGAGGACTTGATCTTATCGTAAAAATTGACTATTATCTCCGACAGCGGTAAGTTGTAGGTCAACTGGGCCTTCCCGGGATCCAGGTACTGTGTGCTGACGAACTCCCCTCTCCTGTTCTCGCACAGTTTCATGATGGCGCCGATGGATTCCGACGGTGCGATAATATAACATTTTACGAACGGCTCATCTACATACTCGATCCTCTCCCCGTCCGGATATTTGGTCGGGTTGTCGATCTCCAGAAGCTCTCCGTGAAGCAGTTTCACTTTGTAATTCACGCTCGGTGAGGAAACGATCAGATCCAGGCCGAACTCACGCTCCAGTCGTTCCTGGATTATCTCCATATGCAGGAGCCCTAAAAAGCCGCACCGGAAACCAAACCCCAGCGCTGCCGACGTTTCGGGCTCATAAATGAAAGAAGGGTCCGAGAGCCGCATTTTCTCCATAGCGTCCTTGAGATCCTCATAATCCTCATTGCTTACAGGATACATTCCGCTGTAAACCATTGGTTTCACCCGCTTATACCCCGGGAGGGGTTCTTCCGCGGGGTTGGCCAGGTCAGTTATGGTATCGCCCACAACCACTTCTTTCGCTTCCTTGATGTTACAGACGATATATCCTACCTGCCCGCACTCCAGCTCATCCATTGTCTGTTCAGCAGGTGTGAACACCCCGACCTCCTTGACCTCATACCTGGTGTGCCTGTTCATCATCTCGACGCGCATACCGGCTCTCAGATAACCGCTCACAACACGGACATAAACGATCACCCCCCTGTAAGTATCATAGGTGGAATCGAATATCAGCGCCTGTAACGGCTGTTTCCGGCTGCCCGAAGGCGGGGGTATCCTCTTCACGATCCCCTCAAGGACATCCTCAGTACCGATATCCTCTTTCGCGCTTATGAGGATGATATCACTATCGTCAACACCCAGGATATCTTTCATCTGCCTCTTTATCTCTTTTATTCGCGCGTTTTTAAGATCGATCTTGTTTATGATCGGGATTATCTGCAGATCATGTTCCATTGCCAGATAAAGATTGGCGATCGTCTGCGCCTCAACACCCTGCACGGCATCTACCAGCAGGAGTGCGCCCTCACACGCCGCTATACTCTTGGATACCTCATATGAAAAATCGACATGCCCCGGTGTATCGATAAGATTCAGCAAATAGGTCCTATCGTCCTTAGCCCTGTATTTTATCCTGACCGCGCTGGATTTAATGGTTATGCCTCTTTCTCTTTCCAGGTCCATATTGTCCAGAAACTGATCCCTGAACTCCCTCCTCTTCACGGTATCAGTAACCTGGATTATCCTGTCGGCCAGGGTCGATTTACCGTGGTCAACATGGGCAATAATACAAAAATTCCTGATCTTCTCGAGTTTTTTCATGAATTTGAAAAGCCTTACATCAGCGAAAGCGCGTATTTTTTCCCGAATTTCAGATATTTCAGCGATTCTTTTCCGGACCGCGTCTCGCTGTAAACCCTGAGTTTCGGTTCAGTGCCCGAGAGCCTCAGCAGAAGCCAGCTGCCGTCCTCGCATATGAACTTTGACCCGTCATAGTCCCGGACCTCTCTGACCGGCTTGTTCAATACCTTCTTGAGTGGTTTTTTTCTCAAACCGTTCATCAGCTTTTTCCTGCTGGACTCAGGAAAGATCATATCCTCTCTCTCATAGACATAATTCCCGTACTCTCTGTTCATGTCAGCCACTATCCGTCCCAGGGGCTTTTTCTCCGAGATCATAAGCTCCATGATCAAAAGTGCTGTCAGAAAACCGTCCCGCTCGGGGATATAGTTCTTAAAACCCACACCGCCTGTCTCCTCACCGCCGATGAGTATGTCATTCTTTGTCATTATATCGCAGATATATTTGAACCCTACCGGGGTCTCATATATCCGCAGTCCGTATTTCTCGCAGATCCTGTCTATCAGGGCTGTCCCGCAAATAGTCTGAACAACGCCTCCTGTAGCGTTTCTGTTCCTGAGGAAATGCAATAGCAGCAGCGCCATTACCTTGTGACCTGACAGCATATTTCCTTTTTCATCCACGACACCGATACGGTCAGCGTCTCCGTCCGTGGCAAGGCCCAGATCATACCTTCCTTTTTTCACGCCCTTCATGAGCTCTTTGAGGTTTTTCTCATTGGGCTCGGGCGCCCTGCCGCCGAAACCCGGGTTTGTTCCCGCATGTATGAAATCCATTTTTATCCCGGTATTCTTCAGTATCTGTCGAAAATACGTGCCTCCTGTTCCGTTCATCGAGTCCACCAGCACCTTTAACCCGGCTGTTTTGAGCTTCTTCATGTCAGCGTATTTTTTAATGCGTCGAAGCTGTACCCCCACGATATCCTGTTTGATTATCTTCCCTCTTCTTAACGCCTCATCAAAGACCATGGATTTCACATGCGATCTATGAAGCCTCTTCTCGATCCCATCGATAATGTCACTTCCGGCGGAACCGCCGAAAAACCCTTTATACTTGATGCCGTTATAATGCGGCGGGTTGTGACTGGCGGTCACCATGATCCCGCCTGTCAGTTTTTTATCCTTTATACAAACGCATATCGCCGGGGTCGGATTCGGCCTGTCGGACAGAATGACCTTTATCCCGTTGCCGGCCAGCACAGCGGATACTATCTCGGCATACCTGTCGGAAAGGAAACGTGTGTCATACCCCACAACAAACTTTTTCTTCCTGTAGACCGGTTCTTTGCGTGATCTAACGAAGTCCGCGACCGCCTGCCCTACAACCCTCACGTTCTCAAAGGTGAAATCGTCACTGATGACCGCTCTCCACCCGTCTGTACCGAATTTTATCCTGGCCATTTATTTCCTCCAATCATTTCTCGTAGCTCGTGACTCGTGGCTCGTATACGAGTCACGGGCGACGGGCCCCTGATCTCAGTTCTTCTATCGCCTTCCCGTAATCTTCCTGCCCGAAAACCGCTGTGCCTGCCACAAGAACATCCACACCGGCATCCACCGCTTTCAGGGCTGTTTCCCTGTTTATTCCGCCGTCGACCTGTATGTACCCGTCAAACCGGGGCCTTATGTCCCTTACTTTATCCAGCATGCCCTCCATAAAAGACTGCCCTCCGAAGCCCGGCTCCACTGTCATGATCAATACCATATCGACCTGCCCCAGAATACCGTCAAGGATCGAAATATCCGTCCCGGGCTTTATGGAAACACCTGCCTTTTTGCCTTTATCTTTTATCTTCTTAATGCCGTTCTCCGGCGATTCACAGGCTTCCATATGAAACGTGATCAAGTCGCTTCCCGCATCGGCAAACTGGTCGATATATTTCGCGGGATTGTCAACCATGAGATGTACATCAAGGGGCAGGCCGGTTACCGGCCTCACTGACCTGACAATAAGCGGGCCTATCGTTATATTGGGGACAAAGACCCCGTCCATTACATCAATATGAACCCAGTCAGCTCCTCCCTTTTCTATCGACCTAATCTCCTCTCCCAGCCTGCTGAAATCCGCTGACAGAATACTCGGGGCGATCAAGACCTTATCAGTGCCCATTCCTGTCCTTTCTATATCCCTATTTAGGCGCGTTAATGTTCACTCATCATAAGATACACCCTGTTTATATCATCCTTGGTGACCACACCGACTATATTGCCTCTTTTCTTCACGGGCATGGCGTTTGTATTATATTTCTGCATGAGTTTCTGGACAAGGTGCAATCCGGCAGACATCTCGACCGCGGGTATATCCCCGCGCATCACCTTCTCCACCTTTGCCTCCTTACCCTTCTCATGTATCCCCCGGATAATCTCCCTCCGGGTGATAAATCCCCTCAAGTGGCCGTCCTCGATCACCGGATAATCTTCCTGATGTGTGCGGAATATGAGCTCCAGGACCTTTGAGAGGGGAGTATCCGGCCTTACATGTATAAAATCCCTGGCCAGTATATCCCGCACGGAATAATTCTTGATAGTCTCGGTCACCTCCACCTGAAAACCTTCGCTGGAAGCCGCCATATAAACAAATACCGCAACGATCAAAAGAAAGATATGACCGTGCACTATGCCGAGATAGGCGAACAGCAGCGCGAATATATGCCCGAGCCTGACAGCCACAGCCGTAGCTTCCCTATAGCCGATGCGGTAGGACAGTATCGCGCGCAGGACCCGTCCTCCGTCCATGGGGAACGACGGCAGCATATTGAAAACAGCCAGGACCAGGTTGATCCAGTAGATATGCGCCAGGATATTGAGCTGTCCGGTATACTTAACCTGACCCGTCATGACCCGCAGCGGATAGATCAGTGTTTCCTTTCCCAGAAGAGCGAGAAGAGGATAATAAAAAATGACCAGGATGAGCATATTCGACAGCGGGCCCGCAAGAGATATAAGGAGTTCCTGATACGGCACCCGCGGCGCCTCCGGCATTGATGCCACGCCGCCTATGGGCAGAAGTGTTATGTGCTTTACTTTTATTCCGAAACGTGCCGCAACCAGGCTATGACAAAGTTCGTGGATCGTCACAAAGAAAAATACACCCAGGATAAGTATAAGCCCCCTGACCCCCATAACCAGAAAGAAGAAAGCCAGAAGCAGCAAGAATGTGCTGTGTATGTCTATGTTGATCCCCATGACCCTGACCAGGCGGAAAGTCCCTTTCATAATCTGTTCAGCTCTTCTTTTATCTTACTCTTATCTTTATCCCTCAACCTGCCTACCATAGCCAGGTTAACCGATGAAGCCCTGAAAATCCTTTCGCAGACTTTGTGTATCTCAGCTGACGTTACGCCGTCTATCTCTCTCAAGACATCTTTTACCCCGGGTATATGCCGCTGCACCATGAATTTGTCCCCGAGCCACATCATTCTGGTCGCTGTGCCTTCCATCGCGATAAGGAACTGTCCCTTGGCATATTCTTTCGCCCGGGCAAGTTCATCTTCGGTTATTCCCAGATCCCTTAATTTCTTCACTTCATCCAGGATGGCAATGACAGACCGGGGAGCCTTTTTATTATCCACTCCGGCGTGTATATGGACCTCCCCCACATCACTGTGCCTTTTGTATGATGAGGATATATCATAGCAAAGGCCGTATTTTTCGCGCAGTTCTTCGAAAAGGCGGGATGACATGTTCCCCCCGAAGATCACGTTCATCAGCTTAAGCGCGAACCTTTCACGGATGTTGCGGTCCGTGGCATGAAACCCCATCGCGATATGCGTCTGCTTTGTATCCCCGCGGCACACCTTCATGGAGGAGCTTTTCTGGGTAACCTTTGGCGTCTCGAACGACGGGGTCTTCCTCTTTTTTTTCGCCGCGAACCTCTGTGCCGCATAACTTAAAACTTTTTCAGGATCGGCCCTTCCAGCCGCTACAACAGCGATATTAGCCGGGTGGTAGTTATTCTCTTTGAACCTTATCAGCTCATCCGCGCTGAAACCTTTTACATTACTGATACTGCCCGTCAGCGGACGCCCGAGGGCGTTTTGCGGCCACATTATTTCTCCCAGCAGATCCATGACATGGTCGGCCGGCTGATCGCGGTACATCTTTATCTCTTCGCAAACGACAAATCTCTCCCTCGTGAGATCCTGCTCGTCAAACCTGGCGTTCAATACCATGTCCGCCAGGATATCTATCCCCAGTTCCAGATATTTTGCCGGGACTTTCACCATGTAACACGTTACCTCGTCGGAGGTAAAACCGTTGAACGCCCCCCCTATTCCCTCGATGGATTCTTTGAGATCTTTAGCTGTCCGGCTATGCGTCCCCTTGAACAACATGTGCTCCACGAGATGGCTTATACCGCTCTGTTTTTCAGATTCGTAACGCCCTCCTACGCCGATCCATATTCCAAGAGAGACCGAGGCCATCTGCGGCATCGGCGATACTATCACAGTAAGACCGTTCTTTCCCTGCAGCTTTTTGTACATATTTTTACCCTCTTTCCGTCTCTAAACTATCGAGGTACCCCTGTAATATGATCTGCGCGGCGAGACCATCCACTGTTTTTTTTCTCTTTTTCCGCGTAACAGAGGCCTCTATCATGACAGCTTCCGCTTCTCTGGTGCTTAAGCGTTCATCCCATAATTTCACCGGCAGAGAAGTCCGCTGTTTCAGTATCCCGGCGAATTTCACGCTGTCTTCAGCGCGCCTGCCCATCGTACCGTTCATATTAAGCGGTAATCCCACAACGATCTCTCCGACGTTAAATTGCTCGACTAGTTCCCTGATCCGTGTTACAGCCCGCGCAGTGCTTGTCCTCCGGACGGGTCCCTTTGCCTGCGCGAGTATGCCGGTCTCATCGCTTACTGCTACCCCTATGTTCTTCGTGCCGATATCCAGCGCCATCACCCGCATACCGCGACTCCATATCTCTTAAACTCCGTGAATCGCCCTAGCGATAGAGCCGGCGAACGCTTCGACCTTCGCGATCATCCTGCTCCTGTCATCCAGGTTCTTCTCTATTACCTTGATTATGGCGCTTCCGACGATCACGCCGTCAGACGCGCTCGCTATACCGCTGGCCTGGGCGGGATTGGATATGCCGAAGCCCACACATACGGGTTTTGCCGTCATCTTCTTCAGCTCTTTGACCTCGCTGTTCAGCTTCGCGGAAAGCGCCTTCCTTGCCCCGGTTACCCCTGTCAGTGACACATAATAAATAAATCCCCTGGAACGGTCCGCGATCTTCCTGAATCTCGCCGGAGGTGTCGTGGGCGCGGCAAGCATAATAACGTAAAAATCCTCTTTATCCGCTATATCCGCCAGTCCGCCGGATTCCTCCATCGGAAGATCCGGCACTATAACGCCGTCCGCGCCGCAGGCCTTAGCGTCCTTTATGAAACGGCCGGCGCCATAGTTGAAGATAATATTGTAATAGGTCATGAAAACCAGAGGTATCCCCACCTTGCCTCGCAGTTCTTTGACCATATCCAGGACTTTTCTTACCGAACAGCCGGCAGAAAGCGAACGTTGAATGGCTTTCTGTATTGTCGGCCCGTCCGCCAGGGGATCCGAAAAAGGTATGCCCAGTTCCACGATATCCGCGCCAGCTGCCGCCAGAACAGAGACTATTTTTTTGGTTGTCTTTATATCGGGGTCTCCGGCAGCCACGTACGGAATAAAAGCTTTTTTATTATCCGCTCTTAATTTTTTGAACGTTTCATCGATCCTGTTCATCTTCTCCCTTTTTGCTGCATTTTAGTGGTTAGTGAAGACTATTCCCTACATATGTTTCTTGATTATATCGATATCTTTATCCCCGCGGCCGGATAAGCACAGGACGATTATGTCTTTCTTTCCCGTTCTCTTCACCAGTTTTTTAAGGTAATATACTGCGTGAGCGGTCTCCAGCGCGGGAATGATACCTTCTGTCCGCGAAAGAAGCTTCACTCCTTCAAGGGCTTCTCTGTCATTCACCGATACATACTCGGCCCTTCCGGTCTGTTTATAATATGAATGTTCGGGGCCGACCCCCGGGTAATCCAGACCTGCTGAGATGGAATGAGCGAGTTTCACCTGGCCGTCATCATCCTCCAGCAGAAAACTCTTGCTTCCGTGCAATACGCCGACTCTGCCTTTCATAAGCGCGGCAGCGTGACGGCCGGTCTTTATCCCGAATCCCGCCGCCTCAACGCCGATAAACGCCACTTTCCTGTCCCTGAAAAACGGATGAAAAAGCCCGATGGAATTACTTCCGCCTCCGACACACGCCACGAGATACCCGGGCAGCTTTCCCTCTCTGCGGATTATATCCCTGCGCACTTCTTTGCCTATGACAGTCTGGAACTCCCGGACCATCATGGGATAAGGATGGGGGCCGACAACGGACCCCAGGACGTAATACGTATCCCGCACATTGGTAACCCAGTCCCTTATTGCCTCGTTGGTGGCATCCTTAAGCGTGCAGGACCCGCTCTGCACGGGAATGACCCTCGCGCCCATAAGCTTCATGCGGAATACATTCAGGTTCTGCCTCTCGATATCCTCGGTTCCCATATATACGTCGCATTTAAGATCAAACAGGGCCGCCACAGTAGCGGTCGCCACCCCGTGTTGTCCGGCGCCGGTCTCCGCGACCAGGCGCTTCTTGCCCATCGCCACCGCCAGGAGCGCCTGTCCTATGGTATTGTTGATCTTGTGCGCGCCGGTATGCAGAAGATCTTCCCGTTTCAGGTATATCTTTGCACCGCCGAGCTTCTCCGTAAGTTTCCCCGCGAAATACAACGGAGTGGGCCTTCCGGCATATTCTTTCAGAAAGTATCTCAGCTTTTTTCTGAAGGGAGCTGAGCGGCCTATCTTTTTATACGCTGTGGTAAGTTCTTTTAAAGCAGGCATAAGGGTCTCGGGAACGTATTCTCCCCCGAATATGCCGAAATATCCTCTGTTATCGGGCAGTCTGGGCTTTCTTCGCATTTTCGATAAACTCCTTTAATAGGTTTTCGTCCTTTTCCCCGGGAAGATCCTCCACTCCGCTTGAGACATCAACTCCGTAAGGACGAACGGTCTTAACCGCGGACGCGACGTTCTCCGGAGTAAGCCCTCCGGCGATAAAAAATGGCTTTTTTATCCGCTCCCTCTCTTTTATCAGGACCTGCCAGTCAAACCTTCTGCCTGTCCCGCCGGAAATCTCAGGATGAAACGTGTCAAAAACAAAATAGTCCGCCTGCTCATAGTCGCAGGGGCTGTACTGCCCCTGGGGCAGGATCCTGTCTCTGATCTTGAAGGTCTTGATGATCTTCGCGGACAAATTGTGCCTGTCCCGCAGGATATTCTTAAGCGCGCGGCAATAATCAGGCCGCTCTTCCCCATGCAGCTGGACGTAATCCAGATCACAGCCGGCAACGGTCCTGGCGACTTCTTCCAGTTCCTCGTCCTTAAACAGTCCCACCCTCCCCGTTTTATTCTTCACCTCCGGCGGCAGATCTGATATTATATCTCTGATATTTTCCACGTAACGCGGGGTACCCTTGACAAAGATGAACCCCAGAAGATCAGCCCCGTAATCACAAGCCCTTGAAGCGTCTTTCACGTTCGTCAAACCGCATATCTTGACTTTTACCATTTATTCCTATTCCTTCATCAACTCTCTGACCTTTTCCCCTATATTCCCGGCACGCATAAAAGCTTCCCCGATCAAAACGGCGTTAACCCCGAGGCTTTTCAGGAACATCACCTGTTCATAACTCTCTATGCCGCTTTCGGAAACAATCACCTTGTTCTCGGGAATAAGGCGGATCAGCCTCTGCGTGACGGCGATATCGACCCCGAAATCCATAAGATCCCGGTTGTTTATCCCTATCATCGATGCGTGGCTTTTCAGGGCTTTTTCGACTTCCTCTTCATTGTGCACTTCGACAAGCACATCCATGCCCAGTCCTTTGGCGATGCCCAGATACCGGTTCAGTTCTTCCTGCGTAAGAATATGCGAAATCAGAAGGATTGCGTCCGCGCCTCTTACCGCGGATTCATATATCTGATACTCGTCTATGATAAAATCTTTCCGGAGAATCGGTATAGTTACCCTCTCCTTCACTATTTTAAGGTATTCCATTTTTCCGTCAAAAAAACGCTCATCGGTCAGGATACTGATGGCGCTGGCGCCGGCTACCTGATAGGTAAGCGCGATCTTAACGGGCTCAAAATCAGCGCGCAGCATACCCCGCAAAGGAGAACTTTTTTTTATCTCCGCTATGAGGTTAATATGACCCTTCCGGGATATGTTCTTCTTGAACATGCTCCGGATGTACATGGATTCCGCTTCTTTTTTAAGATCGTTCAAAAAAAAACTTTTTTGTGCCCTGTCGACTTCGCGTTTTTTTTCCTCTATGATCTTGGGTAATATCATGAAACTCCTTCGTTCGTGACCCTGATCAACTCCTCCAGTCTCTCCAGCGCTTCCCCGGAATCAACAGCCGCCGCGGCGAACCGGACTCCCTTTTTAAGATCCTTTACCTTTCCCGCGGCCATGAGCGCCACACTGGAATTCATCAGGACTATATCCCGCCTGGGCCCCTTTTGCCCCGACAAAACGTTCCGGATTATTTCCGCGTTCTTTTTTGCTGATCCGCCTTTGATATCCTTAAGGGCCGCTTTTTTAAACCCGAAGGTCCCCGGGCTCACGGAATAAGACTTTATCCTTCCGTTCCTTAATTCAGCGATCATCGTTCTATCGGTTATGGTAACCTCATCAAGTGTATCCCTGCCATGCACGACATAGGCCCGTTTTGTCCCCAGCTTCCTGAGGACCTTCGCCATCGTCACGGTCAGGCCTCCCTCATATACCCCCAGGACCTGACATGTGGCCGAAGCCGGGTTGGACAGAGGCCCCAGAATGTTGAATATCGTCCGCAGTCCTATTTCCTTCCGCGGGGTAACGGCATAGCGCATGGCGCTGTGGAAGACCGGAGCGAACAGGAAACCTATATTGATGGTCCTGATGCATCTCTCCGTCACCTGGACAGGCACATCAAGTTTCACTCCCAGCTCTTCCAGAACATCCGCGCTGCCGCACCTGCTGGATGCCGTCCTGTTCCCATGTTTGGCGACTTTCACTCCGCATCCCGCAAGGACAAAGGCAACGGCAGTGGAAATGTTAAAAGCGCCCGTCCCTGTCCCGCCGGTCCCGCATGTATCAAGGACCGTCCTGGCGCTGGTTTTTATCCTGACGGCTTTTTCCCTCATCACCCTTGCCGCACCGGTTATCTCATCTACTGTTTCGCCCTTCATGCGGAGTGCTGTTATGAACGCGCTGATCTGGGACGCGGTGGCCCTGCCGCTCATAATCCCGCTAAAGACCGAATGTGTCTCTTTTTCCGTCAGGCCCCTGAAACAGACAACTTTCTCGATCGCCTTTTTAATGTCCATGTTACTCTTTCTGCTTTTCATTTACTTTCGATCCCGCAAAAGGAACCGCTTCCCGGTGCGGGATCGGAAATTTAACTGTTTATAAAGTTCCTGAGAATATTCATTCCCTCCGTTGTCAGTATGGATTCCGGATGGAACTGAACACCCCATATCGGCTTATCCACGTGACAGATCCCCATAACCTCTTTCTCTTCCGTCCAGGCGGTCAGCTTCAAGGGATGTTTAAGACTGCCCGGCTCGACGATCAGGGAATGGTACCGCGTGGCTGTAAACGGAGAAGGTATACCCTTGAAGATGCCTTCTCCGTTATGATGGATAGGGCTCACCTTTCCGTGCATTATGCGGCTGCTCCCCACGACTCTGGCGTTGTAAACCTCAGCTATACACTGGTGCCCCAGGCATACGCCAAGTATTGGGACCCTGTCGCGGAACTTCCGGATCACACTTTTCGATATTCCCGCATCGGCCGGCCGGCCCGGTCCCGGCGAGATAATTATCCTTTCGGGAGAAAGAGATTCTATTCCCTCCGGCGTAATCTTATCATTACGGCAGACGACCACCTCTTCCCCGAGCTCCCCTAAATATTGGACGAGATTATATGTGAACGAATCATAATTGTCTATAACAAAAGTCATTCCAGCCCTCTCTCAGCGAACTCAATAGCCTTGATCATGGCCATGGCCTTGTTCATGGTCTCCTGGTACTCCCTTGCCGGTTCCGAATCCAGGACAATACCCGCGCCGGCCTGGATATAGGCGGTATCCCCGCTCATCACGATCGTCCTGATAGTGATACACATATCTATGTTCCCTGAAAAACTTATATACCCCACACAACCCGCATATGGTCCGCGCCTTATATTCTCCAGTTCATCGATAAGCTCCATAGCCCTGACTTTCGGCGCACCGGTCACAGTGCCCGCGGGGAATGTAGCTCTCATGAGATCATATATATCCTTATCTTTCCTGAGTCTGCCCACGACATCGCTGACTATATGCATCACGTGCGAATACTTCTCGATCCGCATTATCTCCCGCGCCTTAACAGTGGCATAATCGCATACCCGGCCGATATCGTTGCGCCCCAGATCGACAAGCATAATATGCTCGGCCCTTTCTTTGGGGTCTGCCAGAAGCTCCTTTTCCATCCGCAGGTCCTCTTCTTCGTCCTCCCCCCGTTTGCGGGTCCCGGCTATGGGCCTGACTTCAACCAGCTCCTCATCACATCTCACCAGGATCTCGGGCGATGAACCTACTATCCTGTATTCGCCGAATTGAAGATAATACATGTAAGGTGAAGGATTTATCGACCTGAGCGCCCTGTATATCGAAAACGCATCCATTCCCGTGCGCCTTTTCAGCCTTTGAGAAAGTACAATCTGGATCACCTCGCCGGCGCGTATATATTCTTTGGCCCGGTCAACGATCCCGCAAAATTCTTCTTCCGAAAAATTCGACTCCGCTTTCGCCGGGGCCGGTCTGGCCTCTATCTTTTCTGACCTTGGCGCGCCGGTTTTAAGCCTTCCTATGATCCTGTCTATCTTTCCGCAGGCGGTGTCATAGGCCTCTCCGGCATCGCCGCTGATCATGGCGTTTGAGACCACCTTTATCTTATGGTCCACGTGGTCGAAGATAAGGATGGTATCCGTAAGAACGAGCTGCATATCCGGGATATCGAAATCCTCGACATTCTCATCAGGTATGTTCTCAATAAAACGGACCATGTCATAACCTATGTACCCCACCAGTCCACCGCAAAACCTGGGCAGGCCGTCCACCTTGACGAACCGGAACTTATCCATGATCGATTTTATTTCGCTGATGGGATCTTCCCTGACCGTATATGTTTCGACCTCGTCGCCCCGCTTTACGCTGACGACTTTACCTCTACTTTCGAGGATAAGCGACGGATCACTCCCCAGGAAAGAATACCTGCCCATATGTTCCCCGCCTTCGGCGGATTCAAGCAGATAGGAAAACTCCCCTTTGTCGATCTTTAAAAAAGCGGATAAAGGCGTGCTGAAATCCGCCAGTATCTCCCGATAAACGGGTATGACATTGCCCTTTTCAGCCAGTTCCATAAATTTTTGTTTGCCTGGATAATACATATCTCGCCCCTATTTGTACACTTCCCCGGGATCAAATATCCGATCTTCCTCAACTACTATCTCGCCTCTTTTGTTCACTCTCCTGAAATAACAGCTGAAATACCCTTTATGGCAGGCAGCGCGGGTCTGTCCCACCTTGAAAAGAAGGGAATTATCCCCGCAGTCAACGAACATCTGCCGCACGGACTGCACGCATCCGGAAGTCTCGCCCTTAAGCATTATGCGCCCTTTTGACCGGCGAAAAACGTAGATCTGCTTCTCCTTCAAGGTCTTTTCAAGCGCTTCTTTATTCATATAGCACAACGTCAGGACCCGGGATGATCTTTCGTCCTGTATGACCGCCGGGATCAGTCCATTTTCGTCAAAATTAAGTTTCTTGATAAATTCCATATACATTTCCTTTTGCCATTTGAATTTTGTCATTTATCTGACCGGCACTCCGCGTTCCCGCAAATACTCTTTAACTTGTGATATCGAAAATTCCTTAAAATGAAAGACAGAGGCGGCTAAAGCCGCATCCGCCTTGCCTTTCGTGAGAACCTCCACAAAATGGTCCAGATTTCCGCATCCCCCGGAGGCTATTACGGGTATACGCACCGCCTCGCTTACTACCCGCGTCAATTCCACGTCATATCCGTCTTTCGTGCCGTCGCGGTCCATACTTGTCAGCAGTATCTCCCCGGCCCCCAGTCTTTCCGCCTTACGGGCCCATTCCAGGGCGTCGATCCCGGTCGCAACACGGCCGCCTTTCACGTAAACCTCCCATGACCCGTTCGTCCTCCGCTTCGCGTCGATCGCAACGACAATACACTGCGAACCGAACTTTTCACCGGCTTCTTTGACGAAATCCGGATTCTCAACAGCCGCGGTATTTATCGACACCTTATCGCATCCTGCGTTCAAAAGCCCGCGTATATCCTCATTAGTGGAGATCCCTCCGCCGACAGTAAACGGCATAAACACCTGTTCCGCGACACGCCGGACAACGTCTACCATTGTCTTCCGTTTTTCGTGGCTGGCGGTTATATCCAGGAATACAAGCTCATCAGCGCCTTCATCGTTGTAGATCCCGGCATTTTCTACCGGATCTCCGGCGTCTCGCAGGTCCACGAAATTCACACCCTTTACTACACGTCCGTCTTTTACGTCAAGACACGGGATTATCCGCTTTGCCAGCATCGATGGCCTCCTTCAGGTCCAGTGTTCCTTCATAAAGGGCCCGGCCGACTATGACCCCGGTCAGGCCCTGCGATTCCAGTGTCTTCAACTGTTTTATATGATCCAGTGTCCTGACCCCGCCGGCGGATATCATGCTCATTTTTATTCTGCTTAATATCCGCTCGAGGTTGTCGATATCAGGCCCGGAGAGCGTCCCGTCCTTTTTTATGTCCGTATAAATTATCTCACCGGCCCCAAAACCGGAAAACCATTCCAGAACCGTGAATAGATCCACGTTAACGGTCTTCTTCCACCCCTGGACACTGGGGACATGGTCCTTTACGTCTATGCTTATTATCATCCGCTCGCCGAAATTTTCCATGCATTTCCGGGCAAAGGCAAGATCTTCAAGAGCCCTGGACCCCACAACCACTCTCCATACTCCGCTATCAAGCGCCTTTTGTATATCCTCTTCCGTCCGAAAACCGCCGCCCGCCTCAACGGGAATACTGACCGTCCCTGCGATCTTCCCGACGACCGGAAGGTTGACGGGCCGGCCCTGCCTTGCTCCGTCCAGATCCACGATATGGATCATCTCGGCCCCCATGGCCTCCCACCTGCGCGCGGCATCAACCGGGCCGATCTCATAACTCAACCTGCGCTCATACTGCCCCTGTTCCAGCCTTACGGTCTTTTCATCCATCAAGTCTATCGCAGGAATAACTTTCATAACCGCGTAAAATTCTCCAGCATTTTCAGGCCGCTGGACTGCGACCTTTCCGGGTGAAACTGCACGGCGAAAACATTAGCCCGCCACAACACGGAAGTATATAGAACGCCGTATTCCGTCACGCCGGCGGTACATTCCGGTTCACCGTTATCACAATAATACGAATGCACAAAGTAAAAGTAAGTCTCGTCTTCTATGCCTTCAAAAATGGGGCAGTTTTTGCCGCTGATCTTGACCGTGTTCCATCCTATCTGCGGGACCTTCAACCCCGCATCGCCGGGAAAGAGTTTCACTTCCCCGCGGACCACATCCAGGCAATCGCATCCGCCGCCCTCGGAGCTCCGGGTAAAGAGAAGCTGAAGCCCGAGGCATATCCCCAGAAAAGGCCTGCCGCTGCTTATATGTTCCAGCAACGGCTCTACAAGACCTCTCTGGCGGAGCCCTTTCATCGCGCCCGCCGACGACCCGACTCCGGGAAGCACGATCCTGCGGGCGCGCGCCAGGGCGCGGGGGTCTTCACACACCTCAACATCCTGTTTGAGATAGCGGAAAGCGCTAACAACGCTCCGCAGATTCCCGGAACCGTAATCAATAATTCCAATCACTATTCACCTTTCACTATTCACTAAAGTATTCCCTTGCTCGACGGGACCTCACCGGCCCTGCGGGGATCGATACGGGTAGCTTTATCCAGGGCTATGCCCAGGGCCTTGAAGGCCGCCTCAAGATAGTGATGCATGTCTCCCTCCCCCGCTATTTCTATATGGAGGTTCATGCAAAGCTTTTTCGCGAAACTCTCCAGTAGATCTTTGCCGAGATCGACCGAATATCCCTCCGTGTCCGATATTGACACCTCTAGAATCCCTGCCAGTTTAAACTTAAACGCGGCCCGGTTGGACAGATCCACCAGGACCTTCGCGCTTGCCATATCCATGGACACTTCCGCTGAAGCTGTTCTTGCTATGCCTTTGCAATCGCCAAGGGCTTTTTTGAAAGCTTCGCCGAGAGCTATCCCTATGTCTTCGTTGAGATGATGGTTGTCCACCTGTGTGTCGCCGCTGGCCTTGATCTTCAGGTCAAAATAACCGTGATACGCCAGTAGCGTAAGCATGTGGTCGAGAAAACCTATTGACGTGGATATTTCACTTTTCCCCGAACCGTCAATATTCAGCAGCGGTATTTCGATCTGCGTCTCTTTGGACCTTCTTTCGTATGCGGTAACCCTCTCTTTATTCTTTGTTCTTCTGAATAGGTTCATTAGCCCTCCGTTCTCACTCACACCTCACACTGAGCGATTCCCAGTGTTTTTCCAGATTTTCCAGCTCCGTGAGCCCCCGCACCCAGCCGGCTGACCCGCAAAGAGCCCTGCGGGAATAAGAAATAATATGCGAGCTCTTGATGAAACTTCTCAGGTTCAGCCCGGACGAATACCGCGCTGTCCCGCCGGTCGGCAGGACATGGCTGGGGCCGGCGATGTAGTCCCCTATGGCCACAGGCGTATACTGCCCGAGGAAAATAGCCCCTGCGTTAGTGATATTCTTCAATACCCTTTTCGGGGATTTCACCATAAGCTGCAGGTGTTCCGGCGCGATCATATTACTTACTTCCGCCGCCTCCTCAAGGTTCTTGACCTTGATAAGGTATCCCTTTATGTCCGGATCCTTATACAGGGCGTTAAACACCTTCTTCGACGGTGTAACAAGAATGGATAACCCCTTATGGTGCTCTGCCTGGGACATAAGGTCCTTCCTGAGATAATCGATGTTCGCGTAATGGTTGGCTATTATCAGCACCTCGCTCGGCCCGGCAAGCATGTCTATATCGCAATACCCGAAGACCTGGCGTTTTGCCTCGGTAACATACTCGTTACCCGGCCCGACGATCTTGTCCACTTTCGGTATGCTCTTCGTGCCGAACGCCATGGCCGCGACCGCCTGTGCCCCCCCGACTTTGTATATCTCATCGACCTTGAAAAGGTTCGCCACCACGAGGATATGAGGGTCGATGCTCTTATATCTGTTCGGAGGGGACATCATAACGATCTTTTTCACGCCGGCGATCCTCGCGGGCAGGACAGTCATATAAACACTTGATACCAGAGGGACCGTCCCGCTGGGGACATATACTCCGACCTTCTCGATAGGCGCGAATTTCTCTCCAAGTTCGATACCGGATTCCTGCCGGATCGACCAGGACTTAGGGACCTGGTTCGTATAAAACTTGTTTATGTTCCCTATGATCTCTTTCAGCGTATTGATAATCTCGGGTTTTATATCCTGATAAGCGCCGCTGATCTCCGCCTCGGTAACGCGGAGGTCCTTTTTCTTCATGTTTATCTTGTCGAATTTAGTCGTATATCTGATCAGGGCGCTGTCCCCTTCACTGCGCACCTTCTCGATTATGCTGCTGACTTTTTTCTGGAGGCGTACCCTTCCACAGCCACCCCTGTTGACCAGATTGCCGAACACCTTACTGCCCACTTTGACGCTTCGCATAACAACCCCTTATCTTCTGTTGATCACGCACTTATCCGCCCGATGAGATGTCCGGCCTCTTCCACAGCGGAGGGCAGGCCATCCGGCTTCCCGCCTCCGGCCTGGGCGAACGCCGCTCTTCCGCCGCCGTTGCCGCCGATGCTTGCGGCTATACCCTTTATGATCTCCCCTGCGTCTATGCCTCTGTCCGTAAGATCGGATGTCACGGCACAGACCAGATACGCCTTATCGCCCTTACTGCTGCCCAGCAATATTACGGCTGACCCCACTTTCTTTTCAAGATAACCCGCGGCTTTTCGGAGCAGCGGCATTTCCAGGCCTTCCAGGATACCTGAAACAAGATTTATCCCGCCGAACACGGCCGGATGAGCGGCGATCCCGTCCATCTTCTCTTTCGCCCTGTTAAAGACGCCGGCTTCTTTATCCTTCTGACGTTTCTTCGCGGTTCTTTTCAGCAGTTCACGCGCTTTCAGGAACGCGGGTTTGATCCTTACCTCAAAATCATGCATTACGTTCCTGTCTATCTTGATCCTGCCGCTGGTTATGTCATCGGCATAACTTTTTATGCCTTTTTCCAGCTCAAGATCACTGGTGCCGTGAGAAGCCGCGCTGAACTCATGCAGAAAAACCGCCACGGTCTTCCTGATCCAGTTCGCGGCATTCTCGCCGGTCAGTGCCTCTATACGCCTGATCCCGCTGGCCACAGAGCTTTCACTGATGATCTTTATTATCTCTATATCGGCCGTGTTGTCCACATGGGTGCCGCCGCAAAGCTCTTTCGACCGGTCACCTATGCCCACGACACGAACGGTATCGCCGTATTTTTCACCGAAGAAGGAAAGGGCCCCTTCCTCCTCCGCCTCTTTCAGCGTCTTTGTGCGGCTGGTTACGGAAATGCCCTCTTCTATCCAGCCGTTGACCATTTCCTCAACCTTCGCCAGTTCCCTGGACGACAGTTTTTTCATATGAGTAAAATCGAACCTTAACCTTTTGTCGTCCACAAAAGAGCCCGACTGTTTTACCTGTTCTCCCAGCACACGGCGAAGCGCGGCCTGCAGAAGATGCGTGGCAGTATGGTTCCTCGCGGTCCTGGCCTTCCTGTCCTCGTCAAGGTTAAGGATGACCCTGTCATTTTTTCTAAAACATCCTTTTTTTACACGGACACCAAAGACCTTCCTGCCGCTGACCTCAAAGGTATTTATGACATCCATCCACCCGCCCTCTTTGGCGATACTCCCCGCATCGCCGACCTGACCGCCGGCTTCAGCGTAAAATCTGCTGCTCTGAGGAGAAATTATTATCTCCGCGTATTCCCCTTCACGTATCTCATCCGAAAGTTCATCCTTTTTAATGATGAACTCCAGACCCGCTTCCAACGGCAGATCTTCCGAATAGGAAGGCCTGGGAGCGCGGACAAAGAGATCCGGCTGGAAAATAAAATCACCGGACATATCGCTGCCTTTGCGGGATTGCTCTCTTCTCTCCGCCATAAGATGCTCAAACCCCTGAACATCGAGAGAAACCCCCTTTTTACCCGCCTCCTGCGCGATCACGTCAAGAGGAAGCCCGTAAGTATCTACCATCTTAAATATCTGTCCGCCCTCCAGCGTTCCGGCACTGCCGGATATCATGCTGTCAAGGACAGGCGCGGCCGCACTCAGAGTATCGCCGAACCTCTTCTCTTCTTCTTCTATGATCGCGCTGATATGCTCCCTTTTCTCCTCTATTTCAGGATAAACCTCTCTTGTAAGGCCTGTCACCCCGGGGACAAGATTATATAAGAACGGCCCCTTGCACCCGCCTTTCAAATAGGCTCTCCTGATGAGTTTTCTCACGACATATCCCCGTCTCTCATTGGACGGCGAGACCCCGTCCCCTATGGCAAATGCCGCCGCCCGGAGATGATCGGCTATTAGGTAAAAATCCTCAACCGGCATTGTCTTTGCCTCATCCCCCAGCAGCTTCTTTATCTGCTCGATGATCGGCCTGAAAATATCGGTATGGAAATTCGTCTTTACCCCCTGCAGAAGCGAAGCGATACGCTCCAGCCCCATGCCGGTATCTATGTTCCTGTTCGGCAACGGCTCCAGGGCGCCGTCGTCCTTCCTTTCGAATTCGGTGAACACAAGATTCCACACTTCCACGAACCTGCCGCAGTCGCATGAAGGCCCGCATGAGCGGCTCCCGCACCCTGTATCCCTGCCCCGGTCATAAAAGATCTCGGAACACGGGCCGCACGGGCCGTTCGGGCCTTTTGCGGGAGCGTTCGCCGGCCAGAAATTGTCATCCGGACCGAGTTTGACGATCCTGTCCGCGGGAACTTTTATACTGTCAAGCCAGATAGAATATGATTCCTCGTCCTCCTCATAAACGGATACCCACAACCGTTCTTCGGGAAGCCCCATCTCTTTCGTCATGAACTCCCAGGCCCATTGAATGGCCTCTTTCTTGAAATAGTCCCCAAAGGAAAAGTTTCCCAGCATCTCGAAAAAGGTGTGATGCTGCGGCGTCCTGCCCACATTCTCCAGGTCGGCTGTCCGCAGACACTTCTGACACGAGACCGCCCGTTTGAAGGTAATGTTCTTTCCCATGAACTGTTCCTTGAACTGGTTCATGCCGGCGCCCGTGAACAGCAATGTCGGATCACTTTTGGGGACTAGAAGATCACTTCGCACGACAGTGTGTCCTCTATCCTTAAAAAAATCAAGAAACCTTTTCCGTATCTCCCCGGATATCATGGCTATTCTCTAGGTTCCTCCCAACCCCCTGTTTACCGCCTCCTCGGCGACCTCCATATCAACTCCTTTCCCGACAAGGAACCGGAACAACTTTCCCTTTAGTTCTGTATTTATATGGGAAGGGTCCTTTGCAGCGCGCAGTCTTTTTCTGACCAACGCGTCCGCGACCGCCCGGTCATCCAGTTCCGCCGCACGCTCTCTCACCGCTTCCTCAATGATGCTCTCCGGAACCTGCTTTTTTCTCAACTCGCCCCTGAGGATCTTTATCCCGCGGGGATTTGACCGAACCCGGGAATCGATCCACTCCCTCGCGAACTTCAGGTCATCCACAAGACCGCTGATCTTAAGTGACTCCAGTATACATTTTCGCGCCCGGTCATCGTATCCCCGGCCTTCCAGCCGGTCATCTATCTCATGTTCGCTTCTGGGCCGCAGGGACAGTAAACGCATACAGTAACTCTTCCCATTTTTCAACTCTTTGTCCCGTGCCTTATTCATAAGTCCTGATCGTCCGGCCGGCAGGAACCGGGGAAAATCAAAAAAAATCCCCTTTCCTCATCGTAAGGAGCTTTTTATTCCGCGTTCCCCCGCACTGAACAGTTACTCCGGAACCGCATATCAGTGCGCTGTGCGCAAGGCCTTCCTGACTTCACCTTCGATCCTGTTCAGCATCCGGGCGTTTTCCTTGAGGTACATCCGCGCGTTCTCTTTTCCCTGCCCGATCTTCTCATCGCCGAAGGAAAGCCAGGTTCCGCTCTTTTTGATCACCCCGGCTTCTTCCGCCATATCAATGATGCTTGAGGACCGGGATATCCCTTCATCAAACATGATGTCAAATTCCGACTGCCTGAACGGCGGAGCCATCTTATTTTTGACGACTTTCGCTCTGACGCGGCTGCCTATGACCTTGTCGCTCTTTTTCAGGGACGCGATGCGCCTCAGGTCGATCCGTACCGATGAATAGAATTTCAGGGCTCTACCGCCTGTGGTGGTCTCAGGATTACCGAACATCACGCCTATCTTCATCCTGATCTGGTTGATGAAAATAACACAGGTTTTTGACTTGCTTATGGCGCCTGTCAGCTTCCTGAGAGCCTGGCTCATAAGGCGGGCCTGTAATCCTACATGGGAATCCCCCATCTCGCCCTCGATCTCCTTCCTCGGTGTCAGGGCAGCTACCGAGTCTATGGCTATAACATCAATAGCGTTGCTCCGGACCAGGGCCTCAGTAATCTCCAGAGCCTGTTCCCCGTTATCCGGTTGGGATATCAACAGGCTGTCCAGATTAATCCCGATCTTTCTGGCGTAAGCCGGATCAAACGCGTGCTCAGCGTCTATAAAAGCCGCCTCACCCCCGGCTTTCTGCGCGTTGGCAAGGATATTTAAAGTAAGCGTGGTTTTCCCGCTTGATTCAGGACCGAATATTTCGACGACCCTTCCGCGCGGCACGCCGTTTACCCCCAGCGCCAGATCCAGACCGATCGAACCGGTCGATATGGCCTCTACCTTCACTTTATATCCTTCCCCCATCTTCATTATCGCGCCTTCACCGAAATCCTTCTGGATCCTGCTGAGCGCCAGTTCCAGTGCCTTCTTTCTGGCTGTATCCTTCGCCGCTGTTCCTTCAGCGGCAGTCTTTTTTTCGCTGGATTTGCTCCTGTCTTTTTTTACCATGATCTACCCCCTGTCTTTTTAAGAATCAATATTAATTGACTTATTATACAAATATGCTTTGTTTTTTGCAAAGTCTTTTATTAAATATTATTCTATATTAAGACCTCGTTTGAGTCCGGAGCAACTCGCTGTCTGTTCCAGACTCCCACTATAAATAAGACACAATTTAAAACATTTTTCTTTCATTTTTTTTCATAACGGGCAAAAACAATCCGATCCCGCATCGGAACAAGTTCCGATGCGGGATCGGGAACTATGGATCGGGGGCTATACGTCGCCGATATCTTATCCTTTAAGATCGACGATATCCAGAGGAGTATATAAAGCGCCTTTGGGGGTAAGAACGGATTTAAAAAGGACTATTCTCGAGATATGACTGGGAGCCGGCTTGACCGTTATGGAACCGGCCGTTTTTTTCAATCTGTTTCTATTCCTCGCTCTTTTTATCCTCCCGACAGTAAGATGCGAGCTGAAAGCGCGCTGCTGCTTCTCGAATCCCTCTTCGGCCATGGCTTCTTCTGCCCGGCCGGCAAGGTCTTCTACGTGATCTCTCCCCTCTCCCACGCCTACCCACACCACTCTGGCGCGGCTCCAGCAGGGAAAAACACCGATACTGCCAAGTGTTATTTTGAACGGCGGCACTGCCGCCGCTATCGCTTTTAATCTCTCCGCGATCCGCGGGATCTTTCCCTCCGGAACATAGCCGAGAAACTTTAACGTGAGATGCACGGATCCCGGGGCGATCCATTTGACATCAGCGTCCGCTCCTTTTAAAACCCCTGTTATCCTCGAAAGTTCGGCCCTGGCTTCACCCGAAAGTTCCAGCGCGATAAAGCTCCTAATCGCGTTATGCGTATTATGGGTTGCTTGCCGCGTATCTTCCGCCATTAGATATTCTCCAGGATCAATTTCAACACTGCCCGGGAAAACTGTTTCTTGACCGAAATACGGTCACCTCTGAAAATAACTTTCCTGGTCTTTTTAACTCTTCCGGAGACGAATGCCATATAAACCAGACCCGCGGGTTTTACCGCTGTGCCGCCGCCCGGGCCGGCGATACCCGTGACTGCTGCCGCTATATCCGCCTTAAAAAGGCGCTTAACACCTTCTGCCATGGCCCTGACGGTCTGACAGCTGACCGCGCCGTGTCTTTTTATTGTCACTGGGGGAACAGCCAGGACTGATACCTTGATCCTGTTGGAATAAGCCACGACCCCTCCGAGAAAATAAACGGAACTGCCCGGGATATTGGTTATGCTGTGAGATACCAGTCCTCCGGTACAGGATTCCGCCACAGCCAGGGTCTTTTTTTTCTTTTTAAGAACCCCCGCGATCTTCAGTTCCAGAGGTTCACTTTTCCGAAGAGTTCTTCTCCCAGTTTTCATAAAAAACATTATAACGCAAGCGAAGTCATTTGAACAGACGCTTTATTTAACTCTTTCTATCATCGACACTTCCAGCATAAATATGGGTATTGTGATTTATTCACATTCCGGGTGTGTGAATCGCGTATTCAAACAATACCCATATTTATGTTATATCTCTTTGTTTTACAGGGGGTTACGTAAAGCGTCTACGTTAGGCGTTGCGGGCGAGGTATTCTGCGATGCTTTTGTATAATTCCGACTCGCCGGTTATCTGTCCGGCATCCGGGATCCCCAGTTTGAGGATGATCGTGCTTTTACATCTGTTCATGTTTTCATCCCAGCATAGATCAACTATTGCGTCCGCGTCGAGTCTCTCAACATTGGGGATTGATCCATAAAATCCGATGAGGTCGTCTTTCCTATATTCAAGGATACTTGCGCGGGCGAGCGAAAAAAGAATTATCTCCAGGATAGGATAATAAGAATCTGATCCCAGGTCAGCATCATCCACCTTGGTTATGACAGAGCTTCCTTCATAAGGCCTTAAACATTCAAGCTCCTCATTACGCGTTATAATTACCATGTCTTCTTTGCGCACGTTCTTTCTTGTTTCCAGATATGCGGGGCCTTCCCTGATATCATTTATATCACCGTACTTAATCGCAGCGTTCCTTAACAACCGGCCTAAGAGCCCCTCCCTGTGGGTCAGCTTTTCCAGAACTTCCATTATCTCCTCCGTCTTTCCGCTGCCGAGCCTTTCATCGATAAAAATACCGATCCTTCTTTCCTCTTTTTCTGAGGCAGTTTCCGCGTCTCCGGCCTGGACCATGGCTCTAGCACGGGCGGGTGAGACCCTGCGGCTGGCTGTGACAAGCGCGTTTACCAGGCGTGGGACTGTCTTTTCCACTCCTGCCATGACCGTTCTTCCCGCGGAACGGTTAGACAACGGATCCACAGTTTTTTTCTCCTCGGAAAGCTCTAACGGATATCCGAGCTCATTCATCATGGAAAGCGAAAGCATAACGTCAACCATAAGAGAACTATTGTATCGGCCGTCCCGCGTCTGACGGTATTCTGCTCCGTATGCCCCTGTGCGGTCCTGCCCCAGGTTCAGCATCTCAAGATCCAGACCTACGGGGGCAACTCCTGTTTTCCTCAATAAGTCCGCGTCAAAAGGGATATAATCCCTGAGCTCCGGATCGTCATATTTTCTGCCTATGACATGCGTTACAAAATCAGTAAGCCTCCCCCAATCACATTCATCTACCCTGTACCGCTGCTGATCCGACAAATAGCGGTATAACCTTTCCATCTGCGAGCTTATCGTTGTCCCGGGCGGTTCGATATGATGCTCATCCCTGGAATTGCCTATAAGTATCTTTACAGCGGACCTGTTCCTCTCAATGGCCTCTCTTATATCGTCATAGATGACGGCAGAAGCGATATTGGACTCTATATCCGTAGGCCCATAGATGATCATGTCAGCCTCGCTTACGGCCTCTGCCGCGGAAGGCTGGATCATTATGCCGGAGGACAGGTAGGAAAAAGTTTTTTCTATGAAGCCTATGAAATTTTTTATCTCCGGCTTTGACATATTTCTCAGTAAATTTATGGATTCACCTTTTAACCTGTCATATTCAGACATACGGAGGAGCTCGATTATCCTTTTCTCGCGCTCCTGAGGCGGCCTTCCCATGGACGCATAAAATATCTCCTCAAACACCTCCTTACTTGCAAAAGATCCGGGCCCCACGGTAAAATATAGATAGCCGCTGTCCTTGCCGGCTTCGTTCAGCGCGTTCTCCGTGGGCAGGAACGTGCCGTCCTCCAGTAAGGCCATCGCGTATAATCTGTCTTCGGTAGGAAGCAACACCCTTCCCGCGGAATCCACAAACTCACCGAAGAAATCTATCGCTCCCTGCCATGATCCGAATATCTCCCTGGCGCCGACGATAATAACGCTTCTCATGGGGATTCTTCTGATATCCATATAAAGGTTGTTCTTCCTCTGTTCCAGCTTTATTCTTTCGTAAAATTCGATGATACAGGGCAGTACTCTCTCCCTTTTCTCTCTATCCAGAACCTCAAACTGCCTGACCAATCTTCGAACATCCGCGTTCGCGGCTTTGTGATACTTGTTTTTAAAACCCCTGATCGCTTCTCCAAGCAACTCGAATGCTTCTTGTTTGGAACAGGGGGTATCCCCTTCCACCAGCCTGGATACCGCGAAACCCACCGCATCGGTATCAGAGCCCATATCGGAATATCCCTTACCCATGTCAGGGACCCCCGTGGTATTGAGGTAATAGGCCATATCGGCCCAGCTTCTTCCGTCATCCACTGCACCGGGGATAATGGTCAGATCCACGAAACCTTCCCGCGCCAGTGCCGACAGTTCCTCAGTCACCTTAGCGGCGCCTCTGCCGCCGCGGACATGGACTACCTTAAGCGGCGGTCTTCCCTCTCCTTTGACCCTTTCCGCAAGTCTTGCTCTGGGATTAAAAACCGAATCGAACAATGCCCTTTCTCCGCCTTTGAGCCTGTTCTGCAACAGATCCTTCAATACCTCCTTTTCCTGAACCACACAGTAATCATTCAAATAAGCGGTCAGATCCGATTCGTTCTCAAGATCAGCGAGGTTGACGCCCGCGATCACGGCATTATCTCCCTGTTTGTCCAAAGCCTTAAAATAACCCAAAATGCCCCCGGGATTTCCGGTTGTATCAATCCCTGCGGAAGCCGGCAATCGTATCGTGAACGTCGTGCCTTTTCCGTATTCCGAATCAAAAGTGATCGTTCCGCCCGCGTTTTCGACTATTTCTTTTGAAAAGGCAACCCCTACCCCCGTACCCAATTCACCCTTAGTGGTAAAAAACATCTCATAAATACGGTCCTTATCCTGCGGCGCGATCCCTCTCCCGTTGTCTTCAACGGTAACAACAACTTCATTTGACTGGCTGTCCAGAAAAGTGCCCACACGGACAAATCCTTCTTTATCTGCCGCTTCAAATCCATTTTTAATAAGGTTGTACAACACTTCCATAAACAACAATTTATCCCCCATTACCGGAGGAACATCGTTTAAAGATAAGATGATATTTTTATCTTTGCGGAAAAAACTGACGGCCGCCATTTCGATAACCGAATTCACGTCCATTTCCTGCTGACGTCCTATTGCGTCTAACCCGCCTTTTGAGCGAAAAAAGGCGGCTATTTTTGAACATGCGAACGGCATCAGCTGAGACGCTATTTTTATTGACGCCTTATGCTCCTGGGAAAAGACCGGCACATATCTGTTCAGATGATAGTTTTTCACACATTCAAGCATATCGTGTAATTTTTCCACTTCTTCAAAGAAATATTCCGTAAGATCCTTCCCTCTCCATTCTCTACAGCCCTGGGTCTGGTTCAGATATTCCTTCGTCAATCTGCCAGATACAAACAATCTGCTTAGTTCCTTTAAGCCGTTAATGGTCACTTTCATCTGCTGATTCAATTCAAGTAGCCCGGCGAACTTAGGGGTAGTTCCTTCCCCGTCTCTTTCCAACCGTAATTCCCCTATTTCCAAAACTGTGCTGAAAACATACTGTATATTGACTATCTCATGCAGAAAAACCTCGCTGTTCATGCCAAGACGGCGGAACATATCCTCCTGCCCGGCTTCCAGGGCAGAACTTTCAACAGGCTGGGTTGAACCGGCCGGTTTGGTTTTTAACAGCTGGAACCCAAGATACTCATTGATGGGATATTCCCAGGATACTGTAAGGTTATCTGCGGGAAGAGGGAGCGCGGGCATTTTAGGATTGAAATACCGTAAAACACAGCTTTCTGATATTGTTACAAAGACCTGTCCTTCTTCGGCGCCGCCTGTTACATTAAATCTTCTGCCGTCGATCCGCAAGCTGGAAAACGCGGTCTCCCTGATATATTCAAGCGTGGCCTGGACATCCGCGAGCGGTATTCCGGCAAAGGCTTTCGCCATACTCGCTTCAAGATATTTGGCTGCCGCCCTGGCAAGAGATCCGGCTTTATCCGGAGAGGTGAATAAGGTTTGCTGCACGAGACTGCCGCTACCGGCCCGCATGCCGGCCGGGTACGCCCGCGCAATATCACATGCGGCAAAACAGGTAATTATCACCACTGTGATAATACGGTTCATTTTCTTCGTGCGTCTGGAATACACATGATGAATCCTCATCGCTCCTCATTCACCGGATTACGCCTTTGTGAGAATTTTTCTTACGCGCGCCATCATTTCCACCAGTTCCTTCTCTGTATCGAACCTGGCAGCGTCAGGTATCAGCCTTATGACCATGTTCCTCATATCTGTCCTGAAAAGCCTGTTAAAGTCTTTTTCACTGAGCTCTTCGGCAGGAACGGCATTCGGTATGTTCCTGTAATGTTCGAGAAGAACGTCCCCGCTCCATCCGAGATGTTTGCCTATCGCGAAAAGGGTGACCTCCAGCAGCGGCAGGTACGCGGTATTCGGGAATTCCTTATCATCAACAGCCGCTATGACCGCGCTGCCTTCGAGGCTTTTAAAATACCCCACATTGGAACTCTTCGTCACCACGATGATGTTTTCCGCCTTTTCCGTGCCTCTTTTATTCAAAAGCTCCCTGCCTTTGCCCTTTACTATCTCAAGGTTCTTCAGGAATCGCTTAAGGTCGTTGTTATTGCTCTTCACGGCCGCGAGCAGACGAATAAGCCTTTCTATCTCCTTCCCGGCCTCTTTTCCTCCGAGCTCCGCCAGTTCAGTGTCAAGAAGCAGGACAACCTTCTCTTTTTTTTCCTTTTCCGAGATCTTCTCCGAAGCGTCTATCATGGCCTGGACAAGCCAGGGTATGACGGCTTTCGAGTTCTCCATGATCCTTTCGCCGCCCCAGGAAATTTCCGCGGGCGGTTCAGCCGTCCTCCTCATATCCGTGTCCGCACCAAAAAATCTCATTCTCCGGCTGGTTTCGCAGCGCGGTGAATCTTCATCGATCTTTTTGACCCGCATGTTAAGTCCAGAGGCACGGGGTTCTGGTGATTCCGCATCAGTCCTGTCATCCGCTGTGTCCTGGCCCAGTAACCGCGCCGAGATCATCCACATCAGTACATATTCCCCGAAATGCGCCGTGCCCGATCCTCTCGAAATCTCAAAATCCTGCCTTTGGAGCGCTTTCTTATACTCTTCTTCCCGGCGATGCTTCCTGTCATCTCTCGTTAAAACATATATCCGGCCTCCGGGAGTCAGGACCTGCTTTGCCATATCAAAAATACTATCCGGCTCAAAATCCGGCATTGACTCGACAAACAGCACGGCATCAAACCGCTGCTTTCGTCCAGTATCCATCCAGAACGCCGGATCGCTTGCGTCAGCTTCGATCGTGCTTATTCCCCTTTCCTCGGCGCGTTTTAAGACCTCAGGCGTGATATCCACCCCTGTAACATCACATCCGGCTTTCACCAGTTCGTGCTCAAAGATACCAGTCCCCACTCCAACCGACAGAACGCGCGCATCACTGCCTGTTTCACCTAAAATTATTCCGGCAAGGCGTTTGCGTAATCCACCCTCAAAAGGAGTAGACAACGCGCTGATATAAAGAGTTTCCTTATCCCCGATATATGTTTCCGAGCCGGCGTATTTGGAGTATCTTCCTTTAATACCTTTTTTAACGTCTGCGTCCTTTCCACTGAAATATGCCCCTCCCAATGCCTTCCCTGCGGCATCGGCCGCTCCGGCAGGCCCGACGGCCTCCAGAGCTACCTCGTCCTGAGTCCGTGAAAGCCCTCCAGGAATACTGCCTCTAACCGCACTCACTGCCTTTTCAGGAAGGTCTGCATGTCCGCGTTTCAGCGATCTTAAGTTCTCTTTCGGGGTTTTCCCGCGATGCGGGCCGGCGATTACATCGGCAGAGTCCAGCGAGACAACCAGTAACGGCTCAAAATAGTCTTTTATCATCTTTACTCTTATGTCTTTGCCCCTGGCAGTAAGAACTTCTTCGAACAATTCGACAAAACTGAGCATGTCTTCTCTGTAAGGCAGCCGCAGCCCCTCCTCCCAAGACTTTACGGTTTTCACACCAACGCCTAAACTGTCACTTACCTCTTTTAGGCTCAACCCCGCGGAAAGCCTGAAATATCTGATCATTTGAAAGCCTTTTGACCTGTCAAGTTCGTCCAAAAGCGTATTCAAGGCCTTCCCGTAAAAAAGCAGGCATCCATCCAGATATCTGCCGGTTTGTCTGTGATAAACATCCAGTAACGCCACTTTCCTGTCTCCAATCACGCCGGGATATGCCTGTTTTCTCCAGTTACGCAAGCTCTCAGGATTAACTTTCAGGGCTTTCGACATCTGATCATTAGTCAATCCTGAAGCCAGCCGGACGGTCTCGACCCTTTCGCCGAAACTGTGCGACTCTGATAAAAACGCGTCAAGGGGCTTTCCGTAAAGAATATGCGTGACCTCTATATCCTCTTTTACACTGCTGAATATCCGGGTCATTTTTGCTAAACGCCCGGCCAGAGGCACTGCTTCATCTCTCTGCCATCTATCCACCAGAACGCTTGTCCCGCGCGAAACACCGACCTGCCAAGCGAAGTCTCCCGTCGTAAGGCCGCATGACATCCTTAAAACCTTGATCCTGAGCCCCGGGGTAACCTGGATATCCCCGCCGCCTTTCGGGGACATTACTCTCTCTCTGCGCAGGAATTTATCCAGGCTTATGCCGGATATCAGGGTCGCCACATCAATCTTCTTTTTTAAACGTTTACTGAATAACCCGGCTAATTTAAAATAATCCGGTTCCTCCTTCGGCATATAAACCTCGCGCGTCCATCTTCCTATGGTCGCGCCTTTCCGTCCTATTATTCTGCCTACCCCTTCCTGGCCCAGTCCGGAAAGCCTGGCCAGAATGAACAGCCGTTCGCCGAAAGTAGATGTCCTTTGCAGCACATCGTTCAACGGTTCGCCGTATACCAGCACTGAAGTCGATACCGGCTCCCCTGTCCTCCCGCTGAACACCTCTGCCATTCTGGGCAGATATCTTGGTAGAGGATCGTATTCGCCGATCCGCCATCTGAGCATCGCAGCAACGGAACAACCGACCTCTTCCGCGGCCTGCCCTACAGACAGGCCGCTGGCGGCAGTTAAACTTCTCAGCCTGTTTTTTAAACGTCCAGCTCCGTTCAAGTCACGCATATGCGAAATAAGAGCGCTTTCAAAAGTTATGCCCGCCTCAAGAGTAGCGTCAATCATATTTTTACGGTCAAGAAACCCGACGACTCTTAAGAATATATCAAAAGAAGCTGCCGTCATAAGCTTATTTTCAAGAAAAACAAAGGCTTTCGTCAGAACAGGCCGGTCAAGGGCGCTGTAGCCGAATGATCTCAGGTGTCTGGCTATGATGTCGATATCTTCCTCTAAAAATGCTTCCAATTCCTCCTCACCCCCCAGGCGAGTTTCAGCCTCCGGATCTAAAATACGTATGACCTCTGCCAGTTCCTTTTTCGTGCAGGGGGCTTTGTTCAAGAGCTGAAATATCCGCTTTTCAAGCTGCTCCTGTTCGTCTTTTGCCGTTTTATATTTGGCCTTAAGCTGCATGTCTTTATTAAAAATTACATCCTTGTCCTTATCAAGCTCATTTTCCAGCATCCCCAGCCCGTTCTTGATAACACATGAAGCAAGAGGCCAAAAGTCTTCCAGTCTTCTGACCATTCCGTTTTCATCCAGAAGTTCAACTGTCCCGGCGCCTAATGCTCTGTTGGCCACAAAACGGCCGAGCAGGTCCCCAATCAGGGCTTCTTCGTCTTCTTCCCCGTCTTTGCCCACAAACTCCCCGTACTGATTACGGTAAAACTCAAGAAGACGGGTATATCGGGGGTAATCCCTGAGCCGCGCCATTACCTGTTTTACAGCGTCATAACCATATTTCCCTTTAAACTTTCCGATCACATACCGCGTTCTTAAATAAAGCTTGATGTGTTTCATTATTTGTCTGTGACCTTTTATTTGATTATCCGCGGACAGGCCCGTGTTCATGACTTCCGTGGCAAGAAAATAAATCTTAAGACTATGTTCGAAATGCTCCTTTGGCCCTTTGTCTATCCATGCCAATCCGTGTCTTAAGAACCGTCCATAATCTTCATCGGAGATCTTCTGTTCAGCGGCAGCTTCTTCTATCCTTTTCTCGAGTATCTCAGACATTCTTCGGGGCATACGGTAAGCGAACCGGTCAACGGTCTCTCCCGCCAAGGGCTTTTCCCCGCGATGCCGGCCGACATCATCCTCTTCACTTTTGCCGGATAATGGTTTAAAACCCTTTCGCGCGTTTTCATACTCGCGGACACGAAACCTTTCAGGGGATATTTCTTTATATATCCGGCTCTGCTCTTCAGTCAATACTATCTCCGGAGCGCTTTCCAGTATCTCATGTGCTCTCGAGGCATATTCGGCTACTAATATGTTATGATCTTTCTCCGCGTCCGCTTTCCTGAGCCATTCTGAAAGGAGCAGGTACCTGAAAAACAACCTTTCATACGACTCGATCTCCCCGATCGCGTCTTTGTCCCCTTTATAGGCTTTTATGACATCCTCGGAGGCGCTCCTTCCCGGCACGAAAGAGTTCGCCAAAGAATAATCGCCTTCGGATATTATCCGGTTGATATAAAAATAATGGAAAGGACTCAAAAAACCGCCTTTTGGAACGAATCTGCGGGAACGTGAGGCTGCCACGCGGTGGGAATAGCCAAGAACATTCTCCGTATATTCATGGTCTATGATCTCGGCCAGAGCTAAAACATCGCCTTTTAAATGCGTATCAAAATACCCTCTGGTTACGTATATCTTAAGGGCATCTTCCTGTTCATTAAATACTCCGTACGCGTAAACAAGATCAGACGCTTTTTCCGCGCCCTTGAACCGCGGGATGCCCATCTTATCCCCGAGGCTGTCCACGGTAAATATCCGTATCCCGCCGGGTTCGACATTCGCGGCCTTTAGCGGCGGGGCGTGCCGGTTGATATAATCCGCCGCATCCGGAATACTGACTTCCCCTGTCCTTTCCGTGGCCTTTGAGACGAGGCCCGTAATATATTGTTTATCGACACGGCGGTCCTCATCCATTGATAAAGAACCCGGCGCTTTCATGGTGGGCCTTTCCTTCCGGGGCAGGGGCTTTTTCTCAAGATCCTCTATTCTTACGGCATTCTTCAGGATCGACCTGTAATCAAAGTGTTCAGGGAACAAGTTGATCATTTTCTTATGCGCTGTTTTAGCCAGCTTGCCCACCCGAAGGACCAATATACTTTCGTCGTCCATAATGGTAAATATTACGTTTAACTTGCCGACCTTCCTGCTAAAGAGACTGCCGTGCAGGTTCAGATGCAGCTTCTTCAGCATCTCCCTGTCCGGCACCTGGCTGACGGTTTTGACGGTTACCAGTATGTTCTCCCGATCCTTCTTTGATACCGTCTTCTTTTTTGTTAACACATCAACGGCTTCCCTGGAAAGGAACACCTGTCTTTTAATGACTTTAACATCTCTCCGGCTTTTTATTTCCCCGGGTATTTCCGGTTCTGCCGCGGCAGCTCGTTTCCTTTTTTTCTTTTTCTTCCTTTCTTGCGGTCCGGATTTTTCGCCTTTCCTTACCGTTTTATCGGGCAGGCCCTTTATGGCGGCCAGTTTCTTTTCTATTTGCCTCCGAATCTGTCCGATTGCGGTATAAAAAGGCGGCACTTCTTCAAGCTCGGCCAGTGCCTTTCTGTAATTCTTACTGGCCCTGCTTAACCGTCCGGCATTTTCCTGCCTTTCGGCAATAAGACGGAATTTTTGCACCGCAAGGTAGCATTTTTCCGTTGCCTGATCACGTTTATCCGCGGTATCCGCAGCCGTTGTTTTCTTTTGTCTTTCCTCTTTGATTTCCCGGATCCGGGCGCGTAATCCCATCACTTCCTCATCAGCAGGGTTCTCCTCTAATACCGCTTCAAAACACTTCTCAGCCGCCATATAATCCTGATTCTTGAAACTTTCTATCCCCCTGTTCTTTAACCTGTCCGCTAAACGGGCGCTTTTCCGCAGGTTTTCCAAAGAAACGCTCAAAGGAGCAGGGAGGGCTGTTTCGCCTTTCTTTCTCCTCGCCTCTGTTATACAGCGTTGGCAAGCCTCATAATCGCACCGCCTGAACAGTTCAAGGGCCTCTTCATGAACCAGGATCCATTCTTCCGTTTCCCGGACGTATTCTCTCGCCGAACTGAACACATCCAGGGGGCCGAATTGTTCCTCGGCCGAGGAAAGGACCTGATATGCCTCTTCAACAGATCCCGGGGTCCCGTCCCTGTGCGCCAGAGAAACAGCCAGTGCCGCCGGCGACCTTGAAAAGGGCTCATCATAACGGACCGATTCCCTGAAATACGCGACAGCCTGATCAATATCCCCTGCCGACCGGCTCGCTTCGCCGGCAAGATAATAAATGTAAGATAAAAGCCTGCCGGATTCCCCGCCGTCCATCGGATCAACGATCTTTCCTTCTTTGAGCAGTTCCAATAACCTGTCAGCAACGGCTACCTGGAACCGTGTCATCGTCAGATCCCATTGAGCCGGCTTTATCTGTAATGGCGGGGTCGCGTATCTGCACGTGACAGGCAGAATGCCGAAATAAGTGATTATATGTCTTTCCCTGTCTTCATCTGATACCGGAGAAGTCTGCCCCAGACTTTTCAGGAACTCTACTTGATCCATGACGCCCCTGAAGACTTTCTTGGGGCTGGCTGTGGTAATTTTTTTAAGCATATTCAGCACCCTGCTCTCCAGCGGATGCCCTATGGTTATCTCTTTGCTCTGTAAATTTGCCGCTGCCAGGGCTATCAAATAATCCTGAAATGCCTCGTCCCAGTCTTTCCTGACCTCACTTATGCGCCCATTTAATTCAAGCGTAACCGCAAGGTTCGTGTTGACCTCAATGGCCTTTTTCGCGTATTCCGAAGCCTCTTCCAGCATGCCTTTCTCCAGCGCGCGTTCCGCCCTGCTCAGCAGAAGAACAAGTTCCGCCATTTCCTGCGATTCCCCGGAAGCTATCATCCCGTCAATATCAATTTCCCGTAACAAAAAATGTATTCTCTCGTGAAGCCTCCAGAATTCAAGCAGTATACCGGCATCCGGGAACCAGTCCCTTTTTTTCAGAAGCTTCACCAAAAATCCGTAGACAGAATCCGGTATAAACATGTTCTGGGCCCTCTGTCGGCCCGTGGCAGGGTCGCGCCAGGTGCCGACATGGGTTATAAGGCCTTCTGCGAGACTGGCGAGGCCGGGTTGACTGTTCTTTTTCGCAAGTCTCTCTAATGCCTGTTTGAGCGCGGCATCATCAATCACGTATATGTCCGTATCAGGAACGAGCTCACTGAAAAAATCATACAAGGGATCTCCCGCGGACAGCGGCTGTCTCTTCTGTTTGAACACCAGTTCGTCACATACCATGTTAACCGCTTCGTGCTCTGATATCATACCGGCGGCATCGGGTTCATCCTTCAATGCCCTCATCTGCCGGGTCACCGGATCGACAAAAAGCGCCGGGCCGCCGGGTTTGTTCTTTGCTTGAGCGCGAACAGGCCGGGCTGGCGCGCCTGATCCAATGTCCTCTATTCTCACGGCCCGGTCCAGCATTTTTTCGGGGTCAAAGCCTTCGGGAAGAGGCGCGAGCACTTTTTTGTATTTTGCCGTGTCCTTGCTGCCGACCCAGACAACAAATATATCCCCGCTGTCGGTAAGGGTAAAAACTATCCTGTAGATGCCGGCGAGGCATACCCATACATCCCCGCGGCTGGGTATGTCCCTGACATCCCTTTCGTCACCTTCTGATACCTTCCTGACAGCCTCCAGTATGATCCTTTGAGCGCTCCCCGGTATGGGCGGCACTGTAATCTTTCCCTCCGGGGGGTAAAGCGCTTTGTCGAATGCGCCGGCAACATCACCGGAAAAGATCACTCCGGTTTCCCCTGCCCGGCTTTGCCTTTCGGCTTGTATATCTCTTATCTTTTCGGCTATTTCCTTCCCGATACTGTCTATTCTCCGGATCGCTTCCCTCATCTTTTCATCAACCCGCACAGCGGACATCTCAACCTGCGGGGCGCGTTCAAGCTCAAGCAGGGCCTTTTTATAATACTCTTCGGCGCTTTCCAGCCGGCCGTCAGATACCTCCCGGTCCCCGGAGGACAGTTGTCCTTCGGCCTTTTTCAGGCACTCAGCAAAAAGCCCCAGTTCCTCCGCTGTCCTTTTTTCCTGTGCCTCTTCTCTCTTGCGCGAGATATCCAGCAACAGCTGTTCAATCTCACTGTCTGAAGGGTTCTGGTCCAGTACCTCCCTGAAACGCCTTTCCGCCTGGTCATAATCTCCCATACTTAAATTCTGTCTTGCTCTGTATTTCAGCCTGAGGAGAGTTTCATTCCTTGCGTTTAACTCTGTCAGAAGCGGGCTGACCGCGGCACTGCCCGTGCGGCCGCTCACCAGTCTGCCTAATCCTCCTTTTCCCTCGAATTTCTTGAAAGAAGGGAAAAGAGATGTGCTATGCAGCCTCTTTGTCTCTTCTTCTATCCTCTGTCTGCAGGCGACATAATTACCGCTCTTAAAGAGTTCACGCGCTTCTCTCAACGCCAGGGCCGTCTTTTCCTGCTCCGCGTGCAGGATACCCTCTGCCTCAGCGATAACAGCCAGATCTCCGAAATTGTCCCTGGCCTGGCCCAACACCTGATACGCCCGTTCAAAAGACCCCTCTGTCCTGTCGCTCTCAACGAGGGAAAGAGCAAGCCCTGTAAATGATACGGGCATAGGCCTGTCCTGCTGCGTCGATTTTTCGAAGTACATCACTGCCTTGTTAAGGTTCGCGGCCATGTACGCCCGCGCTCCGAGATAATATATATAGGATAGGAGACTGGTGCGGTACCCGGATTCCTCATGATAGACTTCTGTTTTACTTCCTATTCTTCCTTTCCCTGCCAGATCCATCAATTTCTCGACAACGCTCATCTGCCATGTCAGTTTCGGACTCTGTTCCAGCGCGCGTGTTATATACCTGCACACAACAGGCAGGACAACATAATCCCCGATATCCTGCATTCCCCCCTCTGCTATACCCCTCTCTAATGCGATCTCTTCTTCCGGATCCGACAAACCCTGCTCTATCCCGGCTCCTCTTATCTTCAGATCATCTAAAAACTCCGCCAGAGCCGGACCACCCCTCTTGATCGTTTCGAATGCTTGCTGCAATATGACCTGTATAACCTGGGAAAGACGTTTTGAATCCTTTCCTGCCTTACCCGCGAGTGTATCCAGGACATTATCTTCCGGTGGATGGCGCCTTATTATCATCGCTTTATCCCGCATATTTGCGTCTAGAACGGCCATCATGCTCACTCTAACGCCTGACATCCCGTAGCCGCTCTCCTCTATACGCAACCGTAGATCAAGCGTGAAATCGAACCCGGGGTGAAGCTCCAGGGCTGTATCCGCATATTTCTGTGCCTGCTTCAGCCTGCCCTTTTCCATAGCCCATTGTGCTTTACTCAATAGAAGTATGAGCCTTGCCATGTCTTCTGCACCTTCGGGCAGCTCATCGTCAAGATCGTATTCGCGGTCTATAAGATGCCCTATTTCGTGAGCTCTCCAGAACCCAAGTAACGGGACGACCTGTTCCATCAGGTGCCTTCTTTGCAGGAATCCCAGCAGAAGCTCATAAACGGATGCCGGGATAAACATATTTAAGGCCCTGATCCGGCCCGTCTCAGGGTCACGCCAGGTGCCGGCATGGGTTATAAGGCCTCCCGCGAGCCCGGCAAGGCCGGGCTGATTATTTTTTCTGGCAAGTTTCTCTAATCCCTGTTTGAGCGCGGCGTCATCTATAACATATATGTCCGTTTCAGGAGCGACTTCACTGACAAAATCATACAGGGGATCTCCCGCGGCCAGCGGCGGCCTCTGCCGTTTGAACACCAGTTCGTCACATACCAGGTTGATCGCTTTATGCTCTGATATCATGCCGGGGGCATCGGGCTCCCCTTTCAACGCTCTTACGTCCCCGGTTGCCGGATCGACAAAAAGCGCCGGGCCCCTATCAGTATGTCCAGGCGGAATTAACAATAACGGCACAAGATGCTCAGCTACTATCCTTACGCTTATACCATTATCCCTGGAGGCAAAAAGTTCTTTGAACATTCCGGTTAAAGCAACCATGTTGCTTCTATGAGGCAGTGTTACCCCCGATTCCCACTGCCATACGGTGTTCTCATCAACGCCTAATTTATCACTTACTTCTTTTCTGCTCAATCCCGCGGAGATCCTGAAATATTTGATGATCTCAGGAGCTTTTGACCTGTCAAGTTCGTCCAAAAGCGTATTCAAGGTCTTTCCGTAAAAAAGCAGGCATCCATCCAGATATTTACCGGTTTCCCTGTGATACACATCTAATAATGTTATCGGCTTGTCGTTTGCGGGAGGATCCACCCTTTTTCTCCACACACGTAAAGTAGCAAGGTGAATCCCCATCGCTTCCGCCATCTGCTTTAGTTCCAATCCTAAAGCCAGTCTTATGGATTCCACCCTTTCCCCGAAACTGTCCGACTTTGATAAAAACTTGACAAGAGACTTCCCATAAAGTATATGCGTAACCTCTATATCTTTTTTTACTTTTCCAAAGATCCTGCTCAGTTTTAATAAACGATCTACCCGGGGTAATACTCCTTCTCTTTCCCATTTATTCACCAGGCTTCTCGTCCCGTGCGGGACACCGGCCTTCTCGGCAAGCTCCGTCGTCGTAAGGCCGCATGACAACCTTAAAACCCTGATCCTGAGCCCCGGAGTAACCTGGATCTCCCCGCCGCCATTCGGAGCCTTTACTTTCTCGCTGCACAGAAATTCATCCAGGCTTATTCCGGACATCAGGGTCGTAACCTCGATCTTCTCTTTTAAACGTTTACTGAATATCCCGGCTAATTTAAGATAATCCAGTTCTTGCTGCGGTGTATTAAACTCGCGCGTCCACGATCCTATAGTCTGACCGTCACGTCCGATCATTTTGCCTGTTTCATCCGCATCCAGGCCGGAAAGCCGTGCCAGTATGAACAGCCGTTCGCCAAAAGTAGCCGTCTTTTGCAACACATCGTTCAGGGGTTGGCCGTATACCAGCAGTGAAGTCGATACCGGCTCGCCCAATCGCCTGCTGAACACGTCCGCTATTTTAGGCGGATATCCGGGTAAAGGGTCACTTTCATCAGTTCTCCATGCACGCATCGTAGAAGGCGAACAACCGATCTCTTCCGCTGCCTGATCTGAAGACAGGCCGCTGGCTGCAGTCAAACTCCTCAGCCTGCTTCCCATATTTCTTGTTCCGTTCAAACCACGCATATGGGAAACAAGGGCGCTTTCAAAATTTATGCTCCCCTCAAAAACGGCATCGATCATATTTCTGCGGTCAAGACCTCCGACGGCCCTTACGAACATATCAAAAGAGTCTATCACCATAAGCTTACCTTTAAGAGAAACAAACGCCTTTTTCAGGACAGCCTGGTCAAGAACGTCGTAGCCGGATGATCTTAAATATCCGGCTATAATTACCATATCTTCTTTTAAGTATCCTTCAAACGCGGATGCGTCCTCTTGTGCCCTTGAACGGGCTTCGGCTTGCGGGTCTAAAATACGTATGATCTCTATCAGTTGTTTCACTGTAGGAGAGGCTTCGTTCAAGAGCTGGAATATCCGCTTTTTAAGCCGTTCCTGCTTTTCTTTTGCCGTTTTATATTCATCTTTAAGTTGTGCGTTCTCCTTAAAAATTATATCTTTGATCTTATCAAGCTCATTCTCAAACATCCACAGCCCATCCTTAATAACACACGAAGCAAGCGGCCAAAAATCATCCAGGCTTCTGTTCATGCCCTTTTCGTCCAAAAGTTCAACCGCTCCTCCGCCCAGGGCCCTGCTTGCGACAAAACGGCTGATCATGTCCTCAAGCAGAGCCTCTTCGTCTCCTTTTCTGTCCTCACCCGCGAATTTTCCGTATTGATCCCGGTAAAACTCAAGAAGACGGATATACCGGGGATAATCCTTAAGCCGTAATATTACCTGTTTTACGATGTCATATTTATATTCCCTTCTAAACCTTTTAATAATATATTTCGTCCTTAAATAAAGATTGATGTATCCCATCAGGTCATGGTAATCTTTTATTTGATCACCCGCACCTGAACCCGTGTTCATGGCTTCCATGGCAAGTGTATAAATCTTAGAATTTCTTATAAAATGCACCCTTGCCCCTTTGTCCGTCCATGCCAGTCCGTGGCTTAAGAACCGTTCATGGTCTCCATCGGGGATCTCTCCTTTAGAGACAGCCTCTTTTATTTTTTCCTTGAGTATCTCAAACGGTTTTTTAGGCATACGGTAAGCAGACCGGTCAACAGTCCCGGCTGCCAGGGGGCCTTGCCCGTAACGCCGGTCAAGATTACTCTCTCCACTTGCGCCTGTTTTATCCCTGCCAAAATACGTTCCTTCCAACTCATCTCCGGCAATATCGGTCACTCTTATAACTTCGCCCTCTTTCACATATACAACGACTTCAGCGCCGGGGTTACCGGGAAACTTCGCGCGGGGCATGTTCTTATTCCTTCCTACCCTGCCTCCGATATCAAGCGCCCCATATTTGCTGAGTTTCAAAGTTCTAATCACATGGTTTGTCAGTTTTTCGAATTTCTCCGGGCCGTAAGCTGTCCAGAAACTATCAACGAGTTTTTCCTTTCCTTTTCCGCCGATCTCGTATACAAGCGAAAAAGGACACGTCTTCTCTATGTTCTCCCCCTGCCTGTCAAATATCCGGACCTCTGTCACTATACCGTCAGTAACGTCAAACTCGATCTTACGCCCGCCGTATTCCTTTCTGTCAAAAGTCGCCCAGTACCGTTCGCCGAATTTCAGAGACGCGCCCTTATTGAGATAAAATTCCTTTACCGTGGCTTTCTTTAATCTTTCTCCCGCCGCCTTTGAATATTGTTTTCTGAACGAATCTATGAGCCTGCCTCCGGCATCGTAAATAAGGCTGTACCGCACGGGTTTGCCGGCCGGTTTCCGGGTTTCCATGTCCTCATAAAACCTGATCACCTTTGGAATACCGCGTTCGATTTCCGCTTCAGCCGGGCAATTTTTGTGCCCGGTAAACGTGCCCAGGGCCGCAGTGCCGGCTCTAAGATGGCCGCCGCCACCGGTCTTTAACCTTGTGATCCTTCCTGTTATCTTTTCAAAATCATCTTCGGCCATATCCTTATGGAACGAACATGTTATCCTGCCTTCCTCGTCATACACCAGCTTGAAGATATGTTCTTCTACAACCTCTCCATCAGAGCCGAGTATCCTGACTTTATCTATATGTCCCTGTATCATATCTATCTCTACTTCCGCGTTTGGATGCCGGGGAAAATACGGTACAGGGTCTTTGCTGCCGCCGAGATAGCGTGCGCCTCTTGAATTCAACCTGAGCCGTTTTAAAGTCACATTATCAAGTTTCTCAAGCTCATTCCGGGTAAGATTACGGTAAAAAGAACCTTTTAACCAACCTCTTTTAGAACTTAGATCTCTCGACTCGGTCGCCTCCGGCTCCCTCGCTCGGGATGACAACTTTCTGTCATCCCGAGTGAGCGAAGCGAATCGAGGGATCTGATTTGTGCCAGCTTTTGAAATTCCGTTACAATCAAATATAAGAACAAAATCAGCTTTCTTAACCGGCAGGCCGTGTTCATCGAATATCCATACGCTGTCTATCTGCCCTGACCTGACTTTTATTTCAACTTTGCAATTAGCGTAATACGCGCCGAATCTCACGACCCTGCCGCCTATATGCAAGGTGCCGGCCGCATCCAGCCGGTGTTCCTTTATGATACAATCTCCCAGTTCGTTGAACTGTGATCGCGTGATTTTATAGTAAAACCTTTTCCGGAACCTGCCGTCAGTCTCGTATATCTGCCCCATCTGCCGGAAATCTATCACGTTATCCCCGTCATCCAGGATCCATATGCGGTAAATATCCCCGTTCTTGAGGTTAAAAGCTATCTTTCTGCCGGGATGCTCAGTTATGCGTATAAGAGGCTTCTTTTTGCCTTTACAATACAGCCCGCCTCTTGAACCGAATTTGCTCCCCAAAAATACCGTGTTTTCACCGTAATGTTCAAATTCGTCGAACGGGAATTCAGATAACGGCATGGATACCTTTTTCGCGCTTTCATATTCATGGATGTAAAACCTTTCGGGAGATATCCTTTGATATATCTCTTTTTGTCCTTCGGTCAATATTATCTCCGGATATCTTTCCAGTATTTTATAAGCCCTTAGCGCGTATTCGGCCAGTACGTCATGATTTTTTTCTTTATCCGCTTTACTAAGCCATTCCAGGAGACGCAGGTAACTGAAAAACAGCTTTTCGTATGACTGTATTTTCCCGGCCGCATCTTTATCCCCTTTATTGGCCTCTACGATATCATCGGAGGCATCCCTCTCCGGAACCAGCGATCCCGCCAATAAATAATCGCCTTCTTCTATTATCCGGTTGATATAAAAATAATGGAAAGGACTCAAGAAACCGCCTTCTGGAACGAATTTGCGGGAACGTGACGCTGCCGCGCGGTGGGAATAGCCCAGAACATTTTCCGTATATTCATGGTCTATGATCTCGGCCAGAGCTAAAATATCATCTTTTAAATGCGCATCAAAATAGGCTTCGGTTGCGTATATCTTCAGGTCATCTTCCTCTTCATCAAATACTCCGTACGCGTAAACAAGATCAGGCGCTTTTTCCGCGCCCTTGAACCGCGGGATGCCCAGCTTATCCCCGAGGCTGTCAACGGTAAATATCCGTATGCCGCCGGGTTCAACATGCGCGGTCTTGAGCGGCGGGGCGTGCCGGTTAATATAATCCGCCGCCGCCGGAATATTGACTTCCCATGTCCTCTCCGTGGCCTTTGAGACGAGCCCCGTAATATATTGTTTATCGATGCGCCGATCCTCATCCATTGATAAAGAACCGGGCGCTTTCATGGTGGTTTTTTCCGGCGCAGTCGGCGTATCCTTTTCTTTGACTTCAATTTCGGTAGATATCTCCGTGAACAGCCCCGCAAAAAAGTCCATGATCCCATCCCACCTGTCGTCGTAAGCTCCCTGATCTTCCTCTGTCCCGGGGTAAAGATTGCCGCCCAGCGTTTCGAGCTCAGCTTCGCTCCATCTCCGGTAGATCCCGCTCTCAACAAGGGCTTCTTTAAGACGTTCCTGATATGCGCTCAAAGATTCCCTGTCTATCTCCGGGCTCCTTACCTCTAAAATTACTTCCGGCTCAAAACCCTCAGACCCAAGACCCTCATATTTTTTCCAGGTACCGAACTCAACCAGATATAACTCCCCGGCTGAAACCTCAACTGTCTGTTTCCATCCGGTAGCGGGCGCCTCGTCATCCAACGTCCTTAGAAACTCCGGCAATGATATACGTTCCCGTCTCAATCTCTCTGCCAATTCATCCCGCTGTTCCCCTATTAAACGGTGATATTTGATATACCTGTCTGACAACGCGTCGACTGCCATTATCGTGAGAGTTACATCTGTCTCTTCCGATTCACCCTGTTGTATCGCTTCATCGATGATCGCGTCTACCTGTTCTGGCCCCAGTATCTCCATAACAGCCGGCGGAACCGCGCGATAAGCCTTCTGCCTGGCTTTCTTTTCCTTCGCCTCCCGTGCCTTCTCCGCTTTTTTCTCTTCTCTTTCCTTCCTCAGTCTCTCGGCTTCTTCCGCTTCTCTTGCTTTCCGTGCCTTCTCCGCTTCCTCCGCTTTCCTTGATCTCTCCTCGTCCCTGCCGAGCTCTTTCTTCAGTCTGGTGATAGCCTTGGCGATCTTTTTTCTTGATCTTTTATCCTGCCCCGCCATTACACGGTCAACCTGCTCCCAGGCGCGGCTCTCCCTTGTCCAGAGAAGGGCGCGAAGGAAGTTCTGCAAGGGCTCCAACCCTTTCTCCCCTTTCAGGAAAGGCAGCTCCAGTTTATCCAGCAGATAATCCACTATGTCTTCGCCTCCGGTTTTCCCGAGCGCCTCGATGATCTCTCCCCAGAAAGCGTGATTTTCACTCTGAAGCGCTTCACCGGCCAGCGCCAGCAGCACTTCCTTTCTAATGCCGGCAAAGAGATCTATATCCGCATCCGGCACTTTATTGCTGAAAGCTTTTCTCGCTTCCACCTCTTGCCTGCCTAATTCAACGCCCATATCAAAGAGGCTTTTGCCGGATATCTCTTTTTCCGAAAAAACATCCAGGGCCCCCATGGAGATAAGAACTTCACTCAGCGGCTGTATGTTAAATACAGGGATCCTGTCCCTGTTCGATCCCAGGTTCTGTATCCAGCTTTCTATGTCTTCGCGGCCTTTAGCCGGGACCATGTCCATGTCCTCCATGGCTTCTTTAAGCGCGAGTTCGCACGATTCCACGGCTTTTTCCGGTTCTCCTATATCCCGATACACCCTGCCCAGACGTACCCGGATAACCGGGTTGAAAAGGGTCCTCTCTTTTGATAACGCTTCCTGGTAAAACTTCAGTGCCCGGTCCAGATCACCTATCCCGTAATAAGCATCACCTAAGAGTTTGTTCAGAATAACCTGGTGAGAAGCCGGAATCAGGTCTTCATCAACGTCGTTCAGTCTTTTAATAACGCCTGAATGATTCCCCGATGCTTCATCGATCACACTGGCGACTATCCTGACAGGCGCCATCATCTCCTCTGAAACCTTCTGCTGCTGGAGGCATATGTCGAAATCCTGTTTAGCCCTGCGATAATCATAACTGCTTAAGTAGATATATCCCCGCTGGCGTCGGATATGAAAGGCTGCCAGTGCCGCGTATTCATCCTTTTTACCAGTAGCCTGTACCGCTTGGTCCAGATGCACGAGAGTTTCCGGATTTCCGAAAACTTCCTCCATTTTGCTTTTTTCATAATAGAGTTTACCCAGTCCGAAATTGATCAGATCCGCGCTTAAACTCTTTTCCGCCGCTATAGGCAGTAATTCTTTCAAGACAGCGACCCCCTGTTCTATTCCTTCAGGGGACCCCTCCAGAGTAGCCACGAAATCTATCAGGAATTCATACAACTCTTTGGAATCTTCCCCTTCTTTGTCCTTCCTTTTGTCGATCTCTATAGCTGTGATCAGGGCTTTCCTGAACAAGGAGCCTGCCTGGATGATCTTCCCATTTTTCAGAAGGTTCTTTTCGTATCTGACATACGCGTCTCTAAGGTCACGGACCAGATCCAGGCCGTAAGGCGTATTGACATCTTCTATAAGGCCCTTCGCCTGTTCCAGCCTTTTGATACCTTCTTCGTATCTTTCTATGCTGATCAAAAAATCGCCGAGGGGATGAAGAACATTGACATTCCGCGGATCCGATCCTTCGGCTTTATCAAAGTACCTCTCAGCCGCGGCCAGATCCCCTTTATTCGCCGCCTCAATAGCCAGGATGGCAAGCCTGTCGGATAAACCCGCGTCTAATTCCGCGCAGGCTGAAGAGGCCCTTGAAGCCACAACATCATCCGCAGAGCCCCGCAGCTCCCGCAGGACCTCCGCTAACACGGCCGTTATGTCTTCCCCCGTTTTCGGGTTCTGATAATACGCCTTCAGGCCTTTCATCGCTGTTTTGAACAGTTCATTGTCTGAAAGGGAAAAAATCACGCCAAAAGCCTGTTTTAACCTTTCCTTCCCGGGTAAATTATTAAGTAGTAACCGGTATATGTTCGGATCTTCCGCGTCGGCCTCCAGCGCCCGCCTTAATTCATCGATCGCCTCCCCGAATTTCTCCTCCTGTATGCAGGCTACCATAAACCCCTGTGCTGTTCTCCCGGCTGAAACACCTAATTCCCTTGCTCTTTGGAACTCCGTTCTCGCCGCCTCATACTCACCCCGCATGGACTCGCACCAGCCCAGCATGTGATAGACGTCAGCGGAATCAGGCCGCCTCTCAAGCGCCAGATAAAACCTTTCCTCTGCCTGCCGAACGTCCCCGTTTTCTAAGGAGACCATCCCCAGTCTGTAATAAGCGACCCCTCTCTGATCCTTCTCATCTTCGGGCAACTCATCCAGTACTTTGAGGAGTATCTCTTCCGCGGAAGCCATATCCCCCGCCTCGTAATACATCTCACCCAGCAGGGAAGACAATGTAGTATCGTAAGGCATATCCTTTTTGCCCTGCTCCAGGACTGAAACAGCCCCCTGAACGTCCCCTTTCTCGTAGAAGAGACTCATCGCCTTACTGTATATGTTTTGCCTGAAGAAAATACTTATTGTCGCCTGTCCGACGCGGGCCTTTACCCCCTCTGCGATCGCTTCTTTAAAAATCTCGCCTGCTTTGGAAAACTCTTTATTCCCGTTATAAGCGAACCCCAGAAGATTAAGGCATTCCACGTAATCCTCTTTATTTTTCTTTCTTTTCAGGGGTTCCCTGAGCCGGCCGCATATCTGTTTGACCTCGTCATATTTTTGTTCATTTAACAGCCTTCTCGCCTTCTCCAGCTGCGGCCTTCTGCCGACCGTCTTTATGGCGCCCGCGCACAGGGCCAGGGATAATAAAACAAGACCATGTTCAGCAGAAGAAACAGACGCCGGATTTGAGAACGCGGGAACAGACCAGCCATATTTTTCCAGATACTCTATGGCATAATCCGCCTCTGCATACAGGGGCATCAGGTTCCTTCGTATCAATCCTGATAATTTTTTATATATCTTGGGAAAAATAGAGTACCACCTGTCCTCAGGCTCTGAAACGGAAACGTCCTTTTTTGCCCACCCGGGCCTCAGGACATTCTCAATATCATCCTTTATGATCTGCAGTGGTATATTGTTTGTTATGTTCAATTGATACTCAGCCTCGGGGTAAACGGGTTCTTTATCGCCGTCCATTATCACTGTAGCGAGCTGAGCCAGCCACGCTTTGCTGCCTATTCTTTCGGCGACCCGCCTCTGGCGTATTTTTTCATCAGCCTCTAAAATTACGAGCACATCCGGAGTTTTGAGGACGCTTTTCGGACCGAAATTCTCGGAAGCGTAGAATCCTTCGACGATTATTATCTTCTTTCCCGCCCCATCCCGTTTGACCCCGTCATTAAATACCTCCTGCCTCTCTTCCGCGATCTTCCGCAAGTTGTGTATAGCATCCTGCTCTATAACAAGTATCTCTTCCTTGCGCGCGCCGGCAAAACCCTGTCCCAGTAACTTTGAAACGGTCGTCTTCCCTGCCCCGCGATTACCGGTCATGGCAATAACAACGAGCTCTTTCTCCTGTAACAGATTTGCGACCGATCCGGAAAGTTCTTTCAGGCCGGATACAAGATCAAATTTTTCGATCCGGCCTGTCCGCTGTTCCCCTGCCCCTCTCTCTTTCTTCTCATCATCAGAAATAAAGTCTTTTTCGGAATACCCCGTCCCTGCCGACGGGCCAGATCCCGGATGCGCCTGAGGAAACAGCCTTGGCAGCCAGCTATAAGTGCGCCGGAGGATCCGGCGATATTCTTCCCCGAACCGGACAGTCAGTTCTTCTTCTTCGGAACGCGCGAGAGAGTTGAATAATACAAAAACAACGCCGTTAAGAACAAACAGCGGAGCTGACACTATAATGCCGAGCTGACCATACACAAACACACTGCAACTCGCCGAAATCATGAGCATCGCCGAATAAACAGGATGCCTTAAATACCTGTAGGGCCCGCTCACAACCAGAATTTGAGGAGTCACCCCGGCAGTTTCCCTCCAGGGGTGATAAGAACGCGCCCACATCCATAGACCAAGGGAAGTAAGCGCCAAGGCTCCACTGATATATCCCTCGCTGGATCCAAGGACTGGCTGAGAAACTATCTCAGCGCCAGCCCAGCCCGATAAAATAATTCCTAATTGGATAAAGCAATAACATGCCAGATAAATACCGTTCCAGCGCAACGCACGCTTCCATTTTTTATCTGATATCTCTCTTAATGCTTCCGAATCTTCAGGGCTTTTTGATAAGTCCCCTTCCGGTTCTTGAACCGTTTCAACTATCTCCTCCGGTATCTCCTCCGGTTCAGGCGTGGTTCCAACAACAGCTTTTCCTGAAACATCAGAGTGGGGCGGCGATGACAACGCTTTCTGAATAAGGATCTGTCTGGAAAGATACCGACCGACATAGGTTTGGAGCACCTCATAAGAAATGCCGGACTCTTCCGTCGAAGGGATCTCGCTCCCGGGGATCCGGTGGTTAAAATACCGGATCTTATACTGACCCATATCCATTATGACCGCGGATTTTTGCTGACGCAATTTTACGTTATGCGGGATCGTTTTCTTGAATTCAGGGGGGATATCTTCCGAATCCCGTATTTGCGCTAATGCGGAATTGACCAGAGATCTTATCCTCGCGACATTCTGGTTGCGGGGATCGTTTTCTATGCCGTTGAGATAAACCCCGAGATAGCCGCTCGCGAGCATGAGAAAGGTGTCCTGCAGGCCGGGCCGGGTAAATAACGTCTGGGGCTGGAGAGTATGTTTAGAAAAAGCATCAGGTTCCGCCCATACCACTCCCTGCCAGAGCATAGAGATGCTCAACAAGAGAGCAATGACCTTTATAAGCACGGGCTTTTTATTAGTTGAGGCTGGCATTATGGATCTATTTTTTCCCTTCTTCGTTTCAATTACATTTACATTTTTTAATGATACTGAATTTTTATTTTCTTAACTAAATGATTATTACCTATGATACCATGTTTAACAAGCCATTGTCAACTAACAAAACTAACTTTTTTAAATGCTAATTATCCAGACGCTTTATCTAACTATTAATAAAACTTGAAGTTACAATATAAATACGGGTCATACCCATATTTATATCATAAAGTATTGCAGATATTGATTTTACATAAAGCGTCTGAGGAATTATACTGCGGCGGGGACGGCTTCTATATCAGATACCTCTTTGTCTTCCGTAAACTTTACGGAAACGATCTTGGATACGCCTTTTTCTTCCATGGTTATACCGTAAAGAATATCCGCCAGCTGTATCGTCATCCTGTTATGCGTCACGATGACGAACTGGGATAACTTGAGGAACTCTTGAAGCACACGGCAAAATCGCACGATATTGGACTCATCAAGGGGAGCATCCATCTCATCCAGGACACAGAAAGGGCTCGGGTTGACTTTAAAAATAGCGAAAATAAGCGCGACCGCTGTCATTGCCTTTTCCCCGCCAGACAGCTGCATAATATTGTGCGGTTTTTTCCCGGGGGGCCTGATGGCTATATCGATCCCGCATTCCAGCACGTCGGATTCATCCTGCAGCAGCAGCTCCGCTTTACCGCCGTTAAAAAGCATGCGGAAATAATCATTGAACTCTTTTCTGATTCTCTCGAATGTCTCCATGAACATCTTACGGGTAGTCCGGTTGATCCTGGAAATAGCCTGCATCAAGGCCTCCCTGCCGTTGACAAGATCCTCCTTCTGCCCGGTAAGAAACTGATACCGCTCCTCCAGTTGTTTATGCTCTTCTACCGCTCCAAGACTGACTTCACCCATCCTCTCCAGCTGTTCCTTTAGTTCATTTATCCGCTTGACGGCCTGTTCCCAATCCATGTTCTCCTCGATCTCCACCTCAAGCCCGGCTATATCGACGTTATACGTGTCCTTGATCTTTTCTACAAGGGCTCTGCTTTTATACTCGACCTCTTTCGCCCTGATATCAAGATTCCTCGTTTTATCCCTGACATCCTCCAGTTCCTGTTCTTTCTGCTTGACTTTCTTCTCTTCCCCGCGCACCTCCTCGGCCAGGCGCTCTTTCCTCTGCCTCTTCGCCAGTATTTCGCTGTTCCTGACCTCCTCCAGAGAAGCATATTCAAGATTGCGTTCCTCGAGAGTCCTCATTTCTTCGCCCAGTTTTTTTATGCGCTTAGTGCTTTCAGCTATCCGATTCGTTTTTTCTTCCACTTCCCGGTCTAAACGCTGGCATATTTCCCTTTCTCTCTCCAGATTTTCAGCCAGGTTTTCCTCATCTTTACGAAACGCGGAAAGCTCCGCTTTGATATCGGACATACGAAAAAGTGTTTCTTCCCTCTCGCGGCTGCCCTCGCGGATAGCATTCTGGGTCTCTTCTATAGTCTGCTGAAGCCTGTTGTTTTCGGCATCCAGTTCTTCCAGGGTCTGTTCAAGGCGTTGTCTTTCGTCCTGCAGCTCTCTGAGGGTAGCGCCCTCTTCCTTGATCTCGGTATCCAGGAGAAAAAGCTCTTCGACAAGCGAATCAAACTTCTCCTTAACGACAGCTTTTCTGGACGAGATATCGGCGAATTCCATCTGCCTCTGCCGCAGTTCCGACTCCAATTTCTCTTTTTTAATGACGGTATCTTTCAGCCATTTCTCCACCTCTTCTATCCCGGCGCTCACATTCTCCATCTCGCCTGTTATCCGCTCTTCTTCCGCGCGCATCTGCTCGACTTTTTCCCGGCGCCCGAACAGAGGTATGACATCTTTTACCGAATAATTCCTGCTGCGTCGCATTCCCCTCCGGTAAATCTCACCCTTTTCTCCGATAATACGGCCGTTGAAATCATTGTCCTCATCCATGAATATCCGGGCAGCCTCCGAAGAAACCGTGACAAAAGTATCACGAAGCAGCACGCGTAAAGCCGAATGATACGGTTCCTTGGAAGAAAGAACATGCGTAATATCATCCAGCATTCCCTTTGTGATAACAGAACTTTTTCCGTTTTCCAGCAATTTTTTAAGTTCCTCAAGGATTATAAAATTCACGCTCTCCATCGAGTTCGCCGCGAGGTAGCTGACGACACTATCCATAACTCCGCGGTTATTGACTATCAGGGCCTGCGCTATGCCCCCCAGGACGGACTCCATCGACTCTTCATAATCCTGGCGCACATTAATGAGTTCGGAGAGGATACCATGGACGCCTGAAAAACGCGGGTCACCGGCCTCGACATGCTTCATGATCTGCTTGACACTTTCGTTTATCCCTTCGCGCTCGCTGACCAGCCTCTCCATGAATTGCCTGCGGGGTTTTATCTCATTCAGGCGTTTTTCTTTTTCGCGCTTTTCATCATTAAGCAGGAGGAGCTTCCGCTGATTTGACGCATATTCATCGTTGAAAACGTTGAACTCATTTCTCTTGTTCTGCAGTTCCATGTCCACAGTCTCAGCTTCTTCCTTCACCCTTATTAACTCTTCGGAAGCGCCTGCCTTCTCCTTTTCTACGCCGCGCCTCTCCAGTTTCAACCTTTTTTCTCTGGACAGCGTGTTCCGGATATCAGCGTTCGTTCTGATCAACGTGTTCTTTGTCTTCGTCTGCCGAGAGGCCATATCAACGGTCTTTTCCCGGTTAGACCTCAGTTCGTTCTCATACTTCTGAAGGTTCCCGGTGATGATCCTTACCTTTTCCTCAGCAGACGCCAGTTCATCATCCTTGTTCAGGCGTTTTTTGCTGACCTCCGAGAACCTGACCTCCAGTCCGTCCAACCTGCTTCTTAAGCCCTCTTTCCGCCCGGTCGTCTCTTCTATCTCCCGGTCCAGACGCTCAACATATTTTTGAAGTTCCTGCACTCTTTCTTTACTAACCCCGATTATATGTCTATTCTTGTCGATGCCGGACGAAAGGCGCGTTATCTCGTTCTGCGATTCCTGCAGTTCCTCGAAAACAGCGTTATATTCCTCTCTGAGCCGGACAAGACAGGCGGCGGACTCTTCCAGCTGCGAGCTGAGCCTTCCGGCAAGTTGTCTTAAGTCCCGGGTTTCCGTACTCAGCAAAACATCGTCCGCGCCCAATTCCCTGCATTTTCTGCAGGACAGTTTGACCTCAAGGTCCTTAAGCTCTTCATAACGCGTATTATACCTCTCCGCTTTACGGGCTTTGCGTTCGATGGAGTTGATCTGCCTTTCAACTTCGCGGATTATATCACTGAGCCTGGTCAGGTTTTCCTTCGTGCGTTCAAGCTTGAGCAAAGCTTCCCTTTTCTTCGATTTGTAACGGGTTATCCCACTGGCTTCCTCAAATATATACCGGCGTTCCTCGGGTTTGGAACTCAGTATCATATCTATCTTGCCCTGCTCAACAATGGAATAGGAACTCGTCCCCAGGCCGGTCCCCCTGAGAAGATCACGGACATCGGTAAGGCGGACAGGCATCTTGTTAAGAAGATATTCGCTTTCACCGGAACGGTAAAGCCTCCGGCTTATGGTAACCTCATCGTAATCCACGGGAAGGATCCTGTCCTCATTGGATAGCGTGAGGGAAACCTCCGCAACGTTTACCGGGTCGTGCCTGTCAGTTCCGTTAAAAATAACATCCTGCATGGACGCGCCCCGCATGGACTTGACGGACTGCTCTCCGAGAACCCACTTTATCGCGTCCACAATATTGCTTTTCCCGCAGCCGTTCGGCCCGACAACCGCGGTAACGCCAGGCTCAAATTTCAATTTTGTCTTATTTAAAAAAGACTTAAATCCAACTATCTCCAACCTTTTAAAATACATCCTGTTTTCCTTTCTATGTTACCTTGCCCTCAAGTATCCTCCGCAGATTCTCTATGTCTTCCTCCGTATATTCCCTGTAGCCGTTTATCGGATTCCGCCGCGGTAGCGGGAAGATACCTCTCTTTTCATAGTTGATCACAGTCCCCCGGTATATGTCTAACATATTGGCAACCTGCTGAACCGTATACTTTTTAATGCCTTTTGCTATCATTGTTTTATACTACTTTAATGACCTTTGTCTAAGTTTGCACCCCTTTAATCATGCTTGTTAAAGTATACACAAGTATATATAACTTGTCAACAACAGGCCGCGATCAAATGATGCTACACTAGTTTCGCTGAGAAAAGATGCTTACGTCTGGTCAGGCTGTTTGGCCCACTCCTACCAGGGGACGTAAAATTTTCTCCAGCGGAAAATTTTACTCCGCGATTGCCGCGCAACCCTTGCCATTTTTTCAAAATGTCAAGGGGCCAAGCTTGCGC
>QNCM01000001.1:45000-84262 GCA_003644505.1 Candidatus Makaraimicrobium thalassicum | reverse complement strand
GCCATTTACGTGTTAATCGCGATTATCAAAAAACAGTTAAAAATAGAGCAAAGGCTCTACACAATATTACAAATTTTGAGGGTTACTATGTTCGAGAAAACCCCATTTTACAGGTGTTTGCGGTGCTTGACTACAAAGAAGAAATGGGTGATTCTCATAACTAATTGTTGTTATTCGACTTATAATGGGACAGTAGTGAGCTCATAAGTATGTTTAGAAACTTAAAAGTGTAGTTCTGACCCCTCTGAGACATGAAGATAAAGACCAGAAGGTACTACCTTTATTATTCAGCCAGAGTGCTGTTTTTTCTGGTAAGGCTGATCCCGTTACGGATAAGTCAGACCATTGCGGTTTTTTTGGGAAAAGCGGCCTTCCGGCTGGTCCGCAAGTACCGCGGGATCACCATTGCCAACTTAGACGCTGTTTTCAGCAGTGATCATAAGTCGAATCTCCGGATAGCCGAGCGTGTTTTTGAGAACATAGCCAGGACCGGGGCTGAATGGATAAAACTTTCTTCGCTTGATCCGAAGAGGATCGATGATCTGGTGACCGAGTTTCAGGGGGCTGAATACCTGGATGATACTCTTTCTGAAGGTAAAGGCGCTATTGTCCTCGGGTTTCATTTTGGTAACTGGGAACTGCTTGGCCTTTATTTGAGGCAGAAAGGGTATGAAGGAAACGCAGTTGTCCGGCGGATATATTTTCATAAATATGACGAGTTGCTTATGCAGATGCGCCGCCGGTTCGGAGTGGAAGGGATATACCGGGATGAATTTCCGAAGAAGATCTTGAGACTCCTGAAAAAAGGAGGGACCCTGGGGATCCTCGCAGATCAGGATGTTGACAGTGTGGACGGGATTTTCGTGGATTTTTTCGGACGGCCGGCGTATACACCGACAGCTCCGGTAAAGCTGGCAATGGCCGCGAAAACAAAGATCATACCCGCTTTTGTGATAAGGAAACCGGATAACACGTACAGGATCGTTCTGGAAAAACCGATCGATCCGTCGTCAGGGGACAGCACCCGGCAGGAGGACGTTAAACGTTATACCAGACTCTGGACAGCGGTTCTTGAAGAATATGTGAAACGATATCCGGAGCAATGGGTATGGCTGCATTCCAGATGGAAAACAAAGGAGGCAGCGGGATAGCGATGCGTAAGAGGATTGTATGGGCCGCCGTTGTGATTGCCGCCGGGATCGCCGTATGGGCCTGCCGGGACCGGTACGGCGGGAAAATGGATATTGACCGGACAACAGCGGAGGAACGCCCCGGGGATGCCGCAGGTCTTGAACAGAAGATGCTGTCTTTTACTGTGGACGGCCGGAGTTCAAAAGGCGTGAAGCAATGGCACCTTGAGGCCGGTTCCGCGAAAATAAAAGGAAATGAGATACACTTAAATGAGCTTGGGGCAGTAGTCCTTGGGGACGATGCTGCCGTGAATCTTACGTCCGACAAAGGGATATATGACAGGGATGAGGGAGAAGTGGAGCTTATCGGGAGCGTGACAGTCGTTTCCGATGAGGGATTTACCTTGACGACGGACCGGGCCAACTGGTCTCAGGCGGCCAAAGAGATATCTACCGATACCATTGTGCGCATAGAACGGGAGGGGATGACCGCCGTGGGGAAGGGCGGCATGGCGAATTCCGACGAGAGAAAGGCTGTGCTCAAAGAAAGCGTTATGGTCATAATGGAGCCGGATACAAAAATTAACTGTGATGGCCCGCTGGAAGTGAGTTATAATGACAATATAGCGGTGTTTTACAACAATGTCATGGTGGAGGACGAGGACGGAACACTGCTGGCGGATAAACTTACGGTAGAATTTGATCCTGAAACGCAGGAACTGGCACAGGTCACGGCAGAGGGAAACGTAAAGGTCAAAAGGGGAAAGAGTTATACGATGAGTGAGAAGGCGATATATAGCGGCAGTACAGGGAGAGCCAAGCTTCTGGGAAATCCGAGAGTGATCATTGACTCCGGAGAATTGGCCGAGTTTGAAGAGTCCGGGGGACTGATGGGCCCGGAGAAAGAGCCGGAACCGGAAAACAACGGCTAAAGCCCGCGCAGGCGGAACAACACCAACACCCCGTGCTCTTATGCGGGGACGGCGAGAAGAAGGGGAACAGGATGCATCTACTGGAAACCAGGGATCTGGTAAAAAGATACGGAGGAAGAAGCGTTGTCAAAGAGACCAGCATCAATGTCAGAAGGGGAGAGGTCGTGGGGCTTTTAGGCCCGAACGGCGCCGGGAAGACAACGACGTTCTATATGGTCACGGGCATTGTTAAACCGGACAGGGGGCATGTTATCTTCGATAAAAAGGATATAACGAAGCTGCCTATATACCGGAGGGCACGTTCAGGAATAGGTTACCTTTCTCAGGAGCCGTCTATTTTTCGGAAACTTACCGTTGAGGAGAATATCATGGCTATTATGGAGACCCTGGGGTTTCCGCGTAAAGAAAGGCAGAGACAGCTGGATAATCTGCTCAACCAGTTGAAAATCGCGCATCTGAGCAAAAATAAAGCTTATACGCTGTCCGGCGGGGAAAGAAGGCGCCTTGAGATAACCCGGACCCTGGTTACCAATCCCATGTTTATCCTGCTGGATGAGCCTTTCAGCGGGATAGACCCCATAGCGGTATATGATTGCCAGGAGGTGATAAGGGAATTGAAAGAGATGGGGCTGGGGATTCTGCTTACGGATCACAATGTGCGGGAGACTCTCAGCATAACCGACAGGTCCTACATCATGTATGAGGGGCAGATACTGATATCCGGGACCAAGGAGGAACTTATAAACGACCCCAAGGCCCGGGAAATATATCTCGGGAAAAGATTTTCGATGTAATGTGAACAGGGTAAAAAATATTGAAAAACCGTATGCATAATGGTATATTGTTATCCTTCTGTTGCGTTGTTTGTCTGAATTTTGCGGGGAATATCAAAAAAGGGGTGAGGGAATGGATATAACTATCACAGGAAGGAATTTGAGCCTGGATGATTCTTTGAAAGCGTATATTCATAAGAGGCTGGACAGGCTGGACCACCTTTACAAACGTATTTACAAATGTGAAGTTATTCTGGAAGAGGAAAAGGCCAGGAAGAATGCTGAGATAATCCTTTATCTTAAGAGGAACAGGATAGTAGCGAAGGAGAGTTCTCCCGATATATACGCTTCGATCGACAATGCCTCTGGGAATGTCAGAAAACAGGTGCGAAGACTGAACGGGCGGGTGTCTTCCAAGAGGCGGAGAGCCCTGTTTGGCAGGATCATGAGCCCGGTAGCCCGTTTTAGAGGAAGGAAAACCGTTATTCCCGAAGGCCCCGGAAGGATTGTCAGGGCAAACTCCTTTGCCGACAAACCGATGCTTCCGGAGGAAGCCAGGCTCGAGCTGGAACTTATGGAGAAAAATTTCATCATGTTCAAGAACGCGGATACCGGCGAAGTGAACGTGCTGTACAAAAGGGGCGGAGGGGATTACGCGTTGATCGAACCGAGTTTTTAGTCAATATGGGGCATGAGCCACGAACCATGAGAGGTAATTTAATAGATGAAGAGCAGGATAAAAAGATCTGAAGGAACGGCAAGGCATCTTGAGATAGAGATGCCGAAACAAGCGGTAGAGAACGTCTTTGGCCAGGTACTGGAGGATATCAGAAAAACGGCGAAGATCCCGGGATTCAGGCAGGGGAAAGCCCCGCTGGATATCATCCAGAAGAAGCATTACGAAAGCGCCATGGATGAAGTGAAACAGCGGTTGATACCGCAGGCGTATCAACAGGCCCTGGAGGAGCATAATGTCAATCCCGTAAGCCATCCCGAGATCTCGGACGTGAATATCGAATTGTCCGGGGGTCTTACGTTCAGGGCAAAGGTTGACGCCTATCCTGAGGTCAATCTGCGGAAATATAAGGGGTTGAAAGCCCATACCAGGAAGTTCAGTGTTACGGATGACGAGCTCGAAGAAGCGCTTACGCGGATTAGAAACATGTATGCGGAGTTCAATGGAACGGACAGGCCGCTTCAGCGTGGCGATTTCGGGATATGCGATGTGGAGACGTTCATCAACGGAGAGGTCATTGCCAGGAAACGCAAGAACATGTGGATCGAGGCGGACAAAGAAGCGTCCATGCTCGGCATGGGCGAGGAGCTTTTTGGATTGAAAACAGGGGATAAGAAAGATATAGAGGTGACACTGCCGGAAAATTATCCTGACAGGAAGTATGCCGGGAAAAAGGCCGTGTTCCGGGTAGAGGTCAAGGAAACCAAGGAGAAGAAGTTACCCGGGATTGACGACGAACTGGCCAAAAAGATGGGAAAGGACAGCCTGGCCGAAGCCAGGCAGGGGCTTCGGATGCAGCTCATGAAGAAAAAAGAGTCTAACGCCCGGGTGGACATGAAGAACCAGATCATGGAACAACTGTTGAAGAAACATCCTTTTGGGCTGCCGGCATCCATAGTCAGCAGGCAGCTTAAGGTCCTTATGGAGAAGGCAGAGAACGAGCTGGTTCAGAAGGGAGTGGATAGAGAAGCCATAGATGCCCATAAAGAAAAACTGAGAGGGCAGCTTCTCAGGGATGCGGAGAACAAAGTCAGATTGTATTTCATACTTGACGCGATTGCTGATCGCGAAAAGATCGAAGTGACCGATGAAGATATGAACGACTGGTTAAAGTCCCTTGCGGATTCTTATAATCAGTCCTTTGAGGACGTAAAAAAGTATTATCAGGATCAAGGTCTGACAGGCGGGTTGAAAGAGCAGCTCAGGGAAGAAAAAACGCTGGATTTTCTTCTCCGGGAGGCGGTTATCGTAAAAATGAAATAGACTAATATCCCGTTGCGCGTGACCCGGAGATTGTGTTTCGTATCCGAGACACGGGGCGCGAGACACGGGCCACGAAACAAGGAGGGCGTAATGAGTGTGATACCGATGGTGATCGAGAAGGAAGGGAGGCTCGAAAGGGCATATGATATTTATTCGCGCCTGTTGAAGGACCGGATAATATTTATAGGCTCACCTGTTGACGATAATGTCGCGAACATAGTGGTAGCGGAATTGTTATACTTGCAGATGGAAAATCCGGAAAAGGATGTAAACGTCTATATCAATACCCCCGGCGGCGGTGTCACGAGCGGGATGTCCATTTATGATACCATACAGTTTATCAAGCCTGATGTGAGTACTTTTTGTGTGGGACAGGCTTCCAGTATGGGGGCCGTCCTTCTTTCCGCGGGAACAAAAGGGAAGAGATACGCGCTTCCGCATTCCAGGATCATGGTGCATCAGCCCTGGGGGGGCGTGCAGGGAGCTGCTTCGGACATCCATATCCAGGCGAAAGAAATACTCAGGATAAAGGAACAGCTGGAGAATATCCTCGCAAAACATACAGGCCAGCCCATTGAACGTATAAAAGCCGATACTGACAGGGATTATTTTATGAGCGCGGAGGAAGCCAGGGAGTATGGACTGGTGGATCATGTGATCTCAAACATCCCGAAATAATGGGTTCAAAAAAAGAGGAGGATCTGAAGGTGAGAAAATACAGGTTGATGTCACCGGGGCCGACTCCGGTACCTGAAAAGATATTACTGAGAATGGCCGATACCATGATTCATCACAGGACGCCCCAGTTTCAGGGCATTCTAAAGGACGTGAACGCCAAAATGAAAAAGGTGTTCCGTACGGAGAACCCCGTGTTCATCTTTGCGTCGAGCGGAACGGGTGCGATGGAGGCTTCCGTGGTGAACCTTCTTTCGAGAGGTGATAAAGTTCTTGTCATAAGAGGCGGAAAGTTCGGGGAACGTTTCAGCGAGATCTGCGGGGCATACGGGGTTGAGGCAGTGGGCTATGACGTGACCTGGGGTGAACCCGCTGACCCGGCGGTAGTAGATAAACTGTTGAGAGAGCACGCTGACGTAAAAGCGGTCTACAGCACTTTGTGCGAGACGTCAACGGGCGTTGTGAACGATATCAAAGGGATCGCGAAAGTCGTTTCAGGTATGGGGGCAGTGCTTGTGGTGGACGCTGTCAGCGGCCTGACCGCGGACGAATTAAGGACCGATGAATGGGGCGTGGATGTCGTAGTCTGCGGTTCCCAGAAAGGGCTCATGCTTCCTCCGGGACTCGCGTTCCTGAGCCTGAGTCCGAAGGCTGAAGAACTCATGGAGAGGTCAGACCTGCCGAAGTATTATTTTGATCTGAAGGCGGCCAGGAAATCATATAAGAAGGATGATACCCCCTGGACTCCGGCAGTGTCTTTGATAATGGGTCTGGACAGTGTCCTGGATATGATACTGGAGGAAGGGCCGGACACTGTTATCGACAGGCACGCCCGTTTAGCGCATGCGACACGCGAAGCCGTAAGGGCTATCGGATTGGAGATTTTTTCCAAAAGCCCGTCAAACGCCGTGACATCGGTAAAAGTCCCCGAAGGGATTGATGGGGCGGCACTGGTTAAAAAGATGCGGGACGAACAGGGTGTAACCATAGCCGGCGGGCAGGCGGCGCTTAAGGGAAAGATTTTCAGGATAGCGCATCTCGGCTATATGGACGAGTATGATACGATAGCGGCCATTGCCGGTGTGGAGATCGTTCTCAGTCAGCTGGGGTATGATGTCGAATTTGGCAAAGGTGTCGCCAGAATGCAGGAGTTGCTTAAGTGACGGAAGGAGCGGGATAAATGGCGATCAAAGTTCTTATAAGTGATCCTCTCTCCAAAGAGGGAGTGCAAATATTAAAGAAAAACAAGTTCAAGGTCGATGAGGTTTCCAAGCTCTCTGAAAAAGAGCTTGCCAGAAAGATAAAACCGTACGACGCTCTTATCGTGAGGAGCGGGACCATGGTGACCAGGAGGATAATTGAGTCGGCCGATAAACTGAAGGTCATCGGCCGGGCGGGTGTGGGCCTGGATAATGTGGATGTAGCCGCGGCTTCTAAGAAAGGCGTGATAGTGATGAACGCACCGGCCGGCAACACTATCTCTACCGCGGAGCACGCGTTCAGCCTTATGCTCGCTCTTTCCCGGAACATTCCCCAGGCGAACCACTCGACAAAGCACGGCAAATGGGACAGAAAGAAATTTGTCGGCGTTGAGCTGTATGGAAAGATCCTCGGGATTATCGGGCTTGGCCGTATCGGCACGGAATTCGCCAAAAGGGCTTTGAGTTTCGGGATGAAGATCGTGGCTTTTGACCCGTTCCTTTCCGAGGAAAGAGCGCGGTCCCTTAACATCGAACCGGTGCCTCTGGACACTCTTTTAAAAATATCCGATTTTATTACCATTCATACCCCGCTCACGGAAGAGACCAGGCATCTCATTGGCGAAAGAGCTTTCAAAAAAATGAAAAGAGGGGTCCGTATTATCAATGCCGCCCGTGGGGGTATTGTCGACGAAAAAGCCCTGGCAAAGAACCTAAGAACCGGCAAGGTGAGCGGCGCCGCGCTTGACGTGTACGAGACCGGGGCAAAACCCCCTCTTGACAGCCCGGTCATCGGCATGGACAGGGTCATTACCACCCCTCATCTGGGTGCATCAACAGCGGAAGCGCAGGTGAATGTGGCCATAGACATAGCAAGATCCGTTTCAGACGCGCTTTTGGGTAGAGGATTCCGTAACGCGGCGAATGTACCTGTTCTGGAAGAGGAAGCCATGGCGGCTGTGCGGCCTTATGTCAACCTGGCGGAGCGGCTGGGATCCATACAGACGCAGCTTATCGATGAGCCCATCAGAGCGATCACGGTAAAATATATCGGTGAGGTCGCGGATATAGACGTTGCGGTTATTACCCGCGCCCTGATGAAAGGAATATTTAATCCCATACTGGCGGAAGAGGTAAATTACGTGAATTCGCCGCTGGTAGCGAAAGAAAGAGGCATTAAGGTTACCGAAGAAAAGACCTCGAAGATAACGGATTTCGCGAATCTGATCAGTGTCGAGTTCGATACCGGCACGAGAAAGCATTTTATAATGGGCACGCTTTTCGCCAACAAAGAGCCCCGGATAATCAAGATGGATAAATATTATGTCGAAGCTATCCCTGACGGGTATATGCTGGTCGTATCGAACAGGGATGTCCCCGGGGTCGTAGGGAAACTGGGAACATCCCTGGCCAGGCACGGCGTCAATATAGCGGAAATGAGTTTCGGCAGAGACAAGAAGACCGGAGACGCGATCAGCCTGCTGAATGTGGATACTGAAGTCCCGAAGGAAGTTATAGCAAAACTCAAGCGTGAAAAAGACATCGACGATGTCAAACAGGTCTGTGTGATGATCTGATGTAATGGGGAGAGCATAATGAGGCAGAAAAAGAAGAATATGATCAGGATCATAGATGTCACGAACCGCGACGGTGTCCAGACCTCGCGGCTGGGCCTGGCCAAGCTGCAAAAGACGATCGTCAATTTGTATCTTAACAGGATGGGTGTTTTTCAGTCCGAATTCGGGTTTCCGTTCACCCACCACGAGATTAATTACCTGAACGCGAACCTGGAACTGGCCAGACGGAAGGTCTTATATCCGATGAGGCTTTCAGGATGGATCAGGGCAGTAGAGTCTGATGTGAGGAAAGCGGTCCAAAGCACCGGCGTCAAGTACCTGAATATGTCCATTTCCACGTCCGACCAGATGATAAAACATAAATTTGCCGGGAAAATGGACAAAAAGGACATCATAAGATCTGTTATTAAATCGGTGAAACTGGCCAGGAAGGAAGGCATCGCTGCAATAGGCGTCAACGCCGAGGACGCATCGAGGACGGATCTCGATTATCTCATAGAATTCGCGCAGGCAGCGAAAGATGCCGGCGCGGACCGCATGCGGTACTGTGACACGCTGGGATATGATGACCCGTTCACGATCTATGACCGGGTCGCGGCTCTGGCAACGGCGGTCAGGATCCCGATTGAACTTCATTGTCATAATGACCTGGGGATGGTAGTGGCCGTGAGCGTCGCAGGAGCAAAAGCCGCCATTGACAGCGGTGTTGATGCGTATATTAACACCACGGTTAACGGCATGGGAGAAAGGGCCGGAAACGCGGATATGGTCAGTTGTATCCTGGCTTTAAAATATTCGAGCGGGTTCGGCGATAATCCGAAATATAAACTGGATCCCCGTATAAACCTCAAGATGTCGTGGAGGATTGCCAAATACGCTTCTTATGCGTTCGGGGTCCCGATCCCGGTCACCCAGGTGGGAGTCGGGGCCAATGCGTTCGCGCATGAATCCGGGATCCATGCGGATGGCGCGCTGAAGGACAGGAGGAATTACGAACTTTACGATTTCGAGGAACTCGGCAGAGGCGAGCCGGAGATCATCGATACGGGAAGGAACATCACTGCCGGCGAATACAGCGGCATCAAAGGGTTCCGTAACGTATATAACAAGCTTGAAGTGAAATTTAAAAATGATAAAGAGGCTACACGCGTACTGGAGCTTGTGCGATACGCTAATGTCCATACCCAGAAACCCCTGGTCCGGGATGAACTGCTGTTTATCGCCCGCTATCCCGATATCGCGAAAAAGATATTTACGATGACGCCTGCCTGATCGAAGTAAAGGCAGAAGTAACCGTTGGAGGAAAGGATGAAGCACACCCGAAAAGAACTGTTTATTCTATGTTTCCTGCTGGCCGTTTTATTTTTATCTGTCCCGGCGTATGCAGAAGGGCAGCCCAAAAAGAGCGGCCTGAGGAGGTTCTGGGAGAGGGTTACATCGCATGGTTCTGTGCTTGAGAAAGCTCCGGAGGCCGGGATAAAACCGAAGCCAAAACCGGTGCCGCCGAAGGTAAAGCTGGCGCCGCCGCCGAAGCCAAAGCTGGCGCCGCTGAAGTCAAAGCCGGTGCTGCCGCTGAAGTTAAAGCCGGTGCTGCCGCCGAAGCCCAAACTGGTGCCGCCAGAAGTGGGGACAAAGCCGGAGGTAAAACCGGGGAAAAGGCCGGCCGCCAAAGGGCCGCAATTGTCAAAAGAAGAGATGGTTAAGACCATTAAGACGCGGCTCGGAATGTATCCCCACGTCATATCGCTGGTCCCCGGTCTTTCATTAAAGGTGACCGAGTCTGGGAAGAAAGAATATTTTTACAGCTCGCAGGCAGGCACCGCTGTCCCGGTATCCGATCTTGATGAAGAGACCCTGCATGGTGTATTTGTGAAGATCAGTAACGAGGTTACCAGGATCAAGACAGACAGGCTTATGAGACAAATGCGTCAGCAGGATCAGATCAGGAGGCAGATGCACCAGCAGCAGCAACTCAGGAAATACAAGAAGTAACATTAAAGAAAGGATGCCATGAGGCGGGGAGCGGTGACCGTGCTGGTCGGAGCCCAGTGGGGCGACGAGGGCAAAGGTAAAGTAATCGATATTCTGACCAAGGATGTCCAGTATGTGGTCCGTTATCAGGGCGGGAACAACGCCGGACACACGGTCGTTATAGGCGACAATAAATACGTGCTGCATCTTATACCCTCAGGCATCCTGCATGAAGGCAAGATCTGTGTTATCGGACACGGCGTGGTGATCGATCCCGAGGCGCTTATAGAAGAGATAAAACTTTTGAGATCCCGGGACATACTTATTGACAGGCGTCTAAAGATCAGCGATAAGGCGCACGTCATATTCCCGTATCACAGGAAGCTCGACGAACTCAGGGAGGTCAGAAGAAAGAAGGCGAGGATAGGGACCACGAAAAAAGGCATCGGGCCCTGTTATGCCGATAAGGCCGCCCGTGTAGGTATACGTATAGCGGATCTTTTTGACAAGGCCTACTTCAGGGACAGGCTTAAAAGTAACATTGAGGAAAAGAACGCGATCCTCAGGGATCTTAACGGATTTGACGGATTTTCAGCGGATGATATTCTGCAAAAGTACGTGGAATACGCCGGTTTCCTGAAGAAATTCATCTGCGATACCACCCTGCTTCTGAACGAGGCCCTTAAGAGAGGGGAGTCCATTCTTTTCGAGGGCGCACAGGGAACTTTTCTGGATGTCGATTACGGAACGTATCCATACGTGACATCCTCGAACGCCACTGCCGGCGGAGCCTGTACGGGTGCCGGTATAGGCCCTTCGCGCATTGACAGGGTGCTCGGTGTGGTCAAAGCGTATACTACCAGGGTCGGGGAAGGGCCGTTCCCTACGGAATTCGGGCCGGACCTTATGGACAAGATCAGGAAAAAAGGCGGGGAATTCGGTTCCACGACCGGCAGGGCCCGCAGGTGCGGATGGTTTGACAGTGTTCTTGTGAAGAATTCCGTTGACATTAACGGGATAGATAAAGTCGTTATCACGAAACTTGATGTTCTTGACGAGCTTAAGACCATCAGGATATGCACGGCGTACAGATATAAGGGGCAGTTGTATCAAAATATCCCCGGGGAACCCGGATTCCTCGACAGGGCGGAACCCGTTTATGAAGAACATCCCGGCTGGGAAAAGGACACTTCGAAGATCACATCATACAGCGCGCTTCCGGAAAACGCCCGTAAGTATCTCGACAGGATCAAGGATCTGATAGGGACCGATATAATACTTGTTTCGGTGGGGAAAAGCCGAAAACAGACTTTGACCTATAAACGAAATTCTTAGCGTTGCATAAATTCGCACTTATGAGTTACAAACACTGTCGTATTTGTAACTCATGTGCTCATTTAAAGGAGGCTGATATGCGAATGAAGAAGTTTTTTCTGGCCGGTGCGGTGGCGCTTATGGCGTCAAGCTTGATGGTGTCGGGTTGCGCGGTAAACTTTTATAAACAGAGTCCCCGCAGCAAAAAGAAGATCAAAGAATTAAAGGTGAAGATCAGTGACCTCGAAAGGCAGCGAAAGAAAGAGCATGAAAGGTTCGCGGAGGTCAAACGCATGCTGGAGGAAAAACTTCAGGGTCAGATCGCCGATAAACGCGTATCCCTGAAGATGGATGAGCAGGGGCTGGTCATCATATTATCCGATGACGTCCTGTTCGATTCGGGAAAGGCGGAGCTAAAGGAAGTGGCTTACCCGGTCCTTAATAAGGTCGCGAAAGTGATAAAAAAGAAGGTCCCGGACAAGAATATCGGTGTCAGCGGACATACCGATAACGTGCCCATAAAATATTCCAAATGGAAATCCAACTGGGAGCTTTCGACCGCCAGAGCTACCAACGTCCTTCATTATCTCGTGGGCAGGGGCATCCCTTCGGCAAGATTGTCCGCTATCGGACACGGCAAGCACCGGTCGCTGGCCTCAAACGCGACGGCGCAGGGGCGCGCGAAGAACCGGAGGGTCGAGATCCTGATCCTGCCTGAATTCATGGAGAAAAGGCAGGAGAACGCGGCCAGACATACGGAAGACGATATTATAAAGTAAAGTTTAAATACAGATTTCTGTGATCTTTCTTCTTTTGGGGCGGGTTTTTGTAACGCCGCGCAGATCCGTGTATATCCGTCTTTAATCAGAGGAGACTGAGTGGAAAGACTTCCGCAGCATATTGCGATCGTTATGGACGGCAACGGGAGGTGGGCAAAAAAAAGAGGACTCCCCCGCATAATGGGACACCGCTCCGGGGTGCAGGCCTCCAACACTGTGATCGAAGCCTGCGCCCGGTCAGGGATAAAAGCCCTCACCCTGTACGCTTTTTCCGCGGAAAACTGGAAACGTCCCCGGAAAGAGGTAGATGCGCTCATGGCCCTGATCGAGCAGACATTGAAGAAGAACATGGAAAAGATGAAGCGGAACAATATAAAATTCAATGTGATAGGGCGGCTTGATGATCTTCCCCGCTCTTTACAGGACGCGGTCGGGGATTTCAGGGAAGAGACCTCTGCCAACACCGGCATGATCCTTACAGTGGCCCTGAGTTACGGCGGAAGGCAGGAGATACTCGACGCGGTGAAGGCGGTTTGCGGGAGGCCGGGAGGACCCGGCATGGATATTTCTTCCTGGAGCGAAGAGGATTTCGAAAAATTTCTTTATACCGCCGGACTCCCGGATCCGGATCTGATCATCCGCACCAGCGGTGAGATGCGCCTCAGCAATTTCCTCTTATGGCAGTCGGCTTATTCCGAGTTTTACGTGACCGACGTCCTGTGGCCTGATTTTAATGCCGCTGAACTGGAAATAGCGTTGGAGGAATATGCCGGCCGCGACAGGAGGTTCGGTGAATAACTTCCTCCGGAGGACCATTGTCAGCCTTATACTGATCGGTTTTGTGGCAACGGCCGTTTATCTGTTCCCCGGCTGGTTGTTCTGTCTGGTTATAGTGTTATTTGTGGCTCTGGGACAGTTCGAGTTTTTCCGCCTGGTCGAAAACAGGAAAATATTCGTTTATAAGTATTTCGGCACGCTCGTGGGAGGTCTTATCCCGGTCGTTATATTCCTGGGGAACGGTCTGCCGGAGCTGAAGAATCTTGAGCCGCTCCTGATCGTCGCGGCGAGCCTTTTAGCGTTCACTTTGCAGTTCACCAGGCGCGATAACGCGCATGACCATCTTATCAGCACGGCGCTCACCGTATTCTCGTTTTTTTATATCGGCTGGTTCTTTTCTTTTTTCGTGAAGCTCAGGTTCCTGGAAAACGGGGCTAACCTTGTGATCTTTCTTATTCTTGTTACCAAAAGCGCGGATGTCGGGGCGTATCTCCTGGGAAGCCGTTTCGGGAGGACTGAGCTTATCCCCAGGATCAGCCCGAAGAAGACCAAAGAAGGCACTCTCGGCGGGATCTTAGTGAGCCTCGTGATCGCCGTTCTGGCAGGCAGATATCTTACGGGTTTTTCATTTTCGCATCTTTTTGTGCTGGGGATCATGCTGGCAACGCTGGGGCAGATAGGGGATCTGGCGGAAAGTCTTATCAAAAGGGATTGCGGCGCGAAAGATTCAGGTTCTTATCTGGGCGGTATCGGAGGTGTTCTCGACCTGATAGACAGCCTGTTGTTCACGGTCCCGGTCTTTTATTTTTACGTAAAAACCTTTTAACGCGGCGTCTTATGAAGGATATTATACTTTTCGGGTCTACGGGGTCTGTCGGCAGGAATGTCCTGGATGTTGTCAGGCATTACCCCGGGCGGTTCCGCGTCCGGGCCATTTCCAGCAACGAGAACGTTTCCCTGCTTGTCGAACAGGCTGAAGAGTTCAAACCGGCCGTTGTGGCCATTGGAAATGAACGGTTCTATCCCGGTTTAAAAGACAGGGTTGCCGGCCCCAGGGTCTATTCCGGCGCGGAGAGCCTTGAACGCCTGGCTGCCGAAGAACCCGCGGATATCGTTTTCATGGCTATTTCAGGGACGCAGGCCCTTAAACCGCTTGTCACGGCATTGAACCGCGGCAGGACCGTTGCGCTGGCAAGCAAAGAGCCCGTGGTCAGCGCCGGCATGATCATCAAAAGGCTCACGGAAGAGAATTCTTCCCGTATCCTGCCCGTTGACAGCGAACACAGCGCTGTCATGCAATGCCTGGCAGGCAGGAGCAGCGAGGACGTGCGGACACTGTATATTACGGGCAGCGGCGGACCGCTTAGAGACAGGAAGCGGGAGGAGTTTGATTCTCTTTCCATAGATCAGATACTTGATCATCCCAAATGGGACATGGGCCGAAAGATAACCGTCGATTCCGCGACACTCATGAACAAAGGGCTGGAGGTCATAGAGGCGCGGTGGCTTTTCGACGTGCCTCCGGAGAGAATAAAGGTCGTTATCCATCCGGAGGCGATCATCCATTCTATGGTAGAGTTCATCGACGGAACCATCAGCGCCGGCCTGTTCCGGCCGGACATGCGGTTCCCGATATTGCGGGCACTGTCCTTCCCCGCGGTAATTGAAAGCGATTTCCCGAGAGTGAATTTTTCCGTTATAAACGGCCTTTCGTTCTCAGAACCGGACACTGACAGATTCCCGGCGCTTGAGGCGGCGTTCGAAGCCCTGCGCGCGGGAGGAACAATGCCTGCTGTCCTGAACGGTTCCAACGAAGCGGCCGTGAAACTGTTCTTGGAGGAGAAGATCAGGTTTACGGATATCGGACGGATTGTAAAAAAAGTGGTTGAAAAACACAGTAAGGTGAACGACCCGTCGCTGGAGGATATAATCGCTTCAGAAAAGTGGTCGGCCGAGGAGGTGTTGAGATATTGCTAACGATTATTCTGGTACTGGTAGTTTTCAGCATGCTTATACTTATTCATGAGGCAGGGCATTTGCTGGCGGCAAAAAAGCTGGATGTGGAAGTTGAGGTATTCTCGCTCGGGTTTGGCAAACGCCTGTGCGGGGTAAAAGCCGGGGGGACGGATTACAGGATCTCGTTGTTCCCCTTTGGAGGATACGTAAAGATGGCCGGAGAGGACCCTTCCGAGGCAAAAGGAGGCTCCGGTGAACTGTCTTCCAAACCCGCAGGTCACCGTTTCTGGATTATCGCCGCGGGTGCTCTCACCAATTATATCTTTGCTTTTATCCTGTTCAGCGTTATTTTTATGATCGGCGTGCCGACGCTTTCGAATGAGGTCGGCCAGGTCTTAAAAGATTATCCGGCCGAGAAGGCCGGTGTAAAGGTAGGGGACAGTATCCTCTCTATCAACGGCAAAGAGGTCGAATACTGGGATGATATTGTAGAGACGATAAAGGAGGAGTCTGCCGGCGACGGGCCGGTTTTGGACATTGAGATAATGCGTGACGGAGAACTGATGGCTCTGGGGGTTGAACCCGAGATATTGCATGTTACCAATATTTTCGGCCAGACTATCTCACGCCCGATGATCGGGATAGCTCCCAGGAGCAAGATACTTTCTGTTTCGTATGATCCCTTCCGCGCCGTATATTTCGGGGGCAGGAGACTGCTTGTGCTCACAGGCATGACATACAAGGGGATATGGCTTCTTCTTACCGGCGGTATGCCGCTGAAGACTTCCGTCTCCGGGCCTATAGGCATAGCGCATCTCATGGGCGAGGCTGCCCGTCTTGGCATTGTGCCTCTTCTTATTATAATGGCCCATGTAAGCATGGCGCTGGCGATATTCAATCTTCTGCCGTTTCCCGTGCTCGACGGTGGACACATTATTTTTCTTGCCCTTGAGAAAGTCCGCGGAAGGCCTCTGAGCGTGGGGGTCCAGGAAATAATCACGCAGGTGGCCCTTGTTCTGCTCATCGTTTTCGCGTTATTTGTCAGCTGGCAGGACCTTTTAAAATTCACGCCGCTTGGAGGAAAATAGTAAATAGTGGTTCCACTCCCGGAGTGGGATGATATCACTCCGGGAGTGGAACAGGTATAGCGACGAAATATGAGCAACGAAATGATACAGCGCAGGAAAACGAGGACGGTCACTGTTGGCAGCGTAAAGATCGGATCGGGGCATCCGGTCGCCATCCAGTCCATGACGAAAACGGACACTCTTGACGTGGACGCGACGGTCCGCCAGATACGCGGCCTGGAAAAAGAAGGGTGCGAGCTGGTGCGCGTAGCGGTGAGGGAGCCGGAGTCGGCCCGGGCGATATCCCGGATCAAAAGCGGCATACACATCCCGATCATAGCGGACATACATTTTGATCACAAACTGGCGCTGGAGGCCATAACGCACGGCGCGGACAAGATCAGGATCAATCCGGGGAATATAACAAACCCGGCGCATATTGACAGGATCATCGATTCCGCGTCTGAGAAAGGCATCCCGGTCAGGCTGGGGGTGAATTCCGGGTCCCTGCCGGATGCCGGAGCGGCTGCTTCCCCGGCCGGCGCGATGGTAAGCCCGTTATTAAGGTACCTGGAACATTTCCGCCGCAGGGATTTTAATGATATCGTTATTTCGCTTAAATCCTCCAGTGTATCCGCGACCGTGGAGGCTTACAGGAGAATGGCCGCTGAATGCGATTATCCGTTCCATCTGGGTATTACCGCCACTGGCACGCCGGCCTGGGGTATCGTAAGGTCGAGCGTGGGCATAGGGGCGCTGCTTCTGGACGGGATAGGGGATACCATAAGGGTATCCCTGACCGGAGACCCGGACGTTGAAGTCGACACGGCCAGGCGCATACTTGTTTCAGCGGGGGTAAGGCATTTCGGTCCCGAGATAATATCCTGCCCCACATGCGGGCGTTGCCAGGTCGACCTTGTCCCCATGGTCAGAGAACTTGAGGATGAACTCGGACTGGACGCGGGAGAGGGGAGCCGAAAGGCGAAAGGCGAAGGACCAGGGGCGAAAAGTCCGTTGGTCATAGCTGTAATGGGGTGCGAGGTGAACGGTCCGGGTGAAGCGAAGAATGCCGATATAGGAGTAGCGTTCGGCAGGGGCAGGGGCGTGGTTTTCCGTAAAGGCAGGATCGTGAAGACAGTGGAGGCGTCCAACGCTGTCAGGGAACTGGCGGCTATGGTCAGAAAGGAAGAGGATGAAGCCTGAGGAGCAGATGAGGAGCAGAGCATGAGATGGTCCAGCGCGTTTATTCCGACGTTAAAAGAGAACCCGCAGGAGGCGGAAGCGGTAAGCCATAAGCTTATGGTACGAGCGGGGCTTATCAGGCGCCTTACTGCAGGGGCGTATACATACCTTCCCATGGGGTACAGGGTGCTGCGCAAGACCATGGATATCATCCGCGAGGAGATGGACCGCGCGGGAGCGGTGGAGCTTCTGATGCCGGCGCTGCAGCCCCCTGAACTGTGGAAACGGACGGGCCGGTATGATGATATGGGCGATGTGATGATAAAATACACGGACCGGCACGGAAAGGAAGTCGCTCTCGGACCGACGCATGAAGAGGTCGTTACAGACCTTGTCTCCGGCGAAGCGAGGTCATACAAGGATTTCCCGCTCTGCCTTTACCAGGTCCAGACGAAGTTCCGTGACGAGATTCGGCCGAGATTCGGCGTGGTGCGCAGCTGCGAGTTCATAATGAAGGACGCCTACAGTTTCGACGTTGACGCCGGCTCCATGGAAAAAAGTTACAAGGCCATGTACGACGCCTACTGCCGGATCTTTGAGAGGTGCGGCCTGCCTTATGTGGCCGTGGAAGCGGACCCCGGGCTTATGGGCGGCACGGTATCCCACGAATTCATGGTCCCGTCGGAGATCGGGGAAGACAGGATCGTTGTGTGCGCGTCATGCGGGTACGCGGCAAGTGTTGAGATAGCTTCCGTGAGACCGGAAGAAGCGCCCGCCGGCTCTGCCGGGCGCGCCGGGAACATCGAAGATGTTGTCACACCGGATAAAAGCACTGTGCGTGATGTCAGCGGTTACCTGAAGGTCAAGCCGTCAGAGATCATAAAGACGCTTATATACATGGCTGATAATGAGCCTGTCGCGGTGCTCATAAGAGGAGATCATGACGCCAATGAGACGAAGATCAAGAACTACCTCAAGGCCAGAACGCTTGCGCTGGCTGATGAACGCAGGGTAAAAGAGGTGACCGGCGGCCCAATGGGCTTTTCAGGGCCTGTGGGGCTGTCTATACGCGTACTGGCCGATACTGCCGTGCGCGGTATGGCCGGCGCTGTCACCGGTGCTAACGAGAAGGATAAACACATCCGCAATGTCACCCCGGGCAGGGATTTCAGCGTAACCGGATGGTTTGACGCCAGGGTCATAACCGGAACCGACCCGTGTCCTAAATGCGGCGGCGGAATAGAGATCAGGAACGCGATAGAGATCGGCCACACCTTCAAGCTCGGTACAAAATATTCAGAGCCTTTGAACGCGTCGTTCCTCGACGCGAAAGGCAGACACCGGCCCGTGATCATGGGCTGTTACGGTATAGGCGTCAACCGGATACCCGCCGCGCTGATAGAGGCGAGCCACGACAAAGACGGCATAGTATGGCCGGCATCCCTGAGCCCGTGCGAGGTTGTGGTGATGCCGCTTAAAAAAGGGAATAAAGAACTGGCTGACGCCGCGGAACGTATCTATGAAGAACTGAAACAGGCCGGCGTTGACGTTATAATAGATGACAGGGAAAGATCACCGGGTATAAAGTTCAAGGACGCCGACCTGGTCGGCTTCCCCATCCAGGTCATAATAGGCGAAAAAAATCTGAAAGATGGCAAAATAGAAGTCAAGGAAAGGGCTTCCGGGAAGAAAGACCTTGTTGACAAGGACGCCTTAGTGGAGCATGTAAGGGCTAAATTGCGAGTGCATTTTACCCTTGACATTATCCGATAGCAGTAATACAAAGGAAGTATAGGATTAAAGAATAACGGCATAATAAAAAAGGAAGGGGGGAGGCAAGCATGAAAAGATCTTTGATAATTCTTGCGGCGGCGTTTCTCTTGATCGGGATAAGCGTTCAGGCGGACGCGCAGGGGGATATAAAATGGTCACAGAAGCCGGACTGGGCAGAAGGTTATGATATCCTGTCCTACGATACTAAGCCTCTTGTAGCGGATGACTTTGAGTGTCTGGATGGCAAGCCTGTGACTGACATACACTGGTGGGGTTCGTATACAGATGATCCGGGAACCGACCAATCGCCTTCCACGGCTTTCCAGATCAAGTTCTGGAGAGATGTTCCGGCCACCACGACTACGTTTAGCCATCCCGGCCAGTGCCTTCACACAGTCGATATTGATGCGTTTAGCGGGTATAAGGATGATTGGCAGATATTGGCCGAGCATCATGGCTACAGGTGGGATGCAAATATCACATGGAGCCCCTTTGACCAGACACAGGGCACGATCTACTGGATATCCATCGCGGCACAGCCTGATCCTGCTAACCCAAATGACGAGAGCTACAAGACCTGGGGATGGAAGACTTCGAATGACCACTGGAATGATGAAGCGGTCGTAGATAAAAACGGGCAGGGAATATGGGAGTCATTGGGGGAGCATAAATATAATCAGGGCAAAAAGATTGACATGGCATTTGAGCTGACAACCCCTGAACCTGTAAGCTCTGTGTTGTTCCTGATGGGCGGCGTGTCACTCGCGTATTTCGGAAGGAAAAGGCGCAGATCGGTCAGAGGATAGAGAGACAGGGACGGTATATTTTCATAAAAGAGGAAGGGGAAGCCCTTCCTCTTTTTTTTCGAAGCTATCAAGATCAACCATGTTAAAGAAAGAGGGGAGGAAAAGATGAAGAGGCTTTTCATGATCCTTGCGGCGGCGTTTCTTTTAGCCGGGCTGAACGTTCAGGCGGACGCGGACTCAGAGAATCCCACAAAATGGTCGCAGGCGCCGGACTGGAGCCGGGGTTATGATATCCTGTCCTATTCCAGCGGCCCCACTGTGGCGGATGATTTTCTATGTGAGGGCGGCTCTATAATTGATATCCACTGGTGGGGTTCTTATGCGGGGGACGGGGATCGTGACCACCCCATGGGCGCGCCTCTGACGAGTTTCCAGATAGGTTTCTGGACAGACGTCCCGAAAACCGGCCCTAACGGCAATGATTACAGCCATCCCGGCGAGTTGATCAAGACATATGATCTTGACAACCTTCAGGGAGAATACGCGGGCTATCAGGAATGGGCCTTGCATAATGGTTACCAGTATAACGCGGATATCAGCGGTACCCCCTTTGTCCAGGACCAGGGCACGACTTACTGGATATCCATCGCGGCAAAGGACAACGAGTCCTGGGGATGGAAGACCTCATCTGAACACTGGAATGATGATGCGGCTGTGTACGACCCGGTCGATAAAATATGGGAAGAATTGAGGTATCCCAATGGCCATCCTCTCGCGGGTGACAGTATTGACATGGCATTTGAGCTGACAACCCCTGAACCCGTAAGCTCCGCGTTATTTTTAACAGGCGGCGCGGCAATTTTGTGTTACCGGAGAAAGAGGCGCGGATCCATCAGCGGTTAGAGCAGCAGTGCGGTCCGGCCGCACACCGGGGCTTGACAAGGCGCCCAAATACACTTGACAATACCCCTGTATTATATTAAAATTACATCTAACCTGAAGCAGCAAGAGTAAGTGGGCCAGGCGCCCGCTTATTTTTTTGCCGGCTAAAAAAAACAACGGCCGGCGGAAGCAGAGGCATATTTATGGACAAGAGCAGGATACCTGAAAGAGTGGCGGAATTTATCCGGGAACGAGCCGGAAAGTTGAACTATGAACTGGTGGATATATCCGCCAGAGCGGGCAGGGGTCTTTCCATGGAGGTCGTCATAGATAAAGAAGGCGGTATTACGCTGGGCGAATGCAGCGCTTTCAATAGGGAGGTCGCGTCCTGGCTGGATATGGAGAATATATTCGCCCGGGGATACACTCTGGACGTGTGTTCGCCCGGGCTGGACAGGGTGCTTAAGAGCGATGCCGATCTTTTGTGGGCTGTCGGTAAACAGGTCGAAGTGAACATGCGCGAGCCTGTGGACGGAAGGAGCACGGTTGCCGGTAAGCTCTTAAAGGCGGACGGTGAAGAGGGCATTGTCATAGAAGAAGCGGGAGGCAATACCTTTTTTACAGGCAGGGATAATGTCGCAAGAGTAAAATTAAGCATGACCATGGAGAAATAATATGAGTGTAGAATTGCTGGTTGCACTGGAAAGAATAGAAAGAGAAAAAGGTATCAGTAAGGAGATACTGTTCGAGGCGATCGAAAGCGCCCTGGCAAGCGCCGCGCGCAAGGTCATTGACGACCCGGATATCTCTAAAGAGGATATTACCGTCAGCATAAACAAGGAAACGGGTAAGATACAGGTCTTCAGCGAAGACGAGGAGGTAAGGAGCGAACGGTTCGGGAGGATCGCGGCCCAGACCGCCAAACAGGTGATAATACAGAAGATAAGGGAAGCGGAAAGGGATGTGATATTCGCTAAATACCTGACGAAAATCGGGACCATTATAAACGGTTCGGTCCATCGGTTCGAAAAAGGGAATATCATAGTCGAGCTTGACGACGCGGAAGCGGTCCTGCCGAGATCGGAGCAGCTACCCAGGGAAAGGTTCCGCCAGGGCGAGGGGATAAGGGCGTATCTTCTCAGGGTTGACAGGGGCGCCGGCGGACCCGAGATCGTGTTATCCCGCACCGACGAAGGTTTTGTGAAGAAGTTGTTCGAGCTGGAGGTCCCGGAGATATCTCAGGGCATCGTTGATATCAAGGGGGTGGCCAGGGAGGCGGGTGAAAGGACGAAGATAGCCGTTTGTTCGAAGGATGAGAAGGTGGATCCCGTGGGGGCATGTGTCGGTATGCGGGGGTCCAGGGTAAGGGATATAGTGAAGGAATTGCACGGTGAAAGGATAGACATAATAAGGTGGAATGACGACATCCGCGAGTATCTTCCGGCTGCCCTGAGCCCGGCCGAGATATCAAGAATGGTCATTGACAGAAATAACAACCGGATAACGGTGACGGTCCCCAGGGATCAATTGTCGCTGCTGATCGGGAAAAAGGGCAGGAATATCAGACTGGCTTCCAAACTTGTGGAGTGGGAACTGGTTGCCGACTCGGTCAAAGAAGAGAAGGCGAGAGATATCTCCCTGTCGGAGATCCCCGGGATCGGTAAGAAGACACTGGGAACCTTGAGGGAAGCGGGATACGATACCGTGGAAAAGTTACATGAAAGCAGTGTCGAAGCGTTGTTGGAGTTGAAAGGTATAGGCGGTAAAACGGCTGAAAAAATAATCACCGCATGTAAAGCGGTTTTAACGGCGGGGAAAGAGGACGAAGCCGCCGCGGAGGAAAAAGAGACAGAGGCGGAAAACGCGGGTTAGGAGAAGCAGGTGGTTTATGCCGATTAAGGTTCGTAATTTAGCTAAGGAGCTCGGGGTTTCGAGCGAGGATGTCCTGGGTCAGCTTTGCAGGCTTTATGTGGATGTCAAGGACGAGGACAGCGGGATTGACGATAAAATAGCGGGTCTGATCCGCATTAAACTGGGCGGTTCAGGGGTTGTAAAAAAACCTTCGAAAAAAGGCGGGAAAAAAGCTGGAGCCTTGGCCACTTCCGGGTCCAAGACAGCGAAGGCGGCAGGAAAGGCAAAGGAGAAAGTCAAAGGGGAAGGAGCCGCGGGCCGGCAAGGTAAAAAGGCGCCGGCAGTGGAAGCGAGCTGCAGTACAGAACCGAAGAAGCCGCGATCCAGGGGCGCGGTGGAGCCGGAGCAAAAAGCCAAACCTGCCTTGAAAGGTAAAGCCAAAAAAGTCGAGAAAACCAAAAAAGTCGAGAAAGCCGAACCTGTTGTTGAGAAGGCCGAACCTGTTGTCGGGATAGTTAAGAAGATCGCTAAGCCTGGACCCACGGCAAACAAGGCACGGAAGACCGTCAAGCCTGGCCCTGCCATAGAAATAGTCGAGAGGGGTATAAAGTCCGGGCTGAGAGCCAGGCCGACCGGAAGAAAGAGAAAATTCGGACAGGAGCCAAGAAAAGCCGGGGTGCCGGAACCCGCACAGGTTCCCCTCCGGAAGGCTGGCAGGAAGAAAATAGAGATGCAGGTCCCGGCAAATATAAGGGCTCTGGCGCCCCGTATTAATATGAAACCCAATGCGATCATCCAGTATTTGATGGGCAAAGGTATGTTCGCCAACATAAATCAGGATCTTGAGGAGGATACCGTTCGCGGAGTTATGGAGCATTTCGGCTATGAATTGGAGCTTCCCAGAACCGCGGAGTCCATGCAGAGAGAGCTGCTGGCGGAAAGTTACAGAGAGGAGGCGCCCGAAGGGGGCCGTGAAGCGAAAACAGCAGTCGAGTCGAGAGCTCCGGTAGTCACTTTTATGGGGCACGTTGATCACGGCAAAACTTCCCTGCTCGATTATATACGTAAGACCATGGTTACAAAGGGCGAAAAAGGCGGTATTACTCAGCACATCGGGGCTTACAGGGTGGAGACTGCCGGTGGTTCGGTGACGTTCCTGGATACACCCGGGCATGCGGCTTTTACCGCCATGAGAGCGCGGGGTGCCAACGCGACTGACGTTGTTGTTCTTGTTGTCGCCGCTGAGGACGGGGTCATGCCTCAGACTAAAGAGGCTATTGATCATGCCCGCGCCGCCGGAGTCCCTATAGTCGTCGCGATCAATAAATGTGATCTGCCGGGAGCCGATCCTGACCGGGTCAGGACGGATCTCCAGAAGGAGGATCTCACAGCGGAGAAATGGGGCGGAAACACGGTCATGGTCGAGGTTTCCGCGGTTACCGGCGAGGGGGTCGATCACCTTGTGGAGATGCTTATGCTGGAATCAGAAATGCTTGAGCTTAAGGCGAACCCGAAACTGAGAGCCCGCGGCGTAGTGATCGAGACCAGGAAGACCCCGGGTCAGGGCGTAGTGGTTACTCTGCTGGTCCAGAACGGGACGCTGTATACCGGGGATATTGTTCTGTGCGGCCCTTATTACGGGAAAGTCAAGGCAATGATCGATGATGTCGGCACAAGGGTCGAGAAAGCTAATCCTGCCATGCCGGTCAAAGTGCTTGGTTTACAGGGGGTCCCGGAGGCAGGTGAAGAGTTCTTCGTCGTAAAGGACGAAAAAAAGGCCAGAACACTGGCGCTTTTAAAACAGGATGAGAGCAGGAACAAGCATATGGCCGGCAGCCAGAGGGTCAGCCTCGAGGATTTTCATAGCCGTATGGCCGAAGGGGACATAAAAGAGCTGAAAATAATCCTGAAAGCGGACGTGCAGGGGTCGGTGGAAGCCCTTAAACTTTCCCTTGAGGAGCTCGCGACCGCGGAAGTGAAATTAAAGATAATCCATTCCGCGGTCGGGAATATCAACGAATCCGATGCCATGCTTGCGGTCGTCTCAAATGCCGTGGTCATAGGGTTTCACGTTAAGATGGATCCCAAGGCGGAGGAACTCGCGAAGAGTGAGAAGGTCGATGTGCATATTTATGACGTCATATACGAAGCGATCGCGGATGTAAGAGCCGGGATGGAAGGCCTTCTCGAACCCGAGGAGCGGGAGATCTTTCAGGGCAGCGCCCAGATACGCGAGATATTTCCCTCCAGGGCCGGCAAAGTGGCCGGATGCGCCGTTGTCAAGGGGACCATACATAGAAAAGACCGCGTAAAGGTCAAAAGGGGACAGGAAACCATTTACGAAGGAGAGATCAACTCCCTCAAGAGGTTCAAGGATGACGTTAAGGAAGTCAGAGAGGGGTTTGAGTGCGGGATGTCGGTAAAAGGTTTTAACAATATCAGAAAAAACGATATTATCGAGGCGTTTACGATCGAGAAGATAGCCAGACGTCTTTAAAAAAAAAGAATGAATGCGGTAACAAAAAAGATCATACTCAGCGGGATGAGGCCTACCGGGAGGCTCCATCTCGGGCATCTTGCCGGAGCGTTGAACAACTGGGTCAGGTTCCAGGATGAGTATGAGTGTTTCTTCATGATAGCGGACTGGCACGCTCTCATGAGTGAATACGAGAAACCTTCGGATATCAGAAAGAACAGCCTTGAGATCGTCAAAGACTGGGTTTCATGCGGGATAGACGCCGACCGGAGCGTGATCTTCGTCCAGAGCATGGTCCCTGAGCATCTGGAACTCGCCATGGTATTTTCGGTTTTAACCCCTCTGGGCTGGCTCGAACGGTGCACGACTTACAAGGAACAGCTCAGAGAGATCAAGGGGCGCATGCTGGCGACTTACGGGTTTTTGGGGTATCCGGTCCTTCAGGCCGCGGATATTGCCCTTTATAACGCGGATATGGTCCCTGTCGGGGTTGACCAGCTGCCTCATCTGGAGTTGGCGAGGGAGATCATACGCAGGTTCCACGGTTTGTACAAAAGCAGGATATTCACTGAACCCGAACCCATGCTGAGTAAGACCTCCAGGCTGATCGGATTGGACAACCGGAAGATGTCCAAGAGTTACGGAAATTTTATCTCGCTGTCGGATTCTCGGGAAACGGTCAGGAAAAAGGTCCACAGCATGTATACCGATCCTAAAAGAACCCGGGCTGATGTTCCCGGCAGGGTCAAAGGTAATCCGGTGTTTATTTACCATGATCTGTTCAACCCTGACACGGATGAGGTGGAGGACCTGAAAAAGCGGTACCGGGCCGGCAAAGTGGGCGATGTTGAGGTGAAAGAGAAACTGACGACGGCTTTGAATAATTTTCTCGATCCGATCCGCCGGAAAAGAGCCGCTCTTTCCGAAGAGGATGCGCAGCGTATAATAAAAGAAGGCGCCGGCAGGGCGAGAGAGGCCGCCGGGCGCACGATGGCCAAAGTGAAAAAATGTCTCCATCAGATATAAGAAATGTCATATAAAGTAAAGATCAACATTTTTGAAGGGCCTCTTGACCTTTTGTTGTTCCTCATCAAAAGAGAGAAGATCGATATTTATGATATACCGATCGCCAGGATCACCGGGCAGTATCTGGAATACCTGGAGCTGATGAAAATGCTGGATCTGGACATCGCCGGAGAGTTTCTTGTCGTATCCGCGACCCTTATGCATATAAAGAGCAGGATGCTTTTGCCGCAGGAAGAGGATGCTCCGGAGGCGCAGGAAGAGGAAGATCCCCGCGAAGAGCTCGTCAAGAGGCTGCTGGAATACAGAAAATACAAAGAAGCGGCCCATCAGCTGCAGGAAATGCATGAAAGGCACAAAGCAGTGTTCCTGAGGAAAGGTGACGGGAGCGCAGGAAAGACAATATCGGACGGCGGGACGGAATATTTTGAGGTCAGCCTGTTCGATCTTATAAACTCTTTCAGGAAGGTTCTGAAAGAGGTCCCGAGAGAGACTTTCCACAGGGTCATAAAGAACGAGTTCACGGTCAGCGACAAGATCCATGAGATCTATCACGTCCTGGCGAAACAGCCGAAGATCTATTTTTTGTCGTTATTTGAAGGTGCCGGAAGCAAAGACGAAATGATCGCGACTTTTCTGGCGATACTGGAGCTCATAAAGATGCGGGAGGTCTTCGTGGCACAGAAGGATTTCTTCGGCGAGATAGAGATTATCAGAAATCCCGAATTGGTCAAAAAATAACGAAGGAAAATATGGAAAATATTGAAAAGACAAAAAACGTGATCGAAGCGTTACTCATTGTCTCTGAAGGGGGTCTGAGCGGGGAAGAGCTTAAAAAGGCCATAGCGGATTCAGACGCGAAGGATATCGCAGAAGGGATCCGCTTCCTGAAGGAAGAGTACAGCTCATCCGACAGGGCCTTTAATATCGCTGAGATCGCCGGGAAATACCGTATTGTAACGAAGCCGGAATATCTGCCGTGGATAAACAACCTTTATCAGAAGGAAGTGGGCCGGTTGACGGGGCCGTCCATGGAAACGCTGGCGGTTATCGCGTACAAACAGCTCGCCACAAGGGCTGAGGTCGAGAATATCCGCGGGGTCAACGTCGGAGGGGTGCTTAAAGCGCTTCTGGACAAAGGCCTTATCCGGGTCAAAGGCAGAAAGGATGTCATCGGGAGGCCTCTTGTTTACGGGACTACCGAGAAATTTTTGAGAATATTCGGTTTAAATTCACTGGACGATCTGCCGGCGCTCAGGGATTTCAGCGAGGACGATCTGGAGTACGGCAGGGCGCAGGAACCTGTCCGGGTGGAAGAGGCGAGAGACGGTGATCGTGTCCCGTGTCCCGTGTCCCGTGTCCCGGATACGGGGCGCGAGCGACGGATCGCGGGCCGCGAAAAAAAGGAGACTGACGATAATGAGCCCGAAAAAACTTAATGATTTGAGAAAAGAGATCGACGGCATAGATTCCCGTATCGTGGAGTTAATAAACAGACGCGGCATGGTAAGCTGCGATATCGGGGAGATCAAGAAAAAAAAGAAGCAACCGATCTACAGTCCTGACAGAGAGAGCCAGATATATGCCAGGGTAATGAAAAAGAACAAAGGCCCTCTGGTGGACGAGTCCGTGAAAGCGGTATACCGCGAGATCATGTCGGCCTGTCTTTCGCTGGAACAGCCGATGACCGTGGCGTACCTGGGCCCGGAGCTTACCTTTACTCATCAGGCGTCGTTGAAAAAATTTGGTTCAAGCGTAAGCTATCTTTCATGTGACAGTATCCCGGATGTTTTCCGGGAGGTCGAAAAGGGTAATGCGAACTACGGTGTGGTGCCGATAGAGAACTCTACCGAGGGCGCGGTTAATCATACTCTGGATATGTTCGTGGATTCCCCCCTCTTGATATGTTCCGAACTTTACTATCCGGTCCGGCACAGTCTTCTCTGCAAAAAAGGCAGCATGAGATCGATCACAAGGGTTTATTCGAACCCGCAGGTGTTCGGACAATGCCGCGGATGGATAGAGAAGAATCTGCCCTGGGCTAAACTCCGTGATGCCGCTTCGACGATCAAAGCGGCGGAGATAGCGGCAAGACATGCTGATTCGGCCTGCATAGCGAGCGAACTCGCGGCTGAAAAATATCAGCTCAAGGTCCTTGCCAGGTCGATCGAGGATAATGTTACCAACGTGACCAGGTTCCTTGTCATGGGAAAACAGATGAGCAGGATCTCCGGAGCTGACAAGACCTCCGTCGTGTTTTCCGTGAAGGACAAACCCGGGATTTTGCACGATATGCTGGTCTCTTTCAAGAGCATCGGTATCAACCTGACCAAGATCGAGTCCAGGCCTTCGAAGAAAAAACTCTGGAAATATTACTTTTTTATCGATATGGAAGGCCATTGTGAGACCCCGAAGATAAAAAAGGCGCTGAGACATCTGGAGAAAAAGTGTTATTTCCTGAAGACCCTTGGATCCTATCCAAAGGGTAATGGATGACGGCGGCCATGAAGAAGATATGGAAAGATATCCTTGATGAGATAACCCCTTATAAACCGGGCAAGCCCGTGGAAGAAGTAAAACGGGAGCTCGGCCTGGAGAACGTGATCAAACTGGCGTCCAATGAGAACGCCATAGAGCCGTCTCCCAGGGTGATCGAGGCGATCACTCGGGCCGCGGGGAGCGTGAACAGGTATCCGGACGGAGGGTGTTTTTACCTGAGACAGGTTCTCAGCGGAAAGCTTTCGGTCCCCGGGGATAATATCGTTTTTGGCAACGGCTCTGACGAGATCATTGTTCAGGCGCTGAGGGCATTCGTCAATCCGGGAGACGAGGTAATTATTTCAGACCCCACGTTTTTGATCTACAGGATCGCCGCGCTGATAGAGGGTGCTGAGGTCCGGACGATCCCGGCGAAGGACTACAGGCACGATCTGGATGCCATGCTGGGGGCGGTTACCTCCAGGACCAGGGTCATTTTCATCGCGAACCCCGACAATCCCACAGGCAGCCACATAACCCGTGATGAGCTTGAAGGATTCATAGAACGGATACCCGAGGACGTCCTTGTTTTCATGGATGAGGCGTATTATGAGTTCGCCAGGGGCGGCGATTATCCTGAAACCAGGGGTCTCATAGAGCGCGAAGACCGTAATATCATAATCGCCCGGACGTTTTCCAAGGCGTACGGCCTCGCGGGGCTCCGCGTCGGATACGGGCTCGCGCGAAAGGATATCGCCCGGGCGCTTGATAAAGTGAGGGAACCGTTCAACGTCAATTCCATCGCGCAGGCGGCTGCGGTGGCCGCGCTGGAAGATAGTGAATACGTGGCTGCGTCCCTTGCCCTTGTCCGCACGGAAAAGCGGAGGTTTTACGAGGCGTTTGCTCCTCTCGATGTAAGCCCGGTCCCGAGCTGGACGAATTTCATCCTGGTGGATACGGGACGCGATTCCATGAAGATGTTTGATTATCTTCTGCGCCGCGGTGTCATCGTGCGCGAGATGTCCGCATGGGGGCTTGACGGCTGTATAAGGGTGAATATAGGCCTCAGGGAAGAGAACGACATGTTCCTTAAGGTTTTTGAGGAAGCGGTGACGGAAATACCACGAGAGAAGGAGATAAAATGATTATCGTATTGAAGCCCGGGGTCACGAAGCAGGAGGTTGAGCATATAGTCGAGAAGATGGAAAAGCTGGGGCTGAAACCCTGGCTGTCCGAAGGCGTGCAGCGGTCGATCATAGGCGTGATCGGTGAAGAGGATGTCCTGAGGACACTGCCTCTTGAAGGTATCCCGGGGGTCGAAAAGGTCCTGCCGATCCTAAAGCCGTATAAACTGGCGTCGCGTGATTATAAGCCCGAGTCCACCGAGATCGACATAGGAAAGGGCGTGGCTGTCGGGGGCAGGAAAATAGTTGTGATGGCCGGCCCCTGCTCCGTTGAGAACAGGGAGACGCTTTTAAGTGCGGCCGAAGCTGTCAAGAAAGCCGGGGCATCGGTCTTAAGAGGAGGCGCCTTCAAGCCCAGGACCAGCCCTTACAGTTTTCAGGGCCTGGGGGAAGAGGGGCTGAAGTACATGGCGGAGGCAAGGGAGAAGACAGGCCTGTGCGTAGTAACGGAACTCATGGATATACGGAACCTTGAGATGATCATAAAGTACACGGATGTCATACAGATAGGCGCGAGGAACATGCAGAACTTCGATCTCCTTAAAGAGGTCGGTAAGGTGCAAACCCCGGTATTATTAAAAAGAGGTATCGCTAATACCATAAAAGAATTCCTTATGAGCGCTGAATATATCCTGGCGGGAGGTAATTCAGACGTTATTCTTTGTGAAAGGGGTATCCGCACGTTTGAGGATTTTACGAGGTTCACCCTGGATATAAATGCTGTTCCCGCAGTGAAAAAGTTGAGCCATCTTCCGATAATAGTCGATCCCTCACATGCAACCGGCAGATGGGGGATGGTAGAGTCTGTATCAATGGCAGCGATCGCTGCCGGCGCCGACGGACTTCTTGTTGAAGTGCACCCGAAGCCGGAAGACGCGTTTTCCGACGGCGAGCAGTCATTGCTGCCCGAGAGATTCGAAAAGCTTATGACCAAAGCGGCGAAGGTCGCCCAGGCAGTGGGACGGACCATCTAATATGAAATTGAAAAAGGCGGTTATTATCGGAGTGGGCCTTATCGGCGGCTCTATCGGAAAAGCCCTGATGGAGAGAAAGGTGGCGGATGAGGTCGTAGGTGTGTGCCGCAGGCAGTCGTCTTTGGACAGAGCTGTTAAGAACAGGGCCCTGTCCTCGGGATACGTGAACACTTACGGTGAAGCGGTAGCCGGGGCCGACGTGGTTTTTATAGCTACTCCCGTGCATACGGTAAAGGAAGTGCTTGAGAGCCTGGCTGATGTGATCGAAGATAGAAAGGCGCTGGTCACGGACGTTGGGAGCACAAAAAAAGAGATCGTCGATTACGCAGAGCGTTTTAAAGACAGGTTCTCTTTTGTCGGAGGACATCCCCTTGCCGGTTCCGAAAAAGCCGGGGTGGAATATTCTGCTGCCGGTCTTTTCCAGGATTCGCTGTGTATACTGACCCGCGGCGAGTCGACCCGTGAAGAAGACATTGAAAGGATGCGGGCATTGTGGCAGGCTATGGGAGCCGCAGTGGATGTTATCACGCCCGCGCAGCATGATGAGATGCTGTCGTTTACAAGCCATCTTCCTCATGTTGTGGCATACGCGCTGGCGCTGGCGGTAGCCCGGGAACAGGAGTATGCCAGATACGTATCGACGGGGTTCAAGGATACGACACGGATCGCTTCTTCCGATCCCGTGTTGTGGGGTGATATTTTCATGAGCAACCGGGACAATGTGCTGAAGTCTATTGGCCGGTTCAAAGAGGTTTTTTCGGGCCTTGAAGACGACATCCGGAAGGACCTGGGAGAAGACCTTAAAAAAAAGTTAAAGACGTGCAAGAAATTAAGAGATGAAATTATTTAGGGATGCCAGTGTCGTAGCCATTGACGGACCGGCCGGCAGCGGGAAAAGTACGATCAGCAGACTTATCGCGGAGCGGCTCGGGTTTGTGTACATTGACACCGGCGCTATGTACCGGGCGCTTACGCTTAAAGTAATGAGAAAGAACATTGAATTCGGGGAAGAGGATAAGATCATAGAACTTTCGGCCGGCCTGGACTTAAAGCTTCTGCCGCCCGATGAAGGTACGGGCCTGATCCGTGTGATACTGGACGGTGAAGACGTCAGCGAGGAAATACGAAAAATGGAAGTCACTGTGAACGTTAAACATATCGCCGGGATCGCCCCTGTCAGAAAAAATATGGTCGCCCTCCAGCGTCAGATGGTCGCCGGGATGAACGGTGCCGTGATGGAAGGCAGGGATATCGGGACAGTGGTGCTGCCCGGGGCCAGATATAAATTTTATGTTGACGCTTCTTATGATGAACGGGTCAGACGGCGGCAGGCAGAGCTGCGCGCCAAAGGGCATCCTGTTACCCGCAGTGAGGTGGCTGACGACCTTAAGCAGAGAGACCATACCGACAGGACCCGTAAAACCGGCCCGTTGAAAAAGGCCGGGGACGCGGTTTTTCTCGATACTACCGAACTTTCCATAGAGGAAGTCGTCGCGGAGATCATGCGATATATTAAGGGATAAGCACTGGGCCTAAGATGCCGTACAGGATTTCAAGGTTTATACTCGAGGTTTTTTTAAGATTTTTTTTCAAGGTCCGGATCTTCGGCAGGGAAAACATCCCCGATCCGCCCTATATCGTGGTTCCCAATCATACGAGTTTGCTGGATCCTCCGCTGGTCGGTATGGCCTGCAAAAAAGACAGTATTGATTTTATGGCAAAAGAAGAGCTTTTTGATAAGCGGGTTGTTGGTGCCTGGACCCGTTCGGTGCGCTGCATACCCGTAAGCCGCAGGGCGAACAGTACCGGAAGTCTGAAAGAAGCGCTTAAACGCGTAAGCCGCGGGCGCTCTATCTGCATCTTTCCCGAAGGCACACGTTCTGTTGACGGGCGTTTACAGGCCGCGAAACGGGGGGTAGGTTTTCTGATAGAGCGGGCCGGCGTTCCGGTTGTCCCGGTTTATATCGAGGGCTCCACGGAAGCATTGCCCAAAGGCGGCAGATTGAAACCGGGGACCAGGATCGATGTGTTTGTCGGCAAACCGGTGTTGCCCGGCAGTCTCATATTCGAGACAGCTTCAGGGAAGAGGGATTACGAGTCGATCACTAACGCGGTTATGGGACACATTAAAGATATTGCATCTTTCAGTGAAAAAGGGTAAAATATGGGGTCAAAAATCTTTTCAGAAGGAGTTGGTTTGTTAATGGAGACCGAAAAAAAGAAAGATAAGATCAACGAAGAGCTTGCCCGGATGTATGAGGAAAGTATCTCCGAGATCAAAGAAGGACAGATATTAAAAGGGAAGATCGTGCAGATCAGCGAGAAGGAAGTCCTGATCGATATAGGATACAAATCCGAGGGGAGTATTTTTAAATCGGAAATGTCCGAAGCTGAGAAGCTGAAGGTCGGAGATGAGATAGACGTCCTGCTGGAAGCCAAAGAGAACGACATGGGTATGGTCGTTCTCTCCCATGAGAAGGCCAAGAGGGTCAAGAGCTGGCAGAATATCGTGGAAAATCAAAAAGAGGGCGATGTTATCGAAGGCAAAATATTCAGGAAGGTCAGAGGCGGCTTTATGGTCGATATCGGGATGCAGGCCTTCCTGCCGGCCAGCCTGTCAATGATGCAGGAATTCGGCGGCGCGGATAATCTGGTGGGGAAAAGACTGGAGTTCAAGATAGTAAAGATCAACATCCCGCGCAAGAACATAGTGCTGTCCAGGAAAGAGATCGTTGAAGAGAGGCGCCGGGGAGAAAAGCGGGCGATACTGGAACGTTTGAACAAAGGCGACCTTGTTAAAGGTGTTGTCCGGAACATAACCGATTTTGGCGCGTTTATAGACATAGGCGGTGGAATAACAGGCCTGCTACACATTACGGATATGAGCTGGGGCCGTATCAGCAATCCCGGCGAAGTCGTCAGTATCGGTGATGAGGTAGAGGTTAAGGTGCTGGACTTCGACAAGACAAGCATGAAGGTTTCGCTCGGGTTGAAACAACAGACCCCCAACCCATGGGAGAACATAGCGGGAAAGTATCCGGAAGGAAGCGTGATCACCGGTAAGGTCGTGAACATCATGCCTTACGGGATATTTGTCGAGCTGGAAAAAGGCGTCGAAGGGCTTGTTCATATATCGGAATTTTCCTGGTCCAAGGAATACAGCCACCCTGCCGAAAAGTTCCAGGTGGGTGACAGCGTGAAGGCCGTAGTGTTGAGAACTGATGCGAAAAACCAGAAGCTTTCCCTCGGGATAAAACAGATGGAGAAAGATCCCTGGGGAAAAGTGGAACAGCGTTATAAAGTCGGCGGCCGTATTAAAGGCAGGATCAACGTCGTGACCGATTACGGCGCGTTTGTGGAATTGGAGAAGGGCGTTGAAGGGCTTGTCCATGTTTCGGATCTTTCCTGGACAAAAAGGGTCACCCATCCGAAGGATATCCTTAAAAAAGGGACAGAGATAGAGACCATCATCCTGAACGTCGATGAACAGAACAGGAGAATAGCGCTTGGCGTTAAACAACTGACGCAGGACCCCTGGGACGAGATCATCAAAAAGTATGAGCCTGACACGGTTTGTGAAGGGAAGGTGACCAATATTACCAATTTTGGTATATTCGTGGAACTTGAAAGTGATCTTGAAGGTTTGCTGCATATTTCCGAAATTGACCTCGCACCCGGTGGAAGGATAGAAGACCTGTACAAAATAGGCGATGCCATAAAGGTCAAGATCATACACATAGACGGCGTCCAGAAGAAAATAGCTCTCAGCGCAAAGGGGCTGGAGGAAGAAGCGCCCGGGGAGAAAGACCGCCCGGTGATCGAGGAGGAAGGCGAGTCCCATTAAAGCACTCAGGATGCTCTTATATATATCAGTAGCGGCGAGTATATGTCTGGCTGGCGTTACCTGTTATGGCGAAGTGATGGATGAGAACCGGACATCCTATGACGACAATCGGGGAGAGCGTGTTGTTGAAGGGCTGCGCTTCAAAATTGCCGGGGACAGGAAAGTCGAAAGAGTCGACGGCGATATTGAGACCGAGGGACTGGATAAATATCTTAAAGTAAAATTCGACAGGCTTTTCAACGTCCTGGAAAGCATTGAGGAGCGCCTTTCCGCCGTAGAAAGCCGGATATCAGATATTCAATCATCCATGGAGCATCTGTCAGAGCAGGTCGATTATATCAAGGACGAACCGCAGCAGCAGGTTCAGTTGGAATTCAGATAAGCGAGATCAGATCTAACGGTCAAAGAAAGGATTCTTCCCCGTAGCGGACAGTGGGATTCCGATCGCCTGCGTGACATCTTCATCAAGGACACCCGATTCAACAGCCGCTTTTCCTATGGAATACATGAGGCGGTTGTCAACGTGAAACCCCGCCGCGACCGAAGCCGCGGATCCCAGCGCTATACCGAGATCCATGGAATTATAGGCGCATACCCCCTTTGTTTCATTAAGCTCGCTGCAGGAGTGGTACCCGCAAAACCCGCAGTTGAGTCCCATGGATTTTTTCTTTGAGCCTATGACGACGATATAGTCAGTGTCTTTGATGTTTTCGGCGTCCCGCTTACAGCTGGGCCGCGAATCCCTTCCGGCGATTTTTTTCATCTCTGCCATGACCTTTTGTCTGTCGGGCCTGTCGAGGATGGTTATGGTCAGATTATCCTGTCCTCTCGTCTTCGGTGCTGTCCGCGCGGCCACGCACATGAATTCAGCCACGTCTTTCAACGCGGCATTTTTTATATTCTCATATTTTTCCGGCATGTTTTGCTTCCCTCGTTTGGTATATACTATCACTTCAAGCTTCAGGCCGCAAGCTGCAATCTTGAAATCGGAAGCTTACGGCTTGAGCCGATGAAGCTTGGCTTGACAATGAAACTTGAGCCGGTTGACACCGCAAAACCCATATGCTACAATATCCGCGCTATGAGGCCAATAGACCAGCAGCTTAAAATAGTGAAGCGGGGGACGGAAGAGATTATAAGCCTTCCGGAACTCAGGGAAAAGTTTTCCCTGAAACGCCCCCTTGTGATCAAGGCCGGATTTGATCCATCGGCGCCGGACATCCATCTCGGACACACTGTGCTTTTGCGTAAGATGCGGCATTTTCAGGAATTAGGGCACGAGGTCAATTTTCTTATAGGGGATTTCACGGGGCGTATCGGGGATCCTTCAGGGCGTTCTAAGACGCGAAGACAGCTTACGCGGGAAGAAGTCAAGGAAAACGCCGGGACATACAGAAAACAGATATTCAAGATACTGGATAAGGACAAAACAAAAGTGATATTTAACAGCGCCTGGTGCTCAAAGCTCGGGACTGACGGTATATTTGATCTATCGTCCAGATATACCGTTGCCCGCATGCTGGAACGTGATGATTTTTCCAACAGATACAAAAACAACACAGCGATCAGTATTCTCGAATTTTTGTATCCTCTTTTGCAGGGATATGATTCCGTTGTCATGAAGGCCGATGTCGAACTCGGGGGGACGGATCAGAAGTTCAATCTGCTTGTCGGAAGGGACATTCAGAGGAGTTACGGGCTGGAACCTCAGGTGATAATCACGATGCCTATACTTGAAGGCCTGGACGGAGTCGAGAAGATGTCGAAATCCCTTAATAATTACGTGGGGATCAGCGAGCCCCCGGAAGAGATGTTTGGGAAACTGATGTCCATTTCCGATAAACTGATGTGGCGGTATTATGAGCTTCTTACGGACATGGATTATCCGGCGGTAAAACGGGATGTGGAAGACGGGAAGACCCATCCAAAGGAGGCGAAAGCAGAGCTGGCAAAAACTATCGTTTCCGAGTATCATGGGCAAGAGCCGGCAGAAAAGGCGAAGATAAGATTCGAGGCGGTATTTGGCAGAAAGGAAGTCCCTGAGGACATCTCCGAATTTTTTATAGAACGGGACAAGATCGGTATAATCGATCTTATAAGGGAAACCGGGTTTGCCGTTTCGGCAAGTGAGGCGAGGCGGTTCGTTATCCAGAACGCCGTGTCAATCGACAACGAAAGAGTCAATGACGTGAAATCGGAGATTTTACTGGATAAGGACGGGAAGATTCTGAAGGTCGGCAAACGGAGATTTGGCAAGGTTTACAGGGCGCATAAAAAGACTTGACATTCCGGCGGGTTTATGTAAAATGTCATCTACGCCGGACATAGAAAATCCTTGATAGATTGGGATCGCTTTGATATACTAAAAATGTAGAGATAATTATATATCATAATTACTCTATTATAAATATACCTATACTCCAATGGCGGGCAAAACGCCAAAGGATTATTTTGTCTGTATAATCGCTCTTTGAAATTGAATAGCCGAAAGTACATGGGTCACCAATATCAAACTGGAGAGTTTGATCCTGGCTCAGAACGAACGCTGGCGGCGTGGATTAGGCATGCAAGTCGAACGATCCCTTTCGCAAGAGGGGGATAGTGGCAAACGGGTGAGTAATGCGTGAGTAATTTACCTTTGGGTTAGGGATAACTTGCCGAAAGGCGGGCTAATACCGGATAAGACCACGGTTTCCAAGAGGCCGCGGTTAAAGGTGGGGATCCTGAAAATGGACCTGCCGCCCGTAGATGAGCTCACGTCCTATCAGCTTGTTGGTAAGGTAAAGGCTTACCAAGGCGAAGACGGGTAGCTGGTCTGAGAGGATGGTCAGCCACACTGGGACTGAGACACTGCCCAGACTCCTACGGGAGGCTGCAGTCGAGAATCTTTTGCAATGCCCGAAAGGGTGACAATGCGACGCCGCGTGAGCGATGAAGGCCTTCGGGTTGTAAAGCTCTGTCAGCTCGGATGAAAGCAGATGAGTTAATATCTTTTCTGTCTGACGGTACGAGCAGAGGAAGCTACGGCTAACTCCGTGCCAGCAGCCGCGGTAATACGGGGGTGGCAAGCGTTGTTCGGATTTACTGGGTGTAAAGGTCATGTAGGCGTCTTACTAAGTCGGATGTGAAATCCCTTGGCTCAACCAAGGAACTGCATTCGATACTGGTTAGATTGAGTACGGGAGAGGAAAGCGGAATTCCGGAAGTAAGGGTGAAATCTGTAGATATCCGGAAGAACACCATTAGCGAAGGCGGCTTTCTGGTCCGATACTGACGCTGAGATGAGAAAGCTAGGGTAGCGAACAGGATTAGATACCCTGGTAGTCCTAGCTGTAAACGATGGGCACTAGGTGCAGGTCCGAAAGGGGCTGTGTCGCAGCTAACGCGTTAAGTGCCCCACCTGGGGACTACGGTCGCAAGGCTAAAACTCAAAGGAATTGACGGGGACCCGCACAAGCGGTGGAGCATGTGGTTTAATTCGATGCTACGCGAGGAACCTTACCTGGGCTTGACATGTAGGTAGTAGAAACCTGAAAGGGGGACGACCTGTTTTAGTCAGGAGCCTACACAGGTGCTGCATGGCTGTCGTCAGCTCGTGTCGTGAGATGTTGGGTTAAGTCCCGCAACGAGCGCAACCATCGTCCCTTGTTGCTAATCCATTTAGGTGGATGCACTCTAGGGAGACTGCCAGTGTTTAACTGGAGGAAGGAGGAGATGACGTCAAGTCAGTATGGCCCTTACGTCCAGGGCTACACACGTGCTACAATGGCCGGCACAATGAGTCGCGAAGCCGCGAGGTGGTGCTAATCTCAAAAAGCCGGTCTCAGTTCGGATCGAAGGCTGCAATTCGCCTTCGTGAAGTTGGAATCGCTAGTAACCGCAGATCAGCCATGCTGCGGTGAATACGTTCCCGGGTCTTGTACACACCGCCTGTCAAGTCACCTGAGTTGAGTGCACCCGAAGCCGTTAGCTTAACCTTTACGGGAGGGCGACGTCGAAGGTGTGTTTGGCAAGGAGGACTAAGTCATAACAAGGTAGTCGTACCGGAAGGTGCGTCTGGATCACCTCCTTTCTAAGGAGAAAGGACCTTACCCGTTTTCGGGGAAAGGTAAAAATGATACAAATGAATGTCCCCATGTACTTTCGGTTATTTGATTCTGGATTTAATGTGGAATGAGGAGACCGCTCACCGCCGTGTTTATTTGTACAGGTTGGTTGATATGGACCGCGAGCGACGGGCAACGAGCGACGAGCGACGAGAAGGGGCCCGTAGCTCAGTTGGTTAGAGCGCCGTGCTGATAACGCGGAGGTCTCTGGTTCGATCCCAGATGGGCCCACCACTTTCGTGGCCAGCCGTGACCCGTGTTCCGTATGTGAGTTATGAGATACGAAGGACGGGGATGTAGCTCAGTTGGGAGAGCATCTGCTTTGCAAGCAGGGGGTCAGGGGTTCGAATCCCCTCATCTCCACCACTGATATCATTTGAGTTTTATCATTTGATGTTGACAGGTCTTTAAATCGGCAACGCCGATTCTTGCTCTTTGACAATTTGTGATAGAGGTATCTGCTATCGAGAAACAGTTTGTACCCGTTAAAAGGGTACAGGCAATTTCGAGGAATGGTCTGCGATAGGGTCAGAAATGACTCTGTCGCATGATGAGGCCGCATAAGCAGTTTTTGATAAAAACGATTATGTGGTC
>QNCM01000001.1:0-40000 GCA_003644505.1 Candidatus Makaraimicrobium thalassicum | reverse complement strand
GATAGGGACCCCAAAAGTGGCCTATAAAGAAACCATCACGTCCAACGGAGATTCCAAGTACAGGCATAAAAAACAGACGGGTGGTGCCGGACAGTTCGCCGAGGTCTGGATGCGCGTTGAACCGCTTCCGCGCGGCGAGGGGTTTGATTTTGTCGATAAAGTCGTCGGCGGCGCCATACCAAAACAGCTTGTCGGCAGTTGTGAGAAAGGCGTAAGGCACGCGCTGGCAGACGGCATAATAGCGGGATTTCCGGTCACTGATATCAGGGTTGTCGTTTATGACGGGAAGACCCATCCGGTGGATTCCAAGGATATCGCTTTTCAGATAGCTGCCGCGCATGCGTTCCGTGAATCCTGCGAAAAAGCGAAGCCGTCTCTTCTTGAGCCGATAATGAACGTGGAACTTACGGTTCCCGAAGAGAACATGGGTGATATTACAGGGTCCCTGAGTTCCCGCCGCGGCAGGGTACAGGGAATGGATTCCGAAGGCGGCATGCAGATCGTAAAGGCGCAGATACCACTGGAAGAGATGTATAAGTACGCCAACGAATTGAAATCGCTTACCGCGGGAAGGGCGACCTATACGATGTCGTTCTCGCATTACGATTCGGTCCCTTCTAACGTGGCTCAGAAGGTCATTAGTCAGAGTAAAAAGGGCAAGAAAGAGGAAGAGTAGGCAGGGAGGTATTAGATGTCCGGGCATTCCAAATGGGCAAGTATCAAGCACAAGAAAGGCGCGCAGGATGCCAAGCGCGGGAAAATATTCACTAAACTGATCCGCGAGATAACCGTGGCGGCGAGAGAAGGCGGGGGGAACGCGGATGCCAACCCCAGTTTGCGGCTGGCGATCCAGAAGGCCAAAGAGGCCAATATGCCGGCGGATAACATAGAACGCGGCATTAAAAAGGGCACCGGTGAACTGGAAGGGGTTTCCTACGAGCCCGTTTCTTTCGAAGGATATGCGCCCGGCGGTGTAGCCGTTATTGTGGAAGGTCTTACGGATAACAGGAACCGGACGACCAGTGAGGTCCGTAGTATTTTCTCCAAACGCGGCGGAAATATGGCCGGTGCCGGTTCGGTCGCGTTCCTGTTCGAGAAGAAAGGGGTTTTTCTGGTCAGGAAAGAAGATGCCAGCGAAGAGGAGCTTTTGACCGTGGCGCTGGAATCCGGCGCTGAGGATATTACTTTCGATGAAGATTTTTTTCAGATCACCAGCGCGTTGCAGGATTTTGACAGGGTCCGGACCGGCCTTATGGAGAAAAAAGTGAAGATCGAATCGGGAGAGCTCAGTATGGTGCCAAAAAGCACCATTAAAGTGGAAGACGCGGCAACGGCGAGAAAGATACTGGTCCTTGTGGAGGACCTCGAGGATAATGATGACGTCCAGAATGTTTATTCCAATTTTGATATTCCGGACAAGATATTGAAAGAGATAGAGGAGAACGGCGATTAGTTTTGTGAAGATTTTGGGCGTTGATCCAGGATTGCTGAATACCGGATACGGCGTGATTGAGGCGGACAGCCCGGGCCGGATAAGGTTGATAGAAGCCGGTGTGATAAGGACGTCTCCAGGGGACGGTATTTCCAGGCGGGTTGCGGAGATATATGTAAATCTGACGAACATCATAACAGAACGCAGGCCCGCGGTTCTTGTCCTGGAAAAACTTTATTCCCATTATAAACACCCCAGTACTTCGATACTTATGGGGCATGCCCGGGGGGTCGTTTGCCTGGCATGCGGTATCAATAACGTACAACTCGTAAACTATTCCGCGACGCGCATTAAAAAAGCTATCACCGGCAACGGCAGGGCCGGCAAGTATCAGGTACAGGGCATGGTCAGGTCGCTGTTAAACCTGGACACAGCTGCCGGTCCTGAATCTTTCGATGTCAGCGATGCGCTAGCCATGGCGATCAGTTACGCGTATATCGAAGGAGAGGGAAAAGAAAAAAGGTAACGGGCGGTAAAATATGATATCACGAATAACCGGTACAGTCGCAGGCAAAAGAGAAGGGGCCTTGCAGGTAGCCAGCGGAGGTATATGTTATGAAGTCCTGGTCCCTCTTGCCGTTATGAAAGCGATAGAAAAAAAGAACGGGTTTGAAGGCCAGCTGGAGCTGATCACTTATCACTACTATCAGATGAAACCTTCTGCTGCTGTCCCGGTGCTTATCGGTTTTCAGAACGAAGTGGAGAAAGAATTTTTCGAAAAGTTTATCTCGGTTTCCGGGATCGGGCCGAAAGCGGCGTGCAGGGCCCTTGCGGAGCCGTTCTCGAGCATAGCCGGAGCCATTGACAGCGGGGATGTCGCTTTCCTCAGACGGCTGCCCGGGGTAGGGGAGCAGCGGGCCCGTCACATTGTCGCGAAGCTTCAGGGAAAGGTCGGTAAATACGGTCTTATACGGGACGAGTTCGTAAGGGGGATAAAGGAACAGGAAGATACCAGGAATGAGGCTCTTGATATCCTCCTTCAGTTGCAGTATAAAAAAGACGAAGCGGAAGATATGCTCCGGAAAGCGCTGGAAAGAGTTCCGGATATCAAGACAAGCGAAGAATTGCTGAACGAGGTATATCGGGAACGAAGAACAGCGTCATAGTGTCTCTTGTATGCGAGTCACGAGTGATAAGCTACAAATAAAAAAGAAAAAAATATGCAGGAAGATAAACATAAAGGCTTTATTGATAAGAGCGAGCAGGTGGTTCGACGGGGAGAGACCGAGGACGACCTGATAATGAATTTTTCGCTCAGGCCGGGACTTCTTAAAGATTTTATCGGCCAGAGATCAGCAGTCGATTCCCTTAATATAGCGCTCCGGGCGTCTGAGAAGAGGAAAGAGCCCCTGGAACATCTGCTTTTTTCCGGCCCTCCGGGCCTGGGAAAAACTTCTCTCGCGTACATAATCGCCAGGGAAAAAGGGGCGAAAATAACCGCTACAAGCGGACCGGCCATTGAAAGGGCGGGGGACCTTATAGGCATCCTTACCAACCTCTCGGAAGGGGATATTCTTTTTATCGATGAGATCCACCGGCTCTCGAAAGTGGTAGAGGAATTTATTTACCCGGCCATGGAAAGTTTTCAGATAGATTTTCTGGTCGATAAGGGCCCTTATGCCAAGACAATAAAATTTAATCTTAAAAGGTTCACTCTTATCGGCGCAACTACACGCGCGGGCCTTTTAAGCGCTCCGCTGAGGGACAGGTTCGGGATGTTTCTCCATCTTGAGTTTTATTCTCCAGGGGAACTGGAGATGATCGTCAGGCGTTCCGCCGGGCTTCTCAGCATACCGATCGATGACGGCGGAGCCGCCGGGATCGCGTTATGTTCAAGAGGGACACCCCGCGTCGCTAACCGTCTTCTGAGGCGGGTAAGGGACTGGGTGGAGGTCAAGTCTGACGGCAGGATCACGCGCGAGGCGGCGGCCGCGGCTCTGGCCGTTCACGGGATAGACGAAAAAGGCCTGGACAGGATAGATCGCAGGATGCTGGAGGTCATCTATTCTTCGTATAAAGGCGGTCCGGTGGGGATTGAGGCCTTGGCATCATCTCTTAACGAGGAGAGTGATACAATAGAGGATATAATCGAACCGTATCTTTTGAATATAGGTTTTTTAAGGAGAACCCCCCGCGGGCGTGAACTTACGGAAAAGGCATACGAATATATCGGGAAGCGCTCCGAGAGTCAGAAGGAATTATTTTAAGGAGTGACTGAAATTGGCGCAAAGCATCGGAAAATTCCTGGTTATTTCGGGCCTGGTCCTGGCCGCTCTGGGAGTGATATTTCTTCTGTCCGGAAAATTGACGTGGCTGGGAAAACTGCCGGGAGATATACTCATCAGGCGCGAAAAATTCACGTTTTATTTTCCTGTAACTACATGCATTGCAATAAGTATAATATTGTCCCTGGTTTTTTATTTATTTTTTAAGAGGTGATTGGATCCCCCGATTCCCCCGCTTGAGCTTGTATTTTCCAGGCCCGGTTCGGAACAATATCATGATAAGAAAAAAAACCATCCAGGCTGGCGTAATCCTTATTATTCTGGGTATTGCGGCCTTTAGGTTCTTTTTTGTCCCTTTCAGATTTTCTCCTGCCGGAAAACAACCTTTTGTAATACGTGTCCGCCTCGCGCATAGCCCAAACAGACTGGAACTCGGCGCGCAAAGCAGGTGTGAAATCCGCGATGTTAAGACGGGGAATTTACTGGAGAAAGAAGCCGTGATCCCCCACGGCACGGAGGTCTCCCCTGCCGATACCGGCATAAAACTCGGAAGCAGGATATTTGCCGCTGAGGGTATCCGGATCTCTCCTTCGCGGGGTGCGGGCATTACTTTGAACGGCACGCTTTACAGGGGGGAGATGGATATTATCAGGGCAGCCGGGGAGCTTGATGCCGTTAACAGAGTGGAGCTGGAAGGCTACCTGAAGGGCGTGGTACCGTGTGAGATAAATCGTTTCTGGCCATTTGCCGTTATAAAGGCACAGGCGATCGTTTCGCGCAGTTTTGCGGTGCACGAAGCCCTCCGGCGGAAAGACAAGGATTATGACCTGACAGCTGATACGTTTTCACAGGTTTACGGAGGGCTGTCCAGTGAGAGGTGGAGGACGACCAGGGCCGTGGAAGCGACAAGAGACAGGGTTCTGGAATATGAAGGAAGAGTTTTACCGGCGTATTTTCATTCCTGTTGCGGCGGGCATACCCAGGATGCTTCGCGTATATGGGGGACGGGGCTTCAGCCTCTCAGAGGGGTAAAGTGCCTGTGGTGCCGATGGTCCCCTTATTTCCGGTGGCAGGTGCGGGTATCGACTCAGACCATCCTTGAAAGGCTCAATAGCAGGGGTTATCGTTTCAAAAGGATCGATGACATCAGGACGGGTCCCCGCGACGGTTCGGGACGTGTGGAATATGTGAGAATGAGATCGAATAACAAATGGTTCGAAATAAAGACCAAAGATCTGCGTTCGGCTGTGGGCAGACGCGTCTTGAAAAGCGCGAATTTTCACGTAAAGAAATACCCCCTCTTCTATCTTTTCAGCGGGTATGGATGGGGGCATGGAGTGGGGATGTGCCAGTGGGGCGCGTTCGGGTTATCGCTCAGAAGGTGGAGCGCTGAGAGGATACTGCAGCGATATTATCCCGGCGCGAAAATTACGCGACTGAAAAGACTTTTGGAGAAGCGGGACGGGCCTGCTGCCGCGTGGGGAATGGTTATTGCATACGGTGATATGTGGGGCTGATGGGAGGGGGGGTATGAAACTCAGTGAATTCGATTACGACCTCCCGCGAGAGATAATAGCGCAGGAACCTCTAAAACAGAGGGATATGTCGCGCTTGATGGTCCTGGACAGGCGGACAAGAAGCATAACGGGAAAGATATTCCGGGATATTATCGAATATATCGGCTCTGGCGACTGCCTTGTCCTGAATGATACGCGGGTTATCCCTGTCCGCCTTTATGGCAGGAGAAGGACAGGAGCAAAAGTGGAGATATTTGTCCTCAATCCTGCTTCAGGGACACTGCGGGCGCTTGTGCGGCCCTCAAAACGCGTTAAGGATGGAGAGAAAATTGAACTTGAAAGCGGGATACAGGCGACTGTTTTCGGGGCTGCCGGGTCCGGACGTTTTGTCCGGTTTGATGCGCCGATAGGCAGGGTTCTGGAGAGCGGGCATATGCCGCTGCCGCCGTATATCTCCCGGAGGGATACATCCCGGGACAGGGAGGATTACCAGACGGTATACGCGCGCAAAGACGGCGCTACGGCTTCACCCACGGCAGGCCTGCATTTTGCGGAAGGGCTGCTGGAGAGGCTGAAGAAAAAAGGAGCGGTCATAGTTTATGTGACGTTGCATACCAGTTATGGGACATTCGCGCCTGTCACAAGCGAAGATATAGAAGAACACCTGATGCACACGGAATATTACGAAATAAGCAAAGAAACCGCTGATGCGGTTAACCGCACAAAAGTTTCAGGAGGCCGGGTGTTCGCCGTGGGAACCACTTCCACGCGGGTACTGGAAACGGCCGCCGCAGGCCAGGGGAAAGTAGCGCCGTCCAGCGGCGAGACGGATCTTTTTATCTATCCGGGGTACAGGTTTAAGGTAACCGATAGTATCATCACGAATTTTCATCTGCCGAAATCAACGCTTCTTATGCTGGTCAGCGCTTTTGGCGGCAGGGATCTTATTTTCAGGGCGTATAAACAGGCGATGGAGTCAGGTTTCCGTTTTTTTTCGTATGGGGACGCGATGCTTGTTCTTTAGGAGGCATGACACCATATCCGGTCCGACCTTGGCCGACCCCGGGCTTGGGATCGGCCGCCTGCCGAAAATCTTTGCAATCGTTCCGGGAAGATGATAAAATAACAGATCATGCAGCAGCAAAAACGGATAGTTATAGCCGATGACAACAGGGATATAGCTGACCTGTTGGTCGAGATCCTGACAGAACTGGGCTATGAAGTGGATTCGGTCTCTAACGGCTATGAGCTCCTTGGCTATATGGAGGCTAATACTCCGGCTGTCATTATCCTCGATCTGATGATGCCTGAAAAGGACGGCATAGCCATTCTTGATACCCTTAAGCAGCTTTCCCCGTATTCCCGGATCGTCATTTATACAGGCTACCAGGAATATGAGAACAGCGTTTATGCCCGGGTTGCGGATCGCTTTTTGGTCAAAGGCGATAATATACAGGCCCTTATCAAGGTTGTCGAAGAATTTTTGTAGTTTTTACGCGGGATCCTCGTTAGAGAGAGAAGATCATTAGAGAGAGTAGCTTCTCTCTAATTTGTTATAAAGGTAAGGCAGCGGGTAAAATTTGCCGTGAGATTTACGATAGAACATAAAGACAGGGATTGCCGTGCGCGGGCCGGAAAGATAACGACAAACCATGGTGAGGTTGCCACTCCTGTATTTATGCCTGTTGCGACGCGGGCGGCCGTAAAAACCATCTCAAGCCAGGAACTGGTCGATTGCGGCGTGGAAATGCTGATATCCAATGCCTATCACCTTTACCTGAGGCCCGGAAGGGAGATTATCGAGAGTTCCGGAGGGCTTCATAAGTTCATGGGATGGGAACGGGCGATAACCACCGATAGCGGGGGTTTTCAGGTCTTCAGCCTTGCCGATCTTCGGGAAATAAAGGAAGAAGGAGTCGAGTTCCGGTCGCATATTGACGGGTCACGTCACTTTTTTACTCCTGAGAATATTGTCGATTTTCAGCTGGCTCTGGGGAGCGACATCATTATGCCGCTGGACGAATGCGTTCATTATCCGGCCACCGCGGGCTATGTGGAAGATTCCGTGGATCTGACGCTTAGATGGGCGAACAGGTCGAAGAAGCGGTTTATTGAACGGGGGGGGAAGGCCGCTCTTTTCGGTATTGTCCAGGGGAGCATGTACCGGGCCTTGAGAAAAAGATGCGCCCGGGAACTGATTGATATGGGTATGGACGGCTATGCGGTCGGGGGCATCGGTGTCGGAGAGCCTGCGGAGCTTATAAACGAGATGACGGATTATACGGCTTCCATTCTTCCGGAGGACAAGGTCCGATATCTTATGGGGGTCGGCACCCCTCCGGACATGCTGGAGGCGATATCGTGCGGCATCGATATGTTCGACTGTGTTGTTCCCACGCGGAACGGCAGGAACGGTCAGGCATTCACTTTTTCCGGTGAAATGCAGCTCCGGAACGCTCCGTTCAAAGAGGATTTTAGCCCCATAGACCCCGGCTGTGAGTGTTTCACATGCCGGAACTACAATAGGGGCTACATCCGGCATTTGTTCAACACGAATGAGATGCTGGGGGGCCGGCTGGTTTCTTTGCATAATATACATTTCTATGTCAAACTTGTGCGGATTTCGCGCACGGCGATACAGGAAAACCGTTTTTCTGACTTCAAGAAACAGACGCTGGACAACTACATAAGACTTTGAACCTTTGCTCCACTCCGGGAGTGGCCACTCCCGGAGTGGCTACTCCCGGAGTGGAATCTGGCATATATAAGCATACCAAGAATCAAAATGTTAATTGTTAAGCGTTGACCTCAGTGGTTTTATTGGTATAATTAATACAGGTTGGATGATCCATCCCTGAATAAAACAGAAAAGGAGCCACATATGTTAACTTTGGCATTTGCACAGGACGCTTCGGTAGCGGCGCCTCAGGCCGGTGGGAGCCCTCTTATGGGTTTGATGCCGGTAGCGGTTATTTTCATCATTTTCTATTTTCTGCTTATCCGTCCGCAGAAGAAAAGCCAGCAGGAACATGCGAAAATGCTCGCTGATCTGGCCAAGAACGACGAGGTTGTCACCTCAGGCGGTATATACGGCACGATTGTCAATATTGATAAACAGAGCGACGTGGTCTCGCTGAGAATAGATGATAATACCAGGATAAAGATCCAGAAAAGTTCCATATCCAAGTTGAAAAAGCCGAAGACAGGGGCATAATAAAAATAGAGGAAGGATCCGGGAGTATGTGGAAAAAACTTAAATGGAAGAGTATTTTAGTAGTACTGATCGCGGGTCTGGCGATATGGTTCTCATACCCGCCTCTGGACATCCATGACGAAAACGGCAATGTAGTCAATAAAGGGGCCATAAACCTCGGGCTTGACCTGCAGGGCGGCATGCACCTGGTGCTTCAGGTGGATACTTCCAAGTTAACGCCGGACGAGGCAAAGGATGCCCCCCAGCGCGCCCTTGAGGTCATACGTAACAGGATCGACCAGTTCGGTGTTATGGAGCCTGTGATCCAGTTGCAGGGTAATAACCGGCTGCTTGTCCAGCTCCCCGGTGTTACCGACAGGGAAAGGGCCAAGGAGATCATCGGCCGGACCGCCCATCTGGAGTTCAAGCTTGTGGGCGAAGACGCGGAACTTCTTAAAAAAGCGATCGCGGGAGAAGAAGTTGAGGGCTATGAACTCAAATACATGGAGCGTAAAGAGGGGAAAAAGGAACCTTTTCTTATCAGGACCGAGGCTGTGCTTATCGGGGATATGCTGGTCAATGCCACCACTGAGTTCAGCCAGCAGGGATTTGGCCAGCCGTATGTCTCTCTTGAACTGAATGATAAAGGTGCGGATATATTCGCCGACCTTACGGGCAAGAACATCGGCAGCCGTCTGGCTGTCGTTCTCGACGGCCAGATATATACGGCGCCGGTCATACGTGAGAGGATACCTTCCGGAAGGGCGCAGATAACGGGAAATTTTTCCGTTCAGGAAGCCAAGGATATCGCCCTGATATTAAGAGCCGGTGCTTTGCCCGCCCCTGTTGAGATCATAGAGGAACGCAGTGTCGGGCCGGCCCTTGGGAAGGATTCTGTCCAGAAAGGTATCAATGCCATTCTCATCGGCGGTATGGGCGTTCTCGCTTTTATGGCGGTATATTACCTCCTTACGGGTCTCATAGCGGATTTCGCCCTTCTGCTGAACATAGTGCTCATAACGGGCGCTCTGTCGTATTTTGGTGCCACGCTTACACTTCCCGGCATAGCCGGCCTCGTTCTTACGATCGGTATTGCTGTTGATGCGAATGTGCTTATTTTTGAGAGGATACGCGAGGAATTTAAACTCGGTAAATCCCTCAGAGCGGCTATCCATGCCGGCTATGATAAAGCGTTCTGGACTATTCTCGACGCCAACGTGACGACATTGATCACTGCGCTTATATTATTCCAGTTTGGCACCGGTCCGGTAAGGGGATTCGCGACTACCTTGAGTATCGGTATTATCTCCAGTATGTTTACCGCGCTTGTAGTGACGCGCCTTGTGCTGGACATTATCACCCTGAATAATTCGTGGATAAAGAAGCTTCCCATGCTGCAGTTTTTCAGGCAGCCCAATATCCAGTTCATAAAGTTCCGAAAGATAGCGTATGCCGTTTCGATCCTGGTGATTGTTGTTGGTATGGCCTTTTTCATACACCGTGGGGACAAAAATTACGGGATCGACTTCACTGGGGGAACACTGCAGCAGTTCAGGTTCACCGAAGCGGTGCCTGCAGAGGAGGTCAGGAACATTCTTTCCGATATCGGGCTGGGTGAATCCGCGATCCAGCAGTTCGGTGAAGGAAAGGGCATTATTATCAGATCCTTTGGAGGAAAGACCAAAGAGATAATCTCGGGCCTCGAGGAGAGGTTCGGCGCGGGGGCGTTTAAAGTGATGCGGGTGGAAGCGGTCGGTCCTGCCGTAGGCGCGGATCTCAGAAGAGCGGCGATAAAGGCCCTGATATTCGCGATGATAGGTATTTGTCTGTATATTTCTTTCCGTTTTGAGTTCAGGTTTGCCATAACCGCCATAATAGCGCTGTTCCACGATGTCCTGATCTCACTCGGCATGATCGCGTTTACCGGCCGTGAGATATCCCTGCCCGTTATAGCGGCACTGCTCACGATTGTCGGTTACTCGATAAACGATACGATAGTGCTTTTCGACCGCATAAGGGAAGACAGAAAATTTATGCGCAAGGCCGGCCAGAAGGAAATAATAAATACCAGTATCAATCAGACGCTTTCACGCACAGTGCTGACGTCACTGACGACTTTGTTCGTCGTCCTCGCGCTTTTCCTCTTTGGCGGTAAAGTGATCAACGACTTTTCTTTCGTGCTCCTGGTCGGCGTGCTGGTAGGTACATATTCCTCCATATTCATCGCCAGTCCGCTGCTGATCGACTGGCCGTCGAGAAAGCTAAGCACATGAAAAAAAAATGGAAAGTATATGAGGCCAATCCCCGCCTGCAGCAGGTCTTAAGCAGTAATCTGGGTATATCGCCTGTTTTTGCCCAGCTTTTGCTGAACCGGGGCATCAGGACCCCCGAACAGGCCCAGAAATTTCTTTTCGGCAGACTTTCTTCCTGTAATGACCCGTTCTTAATGAAAGACATGGACCGTGGCGTGGAGAGGATAAAGAAGGCGGTAGAGAACAACGAAAGGATAATGATCTATGGGGATTATGATGTCGACGGGGTGACATCCACGGCCCTCCTGGCCAGTATTTTTGAAGAGCTGGGCGCAAGATATGAAACGTTTATCCCGAACCGTATTGAAGAAGGATACGGTCTTAACGTAAGAGCCGTAGCGCGCGCCAGGGAAGACGGGGTCAAATTGATCATTACGGTGGACTGCGGCATCAATTCCGTGGAAGAGGTGGAATGCGCGAATAATTACGGTATGGACGTGATCGTGACGGACCATCACGAGGTAAAGACCGCGCGCCGGCCGGAGGCTTACGCGATAATCGATCCGCATCAGCCTGATTGCCCGTATCCGTTTAATTATCTTGCGGGTGTGGGCGTGGTATATAAGCTGGCCCGGGCTCTTATGAAAGGACGGGAAGCCGTCGCGGACAGGCATCTTGATCTCGTCGCTCTCGGGACCATAGCGGATGTCGTGCCGATTAACGGGGAGAACCGCGTCCTGGCTAAAAACGGGTTGAAGAAGCTCAGGCAGACCGATAAGCCCGGGCTGAAAGCCCTGATGGATGTCGCGAGGGTCAATCCGAAGAAACTCACCTGCAAAGATATAGGTTTTGCGTTAGGCCCCCGGATAAACGCCATGGGCCGGGTCGGGTCCGCCAGTGTCGCGCTTGAGCTTTTGATGTGCGGAGATGATGCCAGAGCGCGTGAGATCGCCCTGACCCTTGATAGAGAGAATAAGAACCGTCAGAACATTGAGAGAAACATATTGAAACAGGTCCTTGGCAGGGTAGAAAAGGAAGTGGACCTGGAGAACGAAAAGGTCATAGTCCTGGCGGATGAAAGCTGGCACCCGGGCGTTATCGGGATAGTCGCTTCCCGGTTGACGGAACAATACCGCAAACCGGCGATCCTGATAGCGCTGAAAGACGGCAGGGGCAGGGGGTCTGGCAGGGGCGTGGACGGGTTCAACCTTTTTGAGGCCATCAATAAGGCCAGCAGCCACTTAATAGATTTTGGCGGCCATGAGCAGGCATGCGGCTTAAAGATCAGGAAAGAGGACATCGGCCGGTTCAGGGAAAGCCTGAACGAGGTTGCCGGAGACTATTTTGTAAAAGAGGAGACCGCGCTTCCGGAGCTCAAGATAGACCTTTGCCTGCCGTTTTCCCACATAGAAACGCGGCTGATCAACGAACTTGGGATCCTTATGCCCCACGGCCCCGGCAACAGCGAGCCGGTATTTTCCTCCAGAGGCCTAAAGGTGAAGAATACCCCCCGTAATATCGGCAGGAACGGGTTTAAGTTCCTGGCGTCCTGCGGCAATCTTACCTGTGAGGCGGTGACATTTAAGAAGAATGACGTTAGAAGGCCTGCCCCCGGGGACGTTATAGACCTTGCCTATACACCTTCGATCAACAGCTGGGATGGGCTTGATTCCATTCAGTTGAATATCAGAGACCTTCAGATAGCCATGGATTGATGTTTATTGGACCGCTTTTTTGACCTTGCCGGCTTTGAGGCATTTCGCGCAGACTTTTATCTTTTTCTTTTTGCCGTCGATCAGTGCGTTGACTGGCTGGAGGTTGGGGAGGTAACGGCGCAAGGTCACCCCGGTTATTTTCTGACCGACGCCTCCCTTGCTTTTTGCCATACCCCTGCGGCTTATTGATCTGCCGCTGATCGGTTTTTTACCGCATATATAACATTCCCTTGCCATCTTAATATCTTTCTCTTATAATTATGATTTAAAAGAGGCGCTGAACAAAACGCTAAAAAATGATAGCATAACAGAGAATATTATGCAAGAGAAAAACTCCCTTCAGGGCACTCCGGTCAGATACATAAAAGGCGTGGGCCCCAGAAAAGCGCACCTGTTCGAGAAACTGGGTATTGAGAATGTATCCGACCTTTTTTATTACCTGCCGCGCCGGTACGAGGACAGGAGCCGTATCGTGGAAGTGAAAGACCTGCAGCCGGGCCGGAACCAGGCTGTTATAGGCAAGGTCCTGAAGACCAGCGTCTTTACCGCCAGGACAGGGACCCGTATATTCGAGATAGCTGTGGGCGGGGACAGCCGCAGGGTATTCGCCGTGTGGTATAACCAGCCGTTCATGAAGAAGGTCTTTTCTGCGGGACAGACAGTAGTGCTTTACGGGAAAGTCGAGCTCCAAAAACGTCTCCAGATAAGCCATCCGGCTTTCGATATCCTGGACGGGGAAACCGGCGAGGAATCGCTGGATGTCGGCAGGATCGTCCCGGTTTATTCTCTGACCAGGGACCTCGCGCAGAAGTATATACGCAGGGTCGTCCACCAGGCAATACGTTCCTTCGCGGGGGATGTCCGTGACTGCCTGCCTACGCGGATAAGGGCAAGAAGAAAGCTGGTCGATTCCAGATTCGCCATAGAGAACATACATTTCCCGTATTCTTTCAGGAACCTTGAGAGGGCTTACAGAAGGCTGGTCTTTGAGGAATTTTTTATTCTGCAGGCAGTCATGGCGCTCAGGCGGAAAAAGACAGGGAAAAGGGGCATAAGACATAAAGTAGGGGAAGAACTTCAGGCTGAATTCGAGAGATTGTTTACATTCAAGCTTACCGGTGAACAGAAAAAATGCATAAAAGAGATCGAAAATGATATGGCCGGGGAGAAGCCGATGTCCCGTCTTCTGCAGGGAGACGTGGGAAGCGGGAAGACGGTTGTTTCCATGTTCGCCCTTCTGCTGACAGCCAGGAACGGTTATCAGGCCGCTATGATGGCCCCGACCGAGATACTGGCCCGCCAGCATTACGTGACGATCAGCAGAACGTTTATGCCGCTTGGGTTGAATATCCGCCTTCTGGTAAACGGGATCGATCCGAAATCCAGGGATAAAATACAGAAAGAGCTGGCCGAAGGTGAAGCGGATATTGTTATCGGCACACATTCTTTGTTCCAGGAGGGTATCAATTACAATAACCTGGGTCTGGTTGTCATAGACGAACAGCACAAATTCGGGGTCATGCAGAGGAAAACCCTGCGCCGCAAGGGGAGAATGCCGGATACCCTTGTTATGACGGCTACGCCCATACCGAGAAGCCTGGTGCTTACGGTTTTCGGGGATATGGATATTTCTCTGCTGAAAGAAAAGCCGACCGGCCGTGAGCCTGTGACTACATACTGGGTCGGAGAAGACCGCAGGGATGCTGTTTACAGCTTTATTCGCGATGAGGCCGGGAAAGGCAGGCAGGTATTTATAGTGTATCCCAGGGTAAAGGAGACCGGCTCCTCAGATATTAAGTCAGCGGAAGAGATGTACAGGCATCTGCAGAAAGACGTCTTCGCTGATCTGCGTCTGGCCCTTATCCACGGACGGATGAGATCCGGGGAAAAGAAAAAAGTGATGGACGATTTTCGGCGCGGCAATTACGACATCCTTATCGCTACCACCGTGATCGAAGTCGGGGTCGACATCCCCAATGTCACTGTTATGCTGGTGGAACACGCTGAGAGGTACGGATTGGCGCAGCTTCACCAGTTAAGGGGGCGTATCGGCCGGGGCAGGCACAGATCCTATTGTATCCTGCTTGGAGAGCCGAAAACAGATGCTTCACATGAACGGCTTTCCACGATAGCCGGGACAGATGACGGGTTCGAGATCGCGGAAAAAGATCTGGACATCAGAGGCTCGGGAGAATTCCTGGGAACCAGGCAGAGCGGCCTGCCGGAGCTCAGGTTAGGGGATATCGCAAAGGATTTCGGGATCATGGAAGAGGCAAGAGAAGAAGCGTTCAGCCTGATTAAAGAGGATCCCGGCCTGAATGACCCTCATAATGCCGGTATCAGGCAGAACATTGTGGAGCGATTCAGAGGAAAACTGGGGATTTAAATGTCTATGAGAATAATCGGCGGAAAATACAGGGGACGGAGGATAAAACAGCCCGGATTTGCTGCGGTGAGACCTACGAAGGACAGGATACGCGAGGCTGTGTTCAACATCATCGCGGCAAAGGTGCCCGGAGCGGGTGTCCTGGATATTTTTGCCGGCAGCGGAGCCTACGGGCTGGAGGCATTGTCCCGCGGCGCGGAAAAAGCCCTGTTTGTGGAAAAAAACAGGCGGTGCGGCAGGGCCATAGGGGAAAATATTCGCTTGCTTGGTGCGGAAGAGCGTGCGAGAATAATAACAGGGGACGTGTTCAAGTCAATGGAATTGTTAGCGAAATCCGGGCAGAGTTTTGATCTGGCGTTTTCCGACCCGCCTTATAATAGAGGCATGGCCAAAAAAACCTTGATTATAATAAATCATTATGATATATTAAAACCCGCTGGCTTGTTGATTATTGAGCATCACAGGGCCGAAGACATTCCCGAAGTTGAAGGGAATGTTTCTATTTTTAAACAAAAGACTTACAAAAATATTTTCATATCTGTTTTCCTTAAAAAATGACCAGAAGAGCTGTTTACCCCGGAACATTTGACCCCGTTACATATGGGCATCTTGACGTGATAAAGAGGGTTGCTGTCCTTTTTGACAGGGTCTTTGTCGCGGTAGCTCACAGCGGAGACAAATCCCCTCTTTTTTCAGTCGAAGAACGCGTGGCAATGATGGCCGAAGCCGCCGCGGGGTTTGATAACGTCGAAGTCGGGGATTTTAACGGCCTTGTGGTGGATTACGCCGCCGGCAGATCCGCCAGGGTAGTTGTCAGGGGGCTCAGGATGATATCGGATTTTGAGTATGAATTCCAGATGGCGCTTACCAACAGGAAGTTAAACCCGGAGATAGAGACGGTATTTATGATGCCGAACGAGGCATATTCGTATTTGTCGAGCAAGCTGATCAAAGAAGCCGCGCGTTTGGGAGCGGATGTCTCAAAGTTTGTTCCTGAGAACGTTGAAAAAAAACTGAAAGAGAAACTGGTGAAATGAACAGGATATTGATTTTAAGGGAAAAAGCCAAAAAAGAAAAAAAGAAGGTTGTCCTGCCCGAGGGTAAGGATAAAAGGATCATAAGAGCGGCATCGTTCATAACAGCTGAAGGTATGGCTGAAGTGAGCCTCCTGGGTGGAAAAGATGAGATCAATAAAGTGGCCGAAGAAAATAACATCTCACTGGACGGAGTCGGCCTTGTTGATCCCTTGACTTACGATAAGCGGGATGAGATCATCGATACATATTTCGAGCTCCGAAAACACAAGGGGATCACGCGGGAAGACGCGGAGAAAACCGTAACAGAAAACCTTGTGTATTACGCGGCTATGATGACAAGGCTGGGGATAGCGGACGGATTTGTGGCAGGAGCGTGCCATACGACATCAGATGTAGCCAGGGCAGCCATACAGTGCCTGAAACTGGATAAGGAGGTCGGGACGGTTTCGAGCTCCTTCATAATAGAACTGGATGATTGCCCGTTCGGAGAGAACGGGCTTTTCGCTTACGGGGATTGCGGTATTATCCCCTATCCTTCGACAAGGCAGCTCGCGGGTATAGCGATCGCGACGAGCGATCTGTTCCATAAGCTGTTCGGTATCGAACCCCGGGTGGCCATGCTGAGTTATTCCACAAAAGGCAGCGCCAAGGCCGAATCGGTCCATACCATCCTGGAGGCTTTGGACAGGATAAAGCGGAAAAGGCCTGAACTGATGATTGACGGTGAATTACAACTGGACGCGGCGATTATTCCCGAGGTGGCCCGGCTTAAATGCCCTGATAGTGAGGTGGCCGGCAGGGCCAATGTTCTGATATTCCCCAATCTGGATGCCGGTAATATCTCGTATAAGTTAACCCAGCGCCTCGGAAAAGCCAGGGCTGTCGGGCCGTTGATGCAGGGGCTTGACAGGCCGTGCAGCGACCTGTCCCGCGGGTGCAGCTGGGAGGACGTTGTTGATACGGCCGTTGCTACGGCTGTCAGGGCCCAGGGGCTTTAGTTTCGTGGTTCGTCGCTTCTCGCTCGTCGTAAAAAGAAGGATTTAAATGTTGATTCTGGTCATAAATTGCGGGTCGTCATCAGCCAAATACGAGCTCTTTGACGTAGAGAAAGAATCTTCTTTATGCAGGGGGATAGTCGAGCGGATAGGTGAAAACTCTTCCATGCTTACACATGAAGCCGCTGGAAAGGGCAGGATACAGGAAGAGGTCCCCTGCCCGGACCACCAGAGGGCTATTGAGATAATAAAGGACACGCTGGTCGATGCGGACAGAGGCGTGTTGTCGGATGTCAACGAGGTAGCCGGGGTCGGCCACAGGGTTGTCCACGGCGGCGAAGAATTTAATGAAAGCACGCTGATAGATGACAGGGTCCTGGCGAGCGTAGAAAAATTTTCCGAGCTTGCTCCTCTGCACAACCCCCCTTCCCTGGAAGGGATAAGAAGCTGCGTGAAGATATTTCACGGAGTCCCGCAGGTAGCGGTTTTTGATACGGCGTTTCACCAGTCAATGCCGGAGTATGTGTTCTGTTACGGTATCCCTTACGAGTTTTACGAGAAATACAGGATACGGAAGTACGGGTTTCACGGAACAAGCCACAGGTATGTTTCCGCCATGGCGGCCGAACTGATGGGGAAACCGCTCAAGGATATCAGCGTGATCACGGTGCATCTGGGTAACGGCTGCAGTATCGCGGCTATCTCAGGGGGCAAAAGCATAGACACGTCAATGGGGTTCACCCCTCTTGAAGGGCTTCTTATGGGGACACGTTCCGGCGACCTTGATCCGGCTGTAGTGACCTTTCTCATGGAGAAGGAAGGCCTGAGCGGCGGGCAGGTCAACAGCCTTTTGAACAAGAAAAGCGGCCTTCTGGGCGTATCCGGGATCAGCAACGATATGAGGGATATCCTGAAGGCTGTAGATGAGGGTAACAGCCGTGCAAAGCTGGCATATGATATTTTTGTGTACCGGATAAAGAAGTATATCGGTTCTTACGCCGCTGTTCTCGGGGAAGTGGACGCGGTAGTGTTTACCGCGGGTATAGGAGAACACGTGCCGCGTATAAAAGATGATATTGAGAAACAGCTGCGGCTTCTGTTGGGAGACGGCACAAAATTCTTTGTGATCAGAACGAACGAGGAACTTTTGATAGCTAAAGACGCGTATGGAGTCGTAAAGGAAAAAGAAAAAGCTCAAAGGAGACGATAGACATGCCGAAGGTCAAACATAGACATTCAAAAACGCGCGGCCGGAAAAGACGCACCCACTACAAGACCGAAGCGCCCTCTCTTTCAAAATGCCCCCAGTGCGGTAAAGCCAGAAAGGCGCATCACGTCTGCCCTTATTGCGGGTATTACGGAGGCACGCAGGTCAAACGCATAGAGACCGTCGAAGAGCGCAAGGCCAGGAGAGAGAAGAAGGAGAAAAAGGGTTAGAGAACCGGAGGATATAAATGAGGATCGGTTTGGACGCAATGGGCGGGGACAAAGCCCCTGAATGCGCGGTAAAAGGCGCTGTGATGGCCGCCAATGAATACGGTTATCACATGACGCTTATCGGCCGGGAAAACAGGATACGGGACCAGCTCCAGGGACTTGATTATCCAGCCGATAAAATAGATATCGTCAATACTTCCCAGACGATCGAGATGCATGAGTCAGCGGCCCTGTCCGTAAGAAAGAAAAGGGATTCTTCCATTGTAAAGGGGATCGATCTTCTGAAAAAAGGGGAATTTGACGCTTTTGTCAGCGCGGGTAATACCGGCGCCGTGGTATGCGCGGCTACCTTGAGCCTGCGGTTGTTGCCCGGGGTGGACAGGCCGGGTATCGCGGTGATCTTTCCCACGCTGATCAAATCGTGCATGGTTATCGATGTGGGAGCCAATATTGACCCGAAGCCTTTTCATCTTCTTCACTACGGTATAATGGGAGACGCCTATTCCAAACATATACTTGCCAAGAAAGAGCCGGTTGTAGCACTCCTTAATATCGGCGAGGAATCGACAAAGGGGACTAATTTTATAAGAGAGACCCATACTATGCTCACCGAGAGCAAGCTCAATTTTATAGGCAACATCGAGCCCAAGGAAGTATACCGCGGTAAAGCTGACGTGGTCCTGTGTGACGGATTCGTGGGGAACGTCCTGCTCAAGGTCACCGAGGGGTTCGCGGACGCGGCGATCGAGCTTCTGAAGAGAGAACTCAAGCAGAGCAGTTTTGTCACGAAATTCGGAGCCTTTCTGACTCTCCCGGCCTTCAGGATCATAAAGAAGAAGATAGACGCGACAGAGTATGGCGGGGCCCCTCTTATGGGAGTTGACGGGAGCGTTATAATAGCCCATGGATCTTCTAACGCCAAAGCCATAAAGAACGCGATATGCGCCGCGGCTGAAAACGCGGATCATAAAGTGAACGTTCACGTTGTCGAGGAACTGCAGAGTTATTGAATAGTTGATAGTCGCTATGCCAGTCACACACTGGGAGTGTGATGTATCACAGTCCCGGTGCGGTGTGACAACGCGTGCGAGCAGTTAGCGACTGGTCAATGAATAGAGTAATGGAGGAATAGGGGATAAAAATGAAGAAGACAGGCATATTAGGTGTGGGTAAATACCTTCCGGAAAATATTTTGACCAATACGGATCTGGAAAGGATGGTCGACACAACTGATGAATGGATCACCTCGCGGACCGGCATAAAAGAGAGACGCATTGCCGCGGAAAACGAGGCTACCAGCGACATGGCGGTGAAAGCCGCCAAGAGCGCTTTAAAGAGCGCAGGACTCGAGCCGAAAGACCTGGACCTTATCATAGTCGCGACAATAACGCCGGACATGTTCTTCCCGTCGACCGCGTGCCTGGTCCAGCATAAGCTTGGCGCCGGGAACATCCCGGCTTTTGACATAGCCGTTGCGTGTTCGGGATATATCTACGGCCTTACCATAGCGGACCAGTTTATTAAGAGCGGCATGTATAAACGCGCGCTTGTTGTGGCGGCTGAAAAGCTGTCGGCTGTCACGGATTGGGAGGACCGTTCCACGTGCGTGCTTTTCGGCGACGGCGCGGGAGCCGCCGTGGTGGGGATGGTGGAGCAAGGCGGTATCCTCGGGGCCGCCCTTGGCGCGGACGGCAGCAAAGGGGATCTCCTGAGGCTTCCGGCCGGTGGTTCGCGCATGCCGGCTTCCATAAAGACCGTGGAGAATAAACTGCATACTATAAAAATGGAAGGAAATGTTCTTTTCAGGCATGCCGTAAAGATAATGGCGGACGCGGCGCTGGCAGTGACAGAACCGCTCGGCCTTAAAGGCGACGATATCGATATAATCATCCCCCATCAGGCGAATAAACGCATCCTGAACGCCCTGGCGAAAAAAATGGGAGTTGACCCGGATAAAAAAGTGTATCTTAATCTGGAGAAGTACGGCAATATGTCGGCGGCTTCCAGCGCCGTGGCTCTTACCGAAGCCATCGAGGAAGGAAGGATCAAAAGAGGCGATATTATCCTTATGGACGCCTTTGGCGGGGGCTTGACCTGGGGAGCGCTAATAATAAAATGGTAGATATGTTAAACGGAAAATACGGGCTGTTATTTCCGGGCCAGGGAGCTCAAACGGCAGGTATGGGCAAAGAACTGTACCAGACCCAGCCCGCGGCCAGATGGGTATTCAACCGGGCAAACGAGGTGCTGGAAAGGGATATCGCGAAACTGTGTTTCGAGGGGCCTGAGGACCAGCTGCAGACAACCGCGAACAGCCAGCCCGCGATATTCACCGTGAGCATCGCCGCTTTGAATGTCCTCATAGAAAAGCTGAAGGGAGGGCCGGTCGGCGAAGAGGATAGAGAGATATTTTCCGCCGAAGATATAAAGTCCGTCGGAGCCCTTGCAATGGGGCTGAGCCTGGGCGAACCCACGGCGCTTGTGGCAGCCGGCGCGCTGAGCTTCGAGGACGGCCTCAGGTTCGTCGAGAAGAGAGGGCTGTTCATGGAGGAAGCCTCACAAAAACAGCCGGGAAAGATGGCCTCCATCATGGGCCTTGAACTGGATAAGGTCGAAGAACTCTGTATGGGGCTGGGATGCCAGGTAGCCAACCTTAACTGCCCCGGACAGGTGGTCATATCCGGCCATGCGGGCAGGGTGGAACTTGCCGCGGACCTGGCGAAAAATCAGGGCGCAAGACGCGTTATCATGCTCAAGGTCGGCGGCGCTTTTCATTCAGATCTCATGACTCCGGCGAAAGAGAAACTGGAAGCTGTTCTCAGCGGCATGGAAGTCAGGGAGCCGGTCATTGATTTTATAAGCAATATCAACGCGGAAGTGACAAAGGATCCGGCGAAGATAAAAAGCAATCTCATGGACCAGCTCGACAACCGCACCTTATGGGAAGCCTCCGTAAGAAAAGCCGCATCACTCGGCGTAACGGATTACCTGGAGATCGGCCCGGGAAGCGTGCTTAAAGGCCTATTGAAGAAGATAGACCCCACCCTAACCGTTATATCAATAGCAGACGCTTTATCTAACCCCATGTAACATAAAGACTTACAACCTAATTATGGGTATGCCCTGTTTCTGGGTATGCCCCGTCTTTTGGGCACCCATCTTTCTCCTGAATATCTGGGGTTGGATATGAAAATAACACTGCAGGACGGTTTCGCATCGGAACAGTATCCCAGCTATTTGCACTTCAGTTTGATCTTACCCATATTTATCTCATAACAGGTTTTGCTATTAACACTTATATAAAGCGTCTGCAAATGTGTTAATAATCTAAAAAAGCTAAGTTTTATGTGTTGATTTCCAGATTTTAACGTAATAGAATATAGTTTGGCAATAAAGTTAAAGTCTACAAAAGATTGAAACTTTTTTCACAAAGAGACTAAAGCGATGAAAGAGGAACAAACGGTAGAGGGAAGGAACACATATAATAACAGATCACTTCCGGAAAATTTTCAAACCAGGTTGTCTTGAAGAAAAATAAAGAAATTATTGACAATAAATAAAAGTCATGTTATTGTAACATATGCAATATATTGTCCGAAACCTTTCTGAATAAAGGGGGCGAGATGAAGGCATATACCCGGATAGAAGTATCTTTTAAAACAGTCGCGGTTACCGTAGCCGCGATTTTTTTATGGAACCAGATCGTATGGGCCGGAGACCTCTCTAATTATACCCCCGCCGGCATAGCCGGAGAACAATACAGCGAACAGCTGCCGCCGACCCCGCCCGGAGACCTTGCGACCCAGCAGACAGCAAAGGGCAGCCTCATAAGCCAGAAACAGGCTGTCGAGGATTTTCAAAATACGCAGTATTTACAAACACGTGATGAAGCCGCTTTTTCAATAACGACAGAAGATGGAAGCACTGTCTACTATTCGGATAATAAGATATATCGGATAGAAATGCCGGACGGGACCTTTATAAATAATCCTGTGCTGGATAATGAGAATAACATCACGGGCGCCCATATTGAATACACTAACGGGACAAGCCTGGTTGTGCGTGAGAGCGGGATAGTTTCCATAACCGACTCGGAGGGCAAGAAGTTTAATTACAGCGACGACGGGCTTGTTGAATCGGTTGAGTATGCCGATGGAAAGGTGAAGGATTATACCTATGTAAAGGATGAAAATGACAATATTGACCAGACAATCGTATCAGATAATGAAAAACGTTCCTTTTATGACAGTAAGGGGGAACTGCGGAAAGTCGAAGTCTATAACGGCGAAACCGTCGAATACAAGGATGGTATCCTTTCCAAAATAACGGACAACAGCGGAACAGTTTACCTTTACGGGAAGACCGAGGCGGGGTCGGATGGCTATAGAGCGGTCCTGCTGGAAATCCGTTATAAAGGAAATATATATTATATAGACTCCGGTAATATCACAGCCGTAGAATTTTCAGACGGCAGACTTATCAGGCATTTCCGATTAGACGAAAACGGCAGCGTCATTGATGGAGTGATTGAGGGGACAGACGGCAAAAAATACACGATAGAGAATAAAAGGGTCAAAAGTATCGAATATCCCCAGGGCATAAAGGCCGGTTATGACTATGTTGTTGATGAAGAGGGAACAGTTACTGCTTGTAATGTGACCGTAGATGATCAGGACAGCGTAAAGGTATATAAATACACAAAAGACGCCTCAAGCGGTGATATCACTATAGAAGAGGGGAATAAAAGATATTGTTACAATTCCGCCTGGACCCTGAAAAAGTTTACTGATGCCGGAGGAACGGTCAAGGAGTATGATGCCGCCCAGAATCTGATAAGGACGGTCCTGGCTGACGGGACGATATATGAATATCACACATCCGGTGATTTCACAGGCAGACTCCAGAAAATTGTTTATCCTGACGGAGAGAATGCCTATTTTGATTACAGGGTAACAGAGGAAGGTAACCTCGCGGTATTAAAAAGGCGTTCATATGACAGAAATAATCTTTACCAGTCTTACCGCAGCGGAGGGTATATTGATTCTTCCCTTAATCCGGGTTTTAAGGTGCATTTAAGATTAGACAGCGCCAGTACATATTCATCATTCTACTCCGGGGCTTCTTATTACAAGTCCGGTGACAGGTCAGTGAATCTGTCGCTCAGCATCTATGGTTCTAATCCGCGGCTATATTATTATTTATATAACTATGAAACAGGCGAGACCACGCACGAAAATGAGCTGCTGGACATAACCATAAACAAAGATACAGACTATACAGTGGAATACGTCTGGGTGGACAGTGGCGTTGATGTGTATCTTTACGAATCATCATCGGGGAGGCCCGGCAGTCCGGCATTCACCCTGGAGGATAATCAGTGGGACCCAAAATTTTATATAAGTGGGAGTAACGCGGGGATAGAGCTTGATCCGTCTTCCAGCGGACGTTATGTAAAGTCCAAGAGAGTATCAACTGATTATAAACATCCTTTGAAGGGCGGTTCTGTCTATCAGGCTGAGTTTTTTTTAGACAGCGAGAGCTTCTTCCGGCAGGAGATGTCTTACAGGATATACACGCGTTCAAGTATTTCAAGTGATTCCATATATTTCAATTATTCCGGCGGTACGGCTCGACTGAACGTGCATCATTATGATTACCAGGCTCGTGAGAGTAAAAGCGATGTTATCCCTCTGGATATTGCCATCAAGACAGGAAACGCGTATATTGCCAGGACAGTGGTAGAGGACAATATCGTAAAGCTATATATATATGAGAAAGGTACTGACCCCGGCGAACCTGTGTATACACTGGAGGATATTACCAGTGACCTGCAGATTTATTCGAGTATATACGGCGGAGGAGAAGTGGATATCGAATCTATGGATAATCTGGAGATATACGAGTACGACAGCGAAAACGGCGATTTGGTCAGCCGTGCGAGCACAGCCAGCGGCGAATCGCTTTTTTACAGATACGCCGAAGGGGAAATACAGTTTAAAGAATTAAGATCGGATGATGGCACGAAGAAGATATACGACCGGTGGGACAGGCTGCTCCGGGAAGAAAAGTCCAATGGGGAGACTACTCTATACAAGTATGACGAGAATGGGAGCGTTATTTCAATAATTCCGGAGTTCCCGGAAGATACGGAACTGGTTTATTACCAGACAGGGGATTTTTCCGGAAAACTTGAAAAAGCTGTTTTGCCGGAAGGGGAGACTTTATATTACAGGTATAGCATAACGGATGAGGGCAATCTCGCTGTGCAGAAAAGAACTTCCTACAAAGATAGCAATATAAGCTGGTCATACCGCTCTACCGGCTATATAAACTATTCCCAGGCTCCAGTGCTGGCATCAACGTTTAAGTTAGACCCGGCTAAGCCGAATCCCACATTCTGCTCAAGAGCTTACCATTACGCCCGTAGCGACAAATACGTGAATCTGTCGTTAAACATATACGGCCGCAAACCCAGGGTCAACTATTATTCATATGATTACAATACGCACGAGTATGTCAACACAAACGCGGAGCCGGATATCGTTATTAGCAGCGGTACGGAATACACGGTAGAATATGTCTGGGAAGAGTCCGGCGTGAACATATACCTTTATGAATCTTCTCAAGACCGCCCGGAAGCGCCGGTTTATACGTTGCCGGACGGTAAGTGGGACCCCAGATTTTCCATAAGCGGAACCAATGCCGATATCGGGTTATTGCCGGAGGCGAGCGGTAATTTCATTTCATCTCAAAGTATACGTACCGATCAAAGAACCACTTTAAAAGACGCCCCGATACATAAGACGGAATTAAGTTTTGACGCGAGTGCCGCGTCGAGATACATGAGTTACAGCATAAATGGTAGAACGGATACCAGTTATGAGTCTATATATTTCAGCTACTATAACGATACTCCGAGATTAAGAGCGTATCACTACGATTACCAGACACGTACAAGTGCGCGTGAAACAATACCCGTTGATCTCACGTTTGAACCGGGGAAGAGTTATATTATTCAAACAGAGGTTGACTGCAGCACGCTTAATCTTTACATTTACGAGAAAGGGGGCAGCCCCGGAGAACCTGTATACACGCTGGAAGATGTTGACTGGTCCCCGAATATCTATTCGTACATTCGCGGCGGGAAGATGGATGTCGAGGCGTATGATAACCTTGAAATTTACGAATATAACACGCAGACAGGTATCCTGCTCGATGAGGATGTCAAAGATAACATGAAAAACAGGAATATCCTGATAGATCCGCAGGACAACGGTTTTTTTCGACATTCTTTCGAATGTTCAGCCCCGCTTGTATTTCCGCATGGCCGGGTTGACGTTGTGGAAGGGGCGGATATAGGACTTGATTTCCCTGCCGGCCTTCCGGTCGTTATGTATGATTCAGCCTATGAGGACGGGCAGGCGGTTTGTCCGATAAGCAGGGCCGGTCTGGCTCTGGATATGCCTGCGCCTGAAATATCAGATTCTTTTGCCAGCATGAACGTGGGGGTCAAGAGGATAGCCGCGGAGATCGGCGAGGTTCGGGCTGTCACGGACAGATTTTACATAAGGAAAACAGCGGCAGGAGAAATCTATACTTACAAATTATATGGGACAGAGTTTTATATAGATACCTGTTTTGAAGCGGATGGTTCTTTTACCGCTTATGAATATGAGGAGGATGGAACACTTGCCGGGTTTACCAGGACCTTATCAGGCGGGGATACTGCGATATATGATTTAGACGGCGTGTTGACAAGTTATCTTGAATATCTACCAGATGGCAGTATAAAGATCTTCGATGAAGATGACAACCTTATATATGCATACGAGGCCTCGAACAGCGGGGATCAGGATACAGATCAAGGTTCCGTCATTTCCGTAACCAATCCCAGAGGGGATACTATCCGGTATCGGGACGGGGCAATTCTTTCCGTTACATTTAAAGAAGACGGCTCGACCATGAGCGGCATTGAACTCGATCCTGACGGGAATCTGCGGAACGCCGTGATCAGGTATGCTGATGGCTCTACAGGCATAGTCTATGACGGAACATTGCTTCAAATGATTCTTCCGGGGGGGACTCTGGTGCGGTACAGAGAAGGCCGAAAAACAACCGAATATAGCGATGGAACAGGGCTCACGGCCTTCCGCTACATTGAGGATGAGAATGGGGATATTCTCTACATCACCGCGATTAACAGAAAGACAACGTGTATATACGATTCAGATGGCAAGCCGGTCAGGTTTGCCGGTCCGGATGGCAAGATCACTGAGTATGAAAATGGCTATCTCAAGAGAATAGTTACAGCGGATGGGCATGAGTATCTGTATGAATTCAAAGAGGGGCAGTCAGTGCTTGTTAGTGCCAGCGGTAAGGATTCTGTCCCTCTTCAGGTGTATTACGACGAGAACGGTCAGATCAGATTGGTGCTTGATAAAAACATGGATATAAGTTTATATGAAGACGGCCTGTTAACCGGTATTACAAGGGGATTTAGTAACCTCTGGGTAAACCCGAACGGTTTTATGACGGAACTGGATACCACAAGCTACAGTTATATTTTTGACCAATCAAATAATGTTGAAAAAATAACGGTAAACAGGAACGGAATAGAACGGATATATGATAACCTTGGGGATCTTCAGTCTTTGGCATTGGGTAGTGAGGCGAAGATCGTTTATGAAGACGGGCAAGAGCAGTATATAGAAAAATCAGACGGTACACGGATCGGCAACATAACGTTTTCCGGGACAGGCACTATTTCAGACGGGCTTATATCGTATCCGGACGGGAGCGTGGTTGTTTACAAGGATAACGAGCTGTTAAAAAGTATAAGCAGGTCCGGCGATGCTGTTGATTATTCAGCCGGCAGGATAAGCACTGTAACATTGAGTGACGGTTCGGTATATGACTGGTCATATGAAGGTGAATCCGTAAAGATATATGACCATGCGAAGGATGAATACCGCTGGTATCTCGAGGGGCGGCTTCAGAAGGTTAAAGAATGCGGTAACGCTCTGTTAGTCACCAATTATTATTATGATAGCGATAACAAGCTGATCAAATCGGATATATACAGCGATAACGAGGTTCTCTGCTATAGCTATTCGTATTCTTATGAAGATGACCTGACCCTGGTTCATGATGGGGATAATAATATCCAGGCATATAACGCGGATAAAAAGCTCATATATATCATTGATTCAAAAGGGCGGAAATATACGTATACTTACGCGAATGAAGTCGACGGATGCATAAAAGTCATGATGCCGAACCTTTCAGAGGTCAGATACGATACCAATGGTGATCTTATTGAGATAATCAGGTCTGACGGAACGATCATACGAGATGTTATTTTCGACAGCGGCGGCAGCCCGACAGAATTTACGTATGTCAAGGACGGTTGTACCTATACAGTGAAAAACGGCAAGCCGGAAGAGGTCATAACCGACGGCGGGACGAGAATAAGATATGACACAGCAGGTTTTATAACGTCTATCGCATCCGTATCCGGCGAAACAGAAGAGTATGAATATGCCGTTAATGACGAAAATTTTGTGAAATCCGCGGACTCCATGACCGCTTATACTTTTGACGAGGTTATGTTCAAAAAGTCGTCTGTACAGTTGGCAACGCCGTTTGATTACGGTAGCGGGACAGACGGCACGCTTGTAATCGACTCCGGGGAGACGGTTTATGTGGACGGGGAAAAACAGTATGAAAGCATCTATGTAGCTGAAGGAGGTATTTTAGCCCTTTCTTCATGGAGCGGCATTTCCGGAGGCCTGGCAACGCTGAGATGCTCGGGCCCTGTGGAGATTAAAGGCACAATTGACGCGCGTGGCACCGGGTATAGAGGCGGCACGAACGACCCGGCATACTATAGAAATTTTGGAGTGAACCAGAGCGGTGAATCCTATAACGGTCTTGGGATTGACAGCATGTCCGCCAATTACGGCGGCGGAGGCGGCGGGCTTGACGGGCAGAACCATCAGCCCGACGCTCCCAGCGGCTGCGGCGGCGGAGGCGGAGGCTACGGCACCGAAGGCACCAGTGGCACGCCGGAGAGGTATAGATACTCCCCGTACCAGGGGCATGGCGGCGGTACTTATGGGGAATTAGAGATAGATCAATTATACAGAGGTTCCGGCGGCGGTTCCGGCGGCGATTATACGATACCGGGATACCAGAGCCATGGGGGAGGCGGCGGAGCAGGCGGAGGCGCCATTCAGATCATCGCACCAGAGATCAGGGTATCAGGGACTATTTGCGCCAATGGCGGAGACGGGCAGGACGGCAGCACCGGCGGTAACGGCGGTGCGGGCGGAGGAGGCGGTTCCGGAGGGACAGTCTGGCTTTCCGGGGAAAGTATTGATCTTACGGGGGGGAGTATCACGGCCCATGGCGGTAAAGGCGGGACAGGAGCCGGAAGCAGCGGCCACGGAGGTAACGGAGGTTCAGGCAGGATACGTATAGATTATGCTGAATTAACGGGAGAACTGCCGCAGATGCCCGCACTGTATGCCACGCAGGTGGAGAGTATCGTGCGTGGTGAACTGTTGTCCAGTGTAATAGAGACAAACGCCGGAGAATACGGAACGGTTTCCTGGTCAGAGGACCTTCCGGAAGGCACGCAGATAACATTCAGGACGCGCACTGGCCAGACGCCTGTCCCGGATTCCACATGGAGCGGCTGGTCAGACCCACTGACAGACTGCTCGGGTTCACGGATCATCTCGCCTGCGGGAAAATATATCCAGTACATGGCTGTTTTCTCCACAGAGGATAATTTTGTAACTCCAAAGATCATTTTCAGCGAAACAGATGGCATAAAGGTGGATTATAAGAGGCCGCAGCAGGATCCCTCTGATATCGAACGCCTCGATCACGTCAGGATCACAAGGGATGGAGCAGTAAACATTTACAGTGCGGATGGCGTGAATGCGGATGATGCCGCAGATATCATCGATACGGCGGCGCTTGTATTTGATCCGGGGTATCTGGATGAATTAAAAGATGAATTACCGGCGTATATTTTAAACGAGACTCAACGTATGATCTATTTGAACAATGATATCTCAATAGCCGAGTTAAAGGCAATAATAAATGTTGGCGGCATAACTACTTCGTACATTCAGGGCGGAATTTCAGAGATCAAATTTTCTGACGATACTACCGTAAACAGTGTTATTTTTGGAGAAGACAGTATTCCGGAAGAATTTGCGTATGTCAGGGACGGGCAGACTTATATACTAAAAGACAGTAGAATAAAAGAGGTTATAACGGGGGAGGGGGCACGTATAGAATATGACGCAGCTGGTTTTATGGAGCTTGTTATGCCCCTGTCCAGCGAAAATAGAAAATTTAAATTCATGGTTAACGACGCGTACAGCGCGGCGTCAATGGAGGAGCTTAGTTACAGCGATGAGAATATTATTTATAACGGCTCATCTATACGGCTTGAAACATTGTTTGATTATGGAAGCGGAGCAGACGGCGCGCTCGTAGTCGGCACCGGCGAGACGGTTTATGTGGACGCGGAAAAACAGTATGAGAGCATTTATGTGGCTAAAGGAGGCGTGCTGGTCATTTCCCCGTGGGATGGCGTTATCGGAGGCCTGGCAACGCTGAGATGCGCGGGTCCTGTAGAGATCAAAGGCACAATTGATGCGCGCGGCACAGGGTATAGAGGAGGCACGAACACCCCGGCATACTATAGAAATTTTGGAGCGAATCAAAGCGGTGAATCCTATAATGGGCTTGGAATCGATAGCATGTCCGCCAATCACGGCGGCGGAGGCGGCGGGCTTGACGGCCAGAATCATCAGCCCGACGCTCCCAGTGCCTGCGGCGGTGGTGGCGGAGGCTACGGCACAGCAGGCGCCAGCGGCACACCGGAGAGATACCGATACTACGGGTACCAGGGGCATGGCGGCAATACTTACGGGGAATTTGAGATAGATCAGTTATACAGAGGTTCCGGCGGCGGAGCAGGCGGCGATTATACGATTCCGGGATACCAGAGCCGTGGTGGAGACGGCGGAGCAGGCGGAGGCGCCTTTCAAATCATCGCGCCCGAGATCAGGATATCAGGGACTATTTGCGCCAATGGCGGAGACGGGCAGGACGGCAGCACCGGTGGTAATGGCGGTGCGGGTGGAGGCGGCGGTTCCGGAGGAACAGTCTGGATTTCCGGGGAGAGCATTGACCTTACAGGGGGGAGTATCACAGCCGATGGCGGTAAAGGCGGGACAGGAGCCGGATGCAGCGGTCACGGAGGTAACGGCGGTTCAGGCAGGATACGTATAGATTATGCTGAATTAACGGGAGAACTTCCGCAGATGCCCGCGCTGTATGCCACTCAGGTCGAGAGTATCGCGCGCGGTGAACTGTTGTCTAATGTAATAGAGACAAACGCCGAAGAATACGGGACGGTTTCCTGGTCAGAGGACCTGCCGGAAGGCACGCAGATAACATTCAGTACGCGCACTGGCCAGACGTCTGTCCCGGATCCCACATGGAGCGGCTGGTCAGAACCGCTGACAGACTGCTCGGGTTCTCGGATCACCTCGCCTGCGGGGAAATATATCCAATATAAAGTTATTCTTTCCACAACCGGTCTTTCGGTCAGCCCTGCGCTTAATCTGAATGATGCGCAGAACGTACGCATTACTTACACAAGAAATTCGACGGACAACGAGCCCATCGGGGATCTTGCTTACGTAAAGGTAACTGATGACTTTAACAAGGAGATTTCATCTCATAGATTAAATGACGCCCAGAAGATCATAACCGTTTACGATAAAACCAGCGATATACCCGTTCAAACGGTTTCCGCGGACCTGTCCGTTACTTATTACAATGAGGGTTCTGTCGCAAGAGTGGAGGATAAGGCTGGAACGCTTCTTGTTTTGTATACGTATGACTCCAACAAGCGGCTTTTAAAGACGGAATTTGTGAACGCGAGGGAGAAACTGGAGCAGGGATATCAGGCGGCTCTGCAGGATCTGGCGACGCAGAAGGAGGAAGCGCTTGCGCAGCTCAAGCAGGCGGAGCAGGATGCCAGAGACAATATTGGGATTAAAGCAGCGGAGATACAGGCACAGATCAACGCTGAGCGCGACAGACTGCAGCGGGAAAGATCCAGGTATGATCCGAATGTTTATGACCTTTCGGAATTTGACAGGGTATTCAGGGAATTAGACGAGTATGAAGTCAATCTGGCCGCGCAGAAAGAGCAGGCGTATAACGATCTGGACAATCAGATAGCTGAGGCCAAACAAAATATCGAGAATGATGCGGCACAGGCAATGCGCGATCTGCTTATTAATGACTACAACGTGGTGCTTGGCGACATTGTCCAGAAAGAAAGTTCGCCTCTGATATATTACTATTATAGAAATGTCCTTGGCCGCGACCCCGCCGAAACTGAACTCGAATACTGGCTGAATAAAGCGAAAGCGGGCCTCTCTGCCACAAAAGCCGATGAAATAACCCGGTATATACAGGGTCTTGATGAATATTCTGACAGACAGAATTGGAAAACCGGCATAATCGCTGACGTAAGCTCATTTTTTGATCGATATTTATCAGCTGATGACAGCGAAAAAGGGACAATGTTATCCCCGCTTGGCCTGAGTTTGGACGATGTAAAAGAGGTTAATCTTACGCAGGAGGATATCGACAGTATAGTGGCTTGGCTTGAGGGCCAGAGCCTGCATTTCGGCGACAGCGCGTTCAAAACTATTATGGATTTGCTGGATAAAGAAGGTGTGACAAAGACGTTTCAGGAGATAGGCGGGGACTGCCTCAAGGTTGACATACTTGCGGGCGTGATAACCGCGGAAGTCAAAGGGGATCTTGTTATTTCAATGTTCGCGATGTCCAGGATAGCCGGAAAGAACGGCTTAACCTTACATGCCGAGAAAATTGACTTCGATGAGCTGAAAGAACAGTTAGCCTTGAATGACCGCATAATCCTGCACGTAAACCGAAACCACTACGTTGTCCTGAAGGATATCAACGAACAGGATGGGACGGTTACCTACAAAGATCTCTCCGTAGGTGCCGAAGGCCAGGATATCACGATGTCCAGGGCTGAGTTCATGGAAGAGTGGGCGGGCTATGTCCTTTCCGGAAATCAGATTATAAATACCGAAAACGAAAAGTGCAGCTACCTGAATAAGTTCCAGGCAAAGAACATCCGCGGTTCGGGCTGGTGGCAGAAATTCTGGAAGGGGATAGTAAATTTTTTCCAGAAAATAGTGGCCCCCGTGGCTACAGTGCTGTTGTTTGTTCCCGGTGTAGGCCAGCTAATAGGCGCTGTCGCGCTCGGGATAAACATACTGATACAGACCGTCTCTTATGTCGTCAGGACAGGCACCTTAATGGACGTGGTGTGGTCGGTCGGTACGTGCGCCGGCGCTGCGGCGTTCGGTACCATCGCAAACATGGTTGGGCATGCATTCAGGGCCGGCTCTATTGCCAGTACGATTTTCCCTGGGTTAAAAGGCGCATTTGAGACCTCCATCCCGCTTTTCGAGAGTATAAGCTCAGCGGTAACGAACATTGCCACAGGCATAGGCAATATTTTCACTCCTCTTGTCGGGGAAGGTATCGCTGCCTCGCTTGTCACGCATGCCATAGGCACGGCTGTCAATATGGGATCAAGCTTCATCTTTGACAGCATGAAGCTGGATCCTACCCTTTCGGATATCGCTTCCGCTCTTATGACAGGTTTGTTTGTGGGCATGGCGGATCCGAAAATAGACGCGGTAGCCTCGATGCTCAGATCCGGCACTGTCCAGACCGGTAGAGAGTTAGGAGAAGCAGCAGGGTTAGACCCGAAACTGACGGAACTCGCCGCTATATCAGCAGGCGCACTGGCCGGAGGGGTTTTCGAGATAGACGGGAAAACGCATACGACAGAAGACCTGTTAAAGAACATCGCCCTTAACATGGCCGGCGAAGTCAGTTACATGGGAGCCCAGGAACTCGGCAAAACCCTCGGCCTCGACCCCCGCATATCCTACCTTGCAGGGATTGGGATACGTAGCTCTTTACAGATGGGATTTAGTAGAGGTGGTACGGGAGAATTCGATGTTGATAAGATGTGGCAAGGATTACAACAAGGTCTTTTACAAGGCGTCTCGTCCTTGGCTTTAAACTACACGGTTCAAGAGCTTAATTTACCTCCTCTATTAGCCAACCTTGGCTTTGCGGCAATAGCTTCCGGCTTCGAAGGTTTATTAATACCTAAGGATCCACAGCATCCTGGAGAGGGCAGCAAAGGATTCTTTGAAAATATGATAGAAAAGTTCACAAACGGAACACTTTCTCTAATGGGTTACAATCCCAGACCCGATAAAGCTAACTTCAAAAATCCTGATGGCACAATAGACTATACCAGTTATAATCAGGCCATGGGCAACTATTTCTGGCAAGAATCAATAAGGTATGCACAGGTTATGGAATTTTCTGAGATAATCAGGGAAAGAGGACTTGAAGATGCACTTAATACCTACGCAACGTCGCTCTTTAACTCCATAGCCGTAAACTCTATTGCGAATGTTGCCAATATAGGCATAAATGAAGTAGGATCATACTTCAAGGACAAAATCGAAGCTTACAAGATAAATCCTACCGGTACCCCTGAAGTGACCTATGACTCTGCTACGGGTGAGTACAAAGTCGGCCTTAAGGACGGAGCTGGCATGGATGCGCTTGTAGCGTATTTCATGGAAAAATATTATGAAGGGAACCCATACTATGACCTGACAGGTTACAATGTACCTGATAAGACCAGTGTATTTGGAACATGGGGATATGACCCATATTCAAATACAGCCGGACAACTCCAAGGGTATTTCCGTGATATGTATGGAGATGATGTAGAAGTATATTACGAAGTAGATAGGGATGTATACGGAATGCCGCTTACAAAATCAATAAAATACTTCAATTTGGATACAGGAAGAACTGTTATCATTAGACCTATCGAAGAAATGCCGTTTGTTATTCCTGATTCAAGCGGTTTCTTTGGAGATGCAAGAGTGGACATCGGCTGGTCAAGTGGCATAAATGATGATATTTTCGAGACTGAAAAGACAGTATATCTCTTGAATGATGAAGTTATTGCATCAGAAGAAAATGTCCACATCGTATTCAGCAAAGACGGCGTGGATCCCCTTATTATAAGGAATGGCGCAACTGTGTGGAAATACATCAACGAAGACGGTACCACAAGCCTTAGTTATAAGGTTAATAATTCCTTGCTCAATGAGACTATCAAGGATATATACTTCCAGGATTTCGACGGAAACCAGGTAAGTATGAGGTTAAATGACAACGGCGATGTCAGCTTAAGACTTCTTGGAAACGAACTATGGGTTGGTAACCTTGAGCAACTTTTAAATAATACAGGTGTTACTAACCTTAATCTTGTGGATGGTCTAGCGATACCAACAACCGATCCGAATATGGATTATATGAGAAGCGCTGCCATTATGCAGAGGGGAATTTTAAATGTTGAAGATAGCCCATTTATTGCTAGCTTTGATATTAACAAAGCTTACTATGATTCACATGGCATACCGGTAGGTGGTTACCTTATGACCTATAATTCACCACAACAAGGAATGACGACAACACTGCCTGGAATTGATGAAATTAGCTATACTATGTCACGCGGTATCGCCATAAATCATACTGCCAATCCATATAGCGAAATTGTGTCCGATCCTTTGGAACCAGACGCGATAACAGTCGATACAGCATATGGAGATCCGTTAAATACAGGAGACATAGGTACCGTAAGAAACTTCACAAAACTTACACAAAAAGTATCAGGAACAGAGGTTGAATTGAATGGCAGGGAAGTTGCTTATAATGTGCAGATTGGTGATAAAACTTTTGATATATCTTTCTCTGTTTCGAGTAAGCACACGTTAGATTTAGATAAAGCAACATTAGTATTTAACACAACAGTTATCTCAAGAGATCATGCTCGGGCAGAAAATACGTCAGAGATAACGTACTCTAGATTCGAACAAAATGAGGAAAGAGATCCTTCTTTTGAGTATATGTATGATTCCTTGGGGAATAACATGTTTTATGATACAATGGTGCTAAATGAAGCTCTTATGAGAGACCTTAAATTATTCAATTTACCTGTCAACAGCCCAGAGTTACAAGACACATTGAATAGTTTAGGTCTTGATGCGGTGAATAGGCTGTTTTACAGCACCAATTAATGGATAGAAAATAATGGACAAAATGAAGATAAATTTTATAGCGCTGTCTCTTATAGCAACACTGGCTTTAACCGGTTGTGGTTCTGGTGTAAAAGGCAAAATTTATCTTTCATCAGGCAGATTTGGTGAATATGGCGAACCAGGAGAAAAAAGATTAGGGACATGTGTTTATCAAAATGGGAGAGTGAAAAAATTATATAGATATCAAACCTTTCCTAAACCAACTAGAGATGGGGTAAAACTAATAGCTAATACAATAGATCCGGATAATATAATTAAAATGGTAGACCTGAAAACAGGCAAAACACGGGATTTAAAATTCCCACATTCCGCAAGTGGATTTAGCTGGTTTCCGGATAATAAAAAGATTGCTTGTAGTGGAGGAACCACTTTGAATCGATTTGATTATATAGCAAACATATATATAATGGATTTAGAAACAATGCAGGAAGAACAAATTACATTTTATAAAGATGTCAATCGCAGAATATTTGATATAGACGTATCGCCGGATGGCAAATATATACTATATTCAATCAAAAATGCAGAGAAAAATGACTATGGAACTAGTGTTAGAATAATAAACTTGAAAACTAAAGAGGATGAAGCCCTTCCATTTAGTGCCACAACATTTGATTGGTCGCCCGATAGTAAAACAATAGTTCTATATGGAATATATAGCTATAAGGGCGAAAAGGAATATGGGCCGAGAACAATAATATATGATGTGACGACGAAGGAATACACTAAATTGCCGGTAAGTACCGAGGATCTTGGCGAGGCATATTATACATTTTCTCCAGATGGATCAAAAATAGCGTATGTCCGGCATGAGAAAAATGGTCGGCATACAATGTGGACTATGAATGCTGACGGCACAAATCGTAAGAAAATACTGGATGATGGCTATCAGCTATCCAATTTAACATGGACGAAATAGTATAATTTACAGAAAGAGGTGAGAATGAGGGGGATCAAAAAATCGGTATTTATATTTTTTATAGTTTTGCTAACGCTTTCCTTAAATCCTGCCTATTGCGACACTGCCTTAAAAGATCTTAAAAATATCTATCTAGAATATGATTTGCAGACAAATGAACAGTCTTTCAAAATGAAAGATAAAGAAAAAGAGGAGCATGGACAAAAGTTTGCAGCCAAGCTCAAAGAAATAGGATTTAATTTAGTAGACGATAAATCCAAAGCGGATGCCGTGGTTCATTGCTATCTTTATAATGTGAAAAATGCCATCTTTTATTGGGTAGTAGAGAATATCAGAGTTGATTTTGCACTACCAAACAAAGATTTCATTATTGCGAGTTTTAAAAGACGAAGAGCTGTTGGTGGATCAATAAATGATTTGGAAAATGCAGTCATTAAAAAGATTCAAGCTGATTATGTATCTGGAGAGCCAAAATTTACTATAGATTCAAAAGGTATGCCTGTTAAGATAGAAAAAAAGAGATATGTATATACCGTACTGGATAAAAAAATTATCTACGAAGGTGAAGAGAATATTACCAAGGACCTATGGCTGAATCCTAAGAAATCCACAAACCAACTCGAGATACTCGGAAATAAAGAAAGTCCTAAAAGCGTCGCTATATTAGTCTATCATACACATATGAGCCCTTTTGCAACCATAACTTGGTTTGGTAATGTTATCGATGACAGAGCCGATGATACGTTAAAATACCTAAAAAATAAAGGTATACTACTAACGAGCCCATCTGGAAAAACAACAATAGCAGATACATATGGTTACCTGATAAGATATGATATCAAAGATAAGAAATACGGAATTAATTATTTTTCGAGTATTACGGACGGCGGTAAAATGAATTTAAAAAGATATACCGCCGATGTGGACGAGACAAACCAGGGTGACCAATTGTATCGTAGAAACAGGCAATACTATAGGGATATTTCATACTTATTGTCGGAGCGCATAACTGATTATTTTGTAGATAAAAATTTTAGAGTAATGAACTTGACTCCAGCTAGGGCAGAATTCAACAATATGACACCACAGAAAATTCTCGATAAAGTAAAAACCTTATATGGCATAGATACGATACTCTTAATGCCATATACTGCTTATACAAGGTGGATATTTGATAAAAATCCTGAACGGATTAAAACATATATCGGTTTTCAATTAGGATATGCGGCCTATATGTTCCAGGAAGGTAATGATGAACCCTTATTTAAATTCGGTGAAGATATAAAACCTGTTTGGTCCGAAGCCAGTTATATTGTGTCCAGCAAAATTAACTTTTTTTCTGCAGAAAAAGATGACGAAGGCGAATTAAGTGTATTGAAGGACGGTATTATTGATGACGTATGGATAGTCGGAAAGACACTTAAGAAGTTTTCTGGATACGAAAAAGGTTTAACCCAGAAAGTGAGGATAGGCGGTGAGTTATTTACAAAACTTTCAGAAAATGGGTATTAAAAATTATTTGATCCTATTGGTTATTTTGGCAATGTTTATGTCGGGATGTGCTTCCTCCATGTCAACAATACGTGCTACAAATTCAGATATTCAGACGCGCTATTATAATGCTTCTTATGATAAAGTTATCAACGCAGCCGTAGAAGCGGCAAACAAAATGGATGGTTGGAAAGTTCAAGACGTAGATGACTCATTGGGGCTAATCACTGTTGGTGAAACAACTATGTGGCGTTATTATGTGATCAGAATATTAGTTAAAAAAACTAAAACTGGTCAGGTGAGCGTTGACGTTAGCTCTAAACATTCTACAGATATAGGGTCGCTAAATAAAAAATACATAAAAGGTTTCTTAGATAAATTGGATGAATTATTAGGGCAACATTGATATAACATTGGCACTACATATGAATACAAAAATCATGCGCCTTGACTTATAGTTTTTGTTGCCCAAACTAGGCCATTGACTTATCATAATGTTACCCAAAAAATAGGAGGTAAGTTATGGCTAAGAAAACCAGTAAAAATACAAGGAATGAACTCATCAAAATCCTTCGAAAACGTTACGTAGTGGCATCGAAGAAAGAAAAAACCAGGATACTGGATGAATTTGTTGTGGTAGCGGAATATCACCGAAAGCATGCCGTTCGTTTGTTAGGGAATCAATCTGATAGCGAAAAACCAAATAAGTCAATCACCAGTAAGCGCATTTATACTGAGGCCGTAAAACAAGCGCTCATTATTTCCTGGGAAGCTTCTGACCGGATTTGCAGTAAGAGACTGAAGGCTCTTATGCCAGATCTTATAGATTCAATGGAATATCATAAGCATCTTGAACTTAACCCGGAAGTGCGTCAACGACTACTGAAGATAAGTGCGGCAAGCATTGATCGACTACTTTCCGAAATTCGCAAGAAAGCCCATCCGCATAAGAAAAAACGTAAATCTTCCAAAAAGGTGAGCAGCCAAGTGCCGATGCATACGTTTGCGGATTGAAATAATCCGATACCCGGATATTTGGAAATAGATTTTGTAGTACATAGCGGCGGATCAATGACAGGCAAGTTGATTCATACTCTTGTCGCAACTGATGTATGTTCGGGCTGGATCGAGTGTATTCCACTTTTATCCAGAGATCAAGCGCTTGTAGTAGAGGGGCTTGATGCGTTACGTAGACAACTTCCTTTTCCTCTGCTGGGAATAGATTCCGACAACGATAGCGCTTTTATTAACGATACGCTGTTAGATTATTGTAAAAAGCATGGCATTAAGTTTACTCGCTCACGACCATTCCGCAAGAATGATCAAGCTTGGGTTGAACAAAAAAATGGGGCTGTGGTTCGACGATTTGTCGGGTATGATCGTTTTTCTGGAGTTGTGGCCGGTCAAGCTATGGCTAATTTGTATCGAAATGTTCGTCTTTATGTGAATTATTTTCAGCCTTCATTCAAATTACAGGAAAAAGAACGACAAGGTGCTAAAATAAAAAGGCTGTATTATAAACCTGCTACTCCCTGCAATCGGTTAACGAATCATCCGAATATTGAAGAGTCAACGAAAAAGAGTCTCCAATCGCAACGCATACAACTTGATCCAGTAAGGCTCTTACATCAGATACGTGACAATCAAGCTGCTTTAGCAGCGTTGGCTTCTCCCGATGATCATACAACCGGTCCTGGAAGAACGAGCCTGGAACAATTCCTTGCGCGATTACCTCAGTTGTGGCAATATGGTGATGCGCGCCCTACTCACCAACGGGATATATCAAAAACACGAAGTTGGCGCACACGAAAGGATCCTTTTAAAGAAGTTTGGGTTGATATCCTTAATTGGCTTCAAAACGAACCAGATGCTACCGCAAAGGAGTTATTTAAACGCCTTCAGAATAAGCACCCGGGGAGCTTTGCTAATAATCAGTTACGAACATTGCAACGGCGTATTCGAGAATGGCGGCAGATTATGGCTAAGAAGCTTGTGTATTCCTGTTTGGATATGAACGTTGAACGTAATGAAATCGTTCCTGTCGGCGCAAATACTTAAACAAATT